>JAHYJH010000163.1 GCA_019429185.1 Vicingaceae bacterium
CCAACCTACCGTCATTGCGAGGGTTTGAAATGAAAGTGGGTTGGCAACCCGAAGCAATCTGCTCGTTATTAGCAGATTGCTTCGTGCCTCGCAATGACGATAAAAACGAGCTTTTCTTTTTAATGGCGTAAACCACCACAAAATGCTGCTGCCTCCAATGTACAATACAGGGCAATGGAGCATCTGTTACTAATTTCTCAAAATTTACTTTTACTCCTAAAGTTTTAAAACCAATTTTTTCAGCTGCGTTAGAAATGGTTTTTAAACTACTTCCCTCCCGAGTGGTTTCAGATAATTGGCGTAGTTTAGGTAAGGAAATACTTCTGCCATAGTGTTTGGCAATAATGCGGAGGCAGGTTGGTCCGCAATCCATGGCATCGGGTTGGTGGAAAAAGGGGAAAGTTTTAAGCATTTTCTGTTTTAATACTTTCTATTTCTTCCTTAGACATTGCTATAACTGGAATATATCCTTCTTCTCCTTTCCATTTTGCCTGATATGGATTATAATTACATTTTGCTGGTCGAGAATAAATATCGTTTGGATTATCTATATATGCACGACAATCGGTACATATATGGCGAAATTCACAATCCTGGCAAACTTTTATGTCATCTTTTTTAATATCCCATAAATCTTTAAACCCATTTTTTGATAACGCCTCTTTTAATGTTGTATCCTTAATATTTCCATAACTTTTTTGTATACTTGGGCAATTTTTGATTTCTCCATTTACATCTATGGATATTTTTCGGTTAAGGCAGGTGTTAAATTTCAGCGATTCGGTATAAGCAGAAGTATTTATGGTAAAATATTTTGATGAAACATTACCACAACAATTACTACTAAATATGTTTCTCTTTATAAATATAAATCTAGTAAGCCCCATCATTGTTTCAATAACATCATTGTTTGGAGAGTTATAAAATGTGATAGTATTTAATCTCATTCCCCATTCTTTTTTTATAATTATTTCTTCAGAAAAATCATACTTTTTGTCAATATATGGAGTAATAATATCAACAGACTTAACCCTTGTTCCTGAACATTTTTTAATTAATTTTTGAAAAAAACTTAAATCAACTTTTATAAATGAATGAATTTCAATATGGGGAACTGATAATTGAATGAGTTCCATTATAATTTTATTATAATGACTAATGTTTGCTTTATCAATATCTATAATTGCATTAGAAACTTCTGAAGGGATATGAAAATCACAATCCATCTCAATAAAATTAGTAAAATCTGACTCATCACACCAAAAACCAAATTCTTTAGTAATTAACCAACTATAATACTCATCAATAATCTTCTTGTTACCTACTGGATAATTGCTTAAAATATCATTGTAAGATATGTTTTTATGTTCATTTAAAAAATGATATAAGCTCAAAGGAATTGATTCAAAAGCACTTCTTTGCAAATCGCAAATGCCTGCTCTTTTAGTGCCATTAACTAAAACACAACAGGCATATAATTTAAAATATTTTTTATTCATTGTCATAATCTATTAACCTTGATATAGGTTTATATAAGGATTTAACAGGATAACTGCTTGTTTGAAAATCATTTATTTCAATTACTTTTTCTTTTATACTGTTTTTGAGTAATTTTTTTAAGTTTGAAGCTACGACATTCTGTAAAGGAATAGAAAATTGGTTAGCTTTTTTTTTCAAACTTGCTTCTAACAGCAATTGATTTTTATCTTTTTTCATGTGATTATTTTATTGTTTTTTTCGGACACATGGAAGTCGCCTATAATCATTCTCCTGTGTGCTAAACTTTTTAGCGTGGCTCGTTTCATCTGTAATTACTATCTATTTTAATTCATCAATGTTTCAGCAATAACTTTTTCAAGGTAATAATTACAAGTTGTTGAAACCATACCAAATTGCCCTACTGGATTCACTTCTAAAAAATAAAATTCATTGGCAGGGGTTACTATGATGTCTATTGAACCTGTGTCTAGTTTAATTTTTTTCATTAATAACTCTAATTTCTTTTTTATTTCTACTGGTAGTGAAAAAGGAACATATCTGTTTGGCTTTTGATAATCATAATTTCTGAAATCTATCATCGTTTTTTCATTTGATTGAGAAAAAATAGCACAAGAATAAAACATACCTTTAAGATAAAACACTCTTAATTCGTATTTTTTTTCTAACAACTCCTGAAATAAACTTGGATAAAAATTAGTTGATAATAATTTTGCTTTTATTTCAATTGTTTTGTTGGTATAAAATTTATTATTTTCCTTCAACGACATAACATCTGCAATTGTTTTGTTTATTATTCTCTCTTTTCCAAAAAAAGCTATTACGTCCTTTTTTGAATTAGTTATCAATGTTTTCGGTGTTTTTAATCCAACTGTGGAAGCTATATGTAATACATAGTTTTTATTAATATCATTAACAAAGTAACTACCGATTCCTTTCTTCGCTTTGAGGAAAAGCATCAATAACTCATTAATTTTATTCCATTCTTCTAGTTCATGATTTACAATATAATTAGTAACATCTTGGTAAATCTTATTGGCAGCGTAAAATTTACCTCTTCTGTACCAGAATGATTTTACATCTTTGAAGTTAATTGTCTTTCTATTACTTGTTTTAATTTCAATACCATTTCTATTGCTATAATTTATAGTAATTGGCTTTGTTTTACTAATTAACTCAAACTCTACGCCATAATATAAGAGCCATTCAATAACATCTGATGTTGATTTTTCTTTATTATTAGAAACAATTAATATCATTGGTATTTTATTAAAATTATTTTTTCTAATACATCTTCATATTGTTCTTTTGTTAAATCAAACCCAACCATTTCACCATCATGTAAATTAAAAGGAGCATTGAACAACCTAAATGCTTTTCTTTTTTCTTCTATTGTTGGCAACCCTATTTCTTTTCTTTTTTTGTTAAGTTCTTGAATTAATTCTTTATCCTCATTTTTTATTGGATAATATCCATAAACTCCCTCATCGGGTTTCGGAACATAAAACTCAATGGGTGCAATTCTGTAATGATAAATAGTTCCAAAAGACATAATTCCATAATAACTATAACCTGCATTAAGTTCTATTAAACTTGCCCCTTTTCCATTATTAATAGCTCCTGATTGGATGGCTTTAAGTAACATGTCATGAAAATCATACGTTATTGGTTTATTCGTATTAGGATGATTGTGTCTAATTATTATATCAAATGGTTTGTAAGAGAATCCAGAATTAGTGCCTACTAAATCTTCGCTGGGAAAACCATATTTTTCAATTAATTTATACATCAACGCTACATTGGAAACATCTATCTTATAAATAGTATCACTATACAGTTTATAACTTCCTGGTTTTTTTCTAAAATACTGATCTACAACCCGAAGTGAATCATATTTTGCTCGTAAATCTACATTATAACTAAAAGTTGGGTTTTTAGCATATTTAATCATACGTTTACCATACTTTGATTTGTAAAACCCCTTAAATATTTTAAAAACAGTTTCATTTTCATAATCAGAAACAGGGTAACTAAGATTCACTAATGTTTTTAAATGCTCATAAACCATTTTATAATTCTTTTGTATAGCATATACAAGTGATAAATTGTAAACATCTATTGAAAATGGATTTTTTTTATGCTTAAACCCTAAATTGTACAACTTCTCGGCTTCATTATAATTACTATCGCAAATAGCTGATTCTGCTGCATTAATGTAAGTATAATACATTAAAAGCGAATCAGACATTTGTGCTTGCAGTAAATTAGACACTCCGATTAATACGATTAAAAACATTTTTTTCATTGTTCTGCAAAAAAAGAGATGTTATAATTCAATAAATCATAACATCTCATTAATTAATAATTACCCAAATTTAGCTGGTAATGGTGTTGGACTCCCAGGAGTAGAAGGGTCTGTCGAGAAATCATCAGATTCTTCCATGTTGCTATAATGCGTTATTTCGTTACCGTAAGCATTAGTATATGTAAAATCGGATGAATAGCTATAGCAACCTGTTCCAGATCCTCCATCTAAACAAGCAGAACCACCACCTGAATTATCTCCTCCAGTAATTTTTCCTAAGTGACTTACACTTAATTGATTTTTTTTAAAGTTTTCTAAACTTTCTAACTTTTTCATAATTTTAAATTTTTAATTAATAATTTCCCTTAATTGGGTTTTAATTGTTTTTGTTAAAGCGTTCGAACTTATTTAACAAGTACAAATTAAATATTCTTCCGTCCAATTTTTCTGGACGGAAGCAATTAATTTAAAAAAATTCCTCTTTTTTATCAAAAAATAATTTATCGTTTTTAAAATCAACTACTTGAAAGTTATTTTGTTGTCCGCCTAATATTTTTGTCATTTCGTTGGTTTCGATGGTAACTTTTAGTTTAAAGTTGTTGGTGTATTTAAAACATTGGCACGTTCGGCAATATTTAATTTCTGCCCCAAGTTGTTTTAACTCTTCCATATAGTTATAGAAACTACTTTTTGATAAATCTATACGTTTGGCAATTTCCTCTGGTGTGCCTTTAATTTGTTTTTTTATCAATTGATGTGCTTTAGTAAGCTGACTGTACTTTTGTACCATAAGTTGATGAATTTTAAATTACTAACAAATTTTTTTACAAAAATATAAAATTATTTAGAACTTTTGGTTCTATTATGAAAATATTATCTATTTTTGTGAAAAATGAATAAAAAGATACACATAAAAATAAAAGAACTAAGAAAAATCAACGGTTTTTCGCAAGCTTTTATTGCAGATAAATTGGGAGTTTCTCAAAAAGCCTATTCAAAAATTGAGCGTGGCGATACGCAGTTGAATTTGGAAAAAATTAAAAAAATAGCCCTGATTTTAGATCTAACTGCTTGGGATTTAATTGATGAAACCAAAGAAGCTCAAGATATTAATTTAAACGGGGAATTTAATGACAAAACAATACCATTGTTAAAACAATTAATTGAAAATCAGGATAATAAAATTAATAAACTGCAAGAAGAAATAATTTTTTTAAAAGAGCGGTTGGGGGAAAGATAGAAACTGCTTAACTTTCATCTTATTAGAAGCAGATTGGCTTCACTTCTCTGCGTTTCGTTCGCAATGAGGTAATTTTTAAGTTGCTGTATCATAATTATTTACAAAATCATTAAATTTTAAATTATTTGAAACTATTTTTCTTTTTTTTACCACAGATTACACTAATTTACACAGATTAATAAACGCTAAAGCGTT
>JAHYJH010000164.1 GCA_019429185.1 Vicingaceae bacterium
TTGCCAGCTAAATTGATACAGAATGGTATTGACCCACATATTCCGTGGCTATACAATTACAAACTTGATTTTAGATTCAAGTAGTGTAAGATTTAATCCCTCAATAAAATCGTTGATAACTATCGGGGTTGAACTTTACAGTTCAGCCTCTCGACTTTATAGACAGACATTAATTAATGTACTATTGTACTATTCATAGTTGTCTATTTGTTTTTATCGGTATTACTCACTTTTGCTTATTTTTTTTATAAGTGTGAGTGAGCTCACTTTGTTTGGTTCGCGAACTCACTTTGTTCCGTTCATGAACTCGTTTTACTTGATTGTTTTTTATCGGAATCGGAATTATCGGGATGGAAGTCGCCTGTAATCATTCTCCTGTGTGTTAAACTTTTTAGCATGGCTCGTTATAATATTAATTGTTTAACCTTTACCTCATTTGCCCTAACGCTTCCTCAACCGTTTCAACTGGTTTTTGGCAAGCCTTGTTGTAACACACATAAATTAAAGTTTTTTCCGAAAATTTATCTTTTAATAAAGGTAAATTACTTTCGTTTTGGCTTCCAACTAATAGTTTATTAGGTATAAAAATTGAACTCATTTCTTTTCTTTTTTCTAACGCATTTTTTCCCGAAATAGCTATTTCATAAAAAGAATGTGTGTTGTTTAAATACAGCATTGCCCAATTGGAATAACCACCAATGTATTGTGGTAGTTGGTTTTCTATGTTTTTGAGCATTTGTTCGGCTTTTTTGCTGTAATTTTCGTCATAAAAATATTCGCCTAACAAAAATAATCCTTTGGCTATGCTTGAATTAGATGCTGGAATAACATTATCGGAAAGCTCCATTTTTCGAGCAATTAATCCTTTGGCGTTGTTGGAAGTGAAAAAGAAAAATCCTGTTTCATCATCATAAAAATGAGCAATGCTGTATTTCATTAAATGATTTGCTGTGTTTAACCATTTTTCGTTAAATGTGGCTTCATATAGAGCAATAAATGCTTCTATGGTAAACGAATAATCTTCTAAATAACCATCTAAATTGCTTGTTCCATTTTTATAATTATGGTTTAATCCGCCATCTTTTCGCAATTGATTTTCAATAATAAAAGAAGCATTTTTAAGTGCTGCATCTAAAAATGTTTTTTCTCCAAAAGTGTTATAAGCATCAACATATCCTTTTAACATTAATGCGTTCCAAGAGGTTAGTGTTTTATCATCTAAACCTGGTTTTATTCTTTTTTCTCGTACCGAAAGTAGTGTAACATTGCTTTTGTTTACTATTTTTTGTAGTTCTTCTACCGATAGATTATGTTTTTTTGCAATTGTTTCATCATTTTCTGAACGCAACAAAATGTAGTTTCCTTCCCATTTTCCTTTCGCATTAATGTTATAGAAATCTACCATCACATCAAAATCGTTTTTTAATAATTGTTGGAGTTCTGCTTTGTTCCATACATAATATTTTCCTTCTTCTCCTTCGCTATCAGCATCTAAGGCAGAATAAAAAGCTCCGTTTTTGGCTGTCATTTCGCTGTTAATAAAACCCAATGTTTGGTAAACTACATTTTTATACAACTCATTTTTAGTTAATTGATAGGCTTTGCTGTATAAACTTACAAGTTGAGCATTGTCATAAAGCATTTTTTCAAAGTGAGGCACTTTCCAATACGCATCGGTTGAATAGCGTGCAAAACCACCTCCAATTTGATCGTAAATTCCACCATAAGCCATTTTTGTAAGGGTAAGATTTACAGCATTTAAGGCTTCATTATTTTTTGTGTGATAATAATAATTAAGTAAAAACTCATAATTGTTAGGCATCGGGAATTTTGGAACTCGGTTTTGTCCACCATCTTCTAAATCAATATTTTTAAGAAAACGTAGCACGCTTGTTTCAATAATTTCCATCGAAAACGGATGTTCGTTTTCCACTTTTGGCAATAATTCGCTTTTTTTAATCCCTTCAGTAAGTTCATGGGCATAATCAAAAACCTTTTGAGGGTTTGTTTTGTATTCGTTAGCCACTTGTTCTAACACATACATCCATTGTTTTTTTTGAAAATACGTTCCGCCATAAAAAGGCTCGCCTGTTGGTAATGCAAAACAGTTGAGGGGCCAACCACCACTTCCTGTCATTAATTGAATAGCATTCATATAAATTTGGTCAATATCGGGGCGTTCTTCTCTGTCTATTTTTATACAAATAAAATGTTCGTTCATTAATTTTGCTACTTCTTCATTTTCAAACGATTCGTGTTCCATCACATGGCACCAATGGCAAGCCGAATAACCTATGCTTATGAGCAAAAGTTTGTTTTCCTTTTTTGCTTTAGCCAATGTTTCATCGTTCCAAGCATACCAATTAACAGGGTTGTGCGCATGTTGCAACAAATAAGGACTGGTTTCTTTAATTAAACTGTTGGTAAATTTGTGTGTGGTTGTTTGCATAGAATTTGTTGTTTTTTGTTGCGATTTTCCATTGTTGCTGCACGAAAGCAATAGTGTTGAAAAGATGATTAACAGTAGAAGGTTTGTAATGTTCATTAGGTTATTAGTTAATTATTACATTGGTACATTATTACATTATTACATTGTTACATTGTTACATTGTTACATTGTTACATTGTTACATTATTACATTATTACATTGTTACATTGTTACACTATTCTAAGCTAGCCAATTTCTCAAAAAATTCTTTATGAAATGCTTCTAATTTTTTATCGGGATAGTAGGAGTGAGCACCCCATATAATTTTATTGATACTTTGCTCTCCTTGTTTTATTTCTAAATAATAACTCATATTTCCGGGTTGGTTAATATCCATACCTTCCAAACCCATTTCGTTTATTTTTTCTAAAAAATAATCTCGTTCAATGTCTGTGAGTTGCTTTCTAAAAACATCCCGATTATAAGTAAAATCTCTTTTATACACGTTGCCATTTTCGTAAAGTATAAACTCATCATAAGCTCCAGTGAAGCCACCGCCTTTTCCAACGCAATATTTTAAACTGGTGTCTTTTTTAGTCACTTCTTTGGGTTTATTGTTTGCTGTTTGTTCCTTGTTTTTACAATTAATAAAAACGAAGGAGAGAGCCATGATTAAACTAATTATTTTGATTGACATTTTTTATGGAATAAAATTATTTTATACATCTAAACACTAAAACGAAAAATAGTGAGTTATACTATCATAACCAACACTTTATTTATGATGTAAAACTACTCAATTTAATTTTTTTTATAAACCCTCTAAATTGTATAGTTGTGAATCATTTTCAAGAAAAAACCAAAAAAGTTGAAAGATTAAGCGTGTTATTTTTTCAATTTGGTATAATCATTAGTTGCACGCTTACCTTTTTAGCATTTGAATGGACTACAAGTTATTCGATTAAAAAATTACCTGGAATTACAATAATTGATGATGACCCTATTGAAATTCCACCTGTAACTTACCAAATTCCAGATAAACCAGCACCAAAAATAGAACGCACAACTCGTTTGTCGGCAACTGTTTTCAAAGTAGTTCCAATCGACAAAACAGAACCAATAGAAGAAGAACCAATAGATGTAATAGTTAAACCTTTCGTTCCCGATATCATTTCTGTTGAAACCGAAGATCCAAATAAAACCTTCACTATTGTAGAAGATATGCCTGAGTTTATTGGTGGCGAAAAAGAAATGTTGCGTTACTTGATAACCAATACGAAATATCCTGAAATTGAAAAAAAATTAGGAAATCAAGGTACTGTTTGGGTGAGTTTTGTGGTTGGAAAAGATGGAAAAGTTAAAAACGCTAAAATTGAGCGTGGAGTTAGTGAGTATTTAGATAAAGAAGCACTTAGGGTAATCAATGCAATGCCCGATTGGATTCCTGGCAAACAAAGAGGCAAAGCAGTGAATGTATCGTTTAATTTACCCGTAAAATTTGTTCTAATAAACTAATCCTGATTCCGATAGCTATCGGAACTATCGGGACTAATTCCAAATAAAAAAAGGTTCCTTTATAGGAACCTTTTTTATGCACAATATTCTATGTATAACTTTGTCATATTGTGTTAAACATCAAAACAAATCCAATTAATTTTGAAACTAAATTGTAACATTTATTTATTATGGAAAACAAAGAAATGACTTCATCTGCAACAAAATCGAAAGGAAACAAAACAAATAAATTATTAGTTGTGCTAATTGTGTTGCTTCTCTGTTTTTGTGGATATTTAATTTGGCAAAACTTAGAGCTTCAAAAATCAATTGAAACAGGAGAAATTGCTTACACAGAAGTTTCCACTGAGCGTAATCAAATTCAAGCAGAGCTGGAAGAAATGTTGGCAAAATATGATGATTTGGAAACCAACAATCAAGAATTAAGTGCTGAATTAACTGCCGAAAAAGAAAAAATTGAAGAATTACTAAAAAAAGCCAAAGGAAAAGATTGGACGATTCATCAACTTAAAAAAGAAACTGAATCGCTTCGGAAAATTATGCAGGGTTTTGTGGTACAAATAGATTCACTTAACCAACTCAACAACAAACTTACCGAAGAAAACAAAGAGGTTAAAACAAAACTTACCGATGAGCAACAAAAAACCAAAGAACTGGTAGATAAAAATGAAAACTTATCAGGTATTGTAACTGTTGCCTCCTATTTAAAAACTCAAGGATTAACAGTTTCGGGCATTAAGGTTAAAAGCGATAACACAGGAAAAGAAAATGATAGAGCTAAAAAAATTGACAAAATTAGAACTTCATTTACCCTACAAAAAAATACCATCACTATCCCAGGAAAAAAATGGATTTATGTACGCATTTTAACTCCTGATGGGAGGGTGCTTTCAGAAAAAACAGACGATTCTAATAAATTTGATTTTAATGGAGTAAGAGGATTATATTCTGCTAAAAAAGAAATTGATTATCAAAATGATGACATGAGCGTTACTATTGATTGGCTTAAAACCGATGAATTTCCTGTAGGCGAATATAATGTTGAGGTTTATGCTGATGGTGTGGATATAGGAAAAACAAAATTTTCGTTAAAATAAATATCTGTTAATGATTAGTTTCACTACGTTGTTCCCTATTTTCATTCTTTTTCTTACGAAATGGAGCGTAGCGAAATGAAGTAAGAAAAAGAATGAAACCTTGTTTATATTTGTTAATCTAAAAAACAAAAATA
>JAHYJH010000165.1 GCA_019429185.1 Vicingaceae bacterium
ATTCCATTAAATATTTAAGATCTATTTCTCTTTTATTATATCTATACAACTCATTCTCGAATTGAGTTTCTGAAAAAGAATCTATCCACCTTAATCTAGTCTGCCTTCTTGATTCTTCAAGTCTTTCAGGCCCCTCAGAACTACTTTCATGCTTAAGCAATTCATCATACTCTTCTTGAAGGATTGGAAATAAAATTTTTTGTAAAGAATTAAAGCGAATTGACCTAGGAATATTAATATCCAAACTTTCGATAAATTTAAATAAAGCTTCTCCAGGAATGTTAACAATACTTTCTAAAAGTTCGTCAATTAGATAGTCTTTGTTTAATTTTTGATAAATATCATTCATTATAAAATCTCCTTTAAAATAACAAAATTATATGGTTCTAGACGGTTGTATTATATCACAACTAGTTTTATAATAAAATGGTAAATAGGATAAAAAGCATAATAAACATAAAGGTTTTGGCAATATTTGCATTTTTAAAACAAGTTTATTAAATAGTAAATTATTGTAAAAACTTAAGTTTTAAAAAACTTATTGATAACAAACAATGTTCTTTAGATAATTAGATATTAAAAGAGGAGAAAAAAATGTTAGAAACCGAACTATTCAATCCGGTTAAGAACTATTTAGAACAGCAAGGTTTTAAAGTTAAAGGCGAAATAGGTTCTATTGATGTTTTAGCTATAAAAAAAGACTATGTTATTGCGGTTGAACTCAAGAATCAAATAACATTAAAACTCATATATCAAGCAATTGAAAGACAGAAAATTGCTGATGATGTTTTTATTGCGATTCCTAAAATCGCAGTTAAGCAACATCGAAGGAACATGAACCAGTTTAAACAACTTTTGAAACGTTTGGAAATAGGTTTAATTATTGTTGACAATAACACTTTCGAAGTTATTATTGAACCAAAAGAATATAATCTAGAATTAAATAAGAAGCGTAACGTTAAGAAAAAACAACAAATAGTCAGTATTTTTAATAATCTAAAAAGCAATGAGAATATTGGCGGGATTAAAGGTATAAGAATGACTGTATATCGTGAAAAAGTTACTGTTTTAGCGATGATATTAATGAATAAGCCAGGGATATCACCAAAAGAATTGCGTGAGATTACTGGTATAGACAACGTAAATTCCATTTTGCAAAAAAACTATTATGGTTGGTTTGAGAGAATTGAAAGAGGTTCTTATCAATTAAGTAGTATGGGTATTAAAATGTTAAATGATAAAAAGGAAAAGACAATTTAGTCCTTTCCTTTTTTTAAAAAAAATCTTTTAACAAGTTTATATTGCCTATATTAACATTAATTTCTTTGGATTCTATTTTATGCACGATATCGACAATTTTATCATTTATGGGAGTTTCAACTTTGGCTTTTTTTCCGAATTCTGAAACCACGCCGTTAATTGCATCAATTTCAGTTAATCTACCTTGTGATAAATCTCTGAGCATACTTGACTTAATTTGTTTATGTTTCTTCATTGCGATTGGAATAAGAAATAAACTAATTTTCATTCTCAATTTTGAATTATAATCAATTAGCTTTACAATATCTTTTCCTTGTAAGGGCTCTATTTTAATATTGCTTTCTTTTGCTACTTCGATACCTTCTTTTATTATTTTTAAGGCTAACAATCGAGTTTCTTTATTTTTTGTCAACTCTCCAAAGGTTAAACCTGTTACAACTGATAAGCCACTAAAAGCTGAGTTAATTAATAACTTTGCCCACCTAGCACCGATAAAGTTTTCTTCTATCTTAACTTCGCCCATAGAATTTAGTATTTCCACAATGTAGTCAAATAAAACTTGATTATTGTTCGCATACTTACCTATGCTAAAAGTTAGAGTATCACGGTCAGCTTTAGATGTTAATTCACTAATTCCTTCACCTTTAAAAGATGCACCCCAACTCATAGTGCAACCACATGTTCGATTATCACCGATTACATTAGCGACTGATAATTCGGGTAAACCATTTTGCATTGTACAAACTAAAGAATCTTCATTTAAAAAAGGGAGGAGATATTCCATGGTTTCTTGATTATATTTTTGTTTAGTCATCAGTAAAATAATGTCATATTTACCTGACATTTCTTCAGGTAGATAAGCATTTACTTGCTGAACAAAGTTAATATTGCCGATTATTTTTGCACCTTTTTTCTTTAATTCCTCAATATGTGGTTTATTCCGATTAATTAGATCGATATCATATCCGGCTTTGGCAATATAAGCCCCCAATACAGTTCCCATACCACCTGCTCCATAAATAGCAACTCTCATATAGTTAACCTCCATCTTTTTGTTTAAGTATACCATAATGTTTTGATTTTAAAAAAGTATTTCCTAATAATATAGCTGTTTCAAGCGTATATATAAATGAAAAGAGAAAAGGGGTTAGTATTATAAAAAAAATTCTCTTAGTGTTAACAATAGTTTTTGCATCAACCGATTTATTTGCCTGTGCGCAATCAAATGACAGTGAATACTCAGATTATAATTACCTATCTTTAGAAATAAAACTAGCAATTAAAGATGATATAGTTGAAACTTTAAGATTAAGAGTTCAAGAACATCAAGAAGCAGTTTAATAAGGCACAAATTCTCAACTAAATATCGAATGTTTAAGATAAATGTATCAAGAAAATTATGAAGAAATGCATCAAGGATTTGTTGAAAGAAATCAAACAAGAGTCGAAACGGCCAAAAATAATATAAATAAAAAACCACAATAACATTTTCTTTCCCTTAATAAAAGTCACATTGAAAAAATCAGCGTGACTTTTATTTGTTAATTATATTGTTCTAGTAAAAATAAGTTGTTCTATAATCATAATTACAAATAGTGACTTGTCGTAAAATATAAATAATGCTAAAATATAGTATCTGAAAATTCTTGGTGGTGTTTTTTATGAGTACTTTACATTGGTTATTATTTATGTTTGTTGTAGTTTTATCTATATTGCCTTTGGCAAGGATGGACTTATTCAATGTCAGCAAAAAATATACTTATTTCAAATACCTAAGTATTTTTTTATTTTTTTGGACACTTATAACAGCATTAAGATATGTTTTAAATAATCCATATCTTATTTATTATGCTTCATTAACTGTATATCCCTTATTGTATATTATGACAGTAACCATCTTTTTTGCAATTATGAATTATTTGGGTAAAAAAATCCCCAAATTCCTTAAATACTTTTTTGGTATATTTTTAATTGCGGAATTAGCGATTTCTTATACAAATGATTTCCATCAACTAATGTTACAAATTACATCCAGACCTGACTTAACTTATGAGTTGGTGAGTTTAGCTAATCACGGAGTTTACTTTTATATACATACAGGTGTTTGTTACACTATCTTATTTATTGCTTTGTTATCGATATCTGGAAGACTTTTTAAAAATTTACGCAAAGATAAAGATATCATACCTTTTATAATAATCGTTTTAGCTATTGTTTTGGGTATTGCGTCTAATGTTATTCATTTATTTGTGATTAAGTTTAAAATTGATCCCACTTATGTAGTATTTGTCTTAGTAACTACATTACTCTATATGATATTCTGTGTTCGCGATTTAAAATTACTTCTAAAACTTAACAACAATGACTTTATTTTAGATAACTTGAGAGAAATGTACTTGTTAGTTGATCATCGTGGATTAATTGTTACTGTTTCAAAGGAATTGGAAGAAAAATTTAATGTAAATGTAGAAAACGGATTAATTTTTGAAGACTTCAAACGCATTATTGCTGATAAAACAATAGTTTACACAGACTCAAAAAGTCTTGATAAAGCTTTTCAATATAATAAAACTTATTTGCATATGCTTGAAAAGAATATTAAATTTCCTTTTTTAAAACATCCAGGGAAATTCTATTTGTTTTTTGATGAAACTGAAAATCAGAAAAATATTTATGAACTTAATTACGTAATGACCCATGATTTAATGACCAAAATCTATAATCGTAACTATTTTGAAACTTTAGAATCAGAGATCGAAGAAAATTATAATAATTATGCACTCATTATGTTTGATGTAGACGGTTTAAAACTTTTTAATGATTATTTAGGGCATGAAGCTGGAGATCAATTATTAATTAGATTTGCAAATGCACTCAAATTAATTGTTGACAAATATGAGAATTTAATCCCGATAAGAATGGGCGGAGATGAGTTTTTGCTGATTGTACTAAACAAAGACAAGAATGATATTGAAGACATTATTTATGAATTAAAAACCATGACCAATAATAAAGATTTGTTTAAGCATATCGGCTTCTCTCATGGATACGCTCAAAATAATTATGCAAATAAACCATTCAGAAGAGTTTTAATAGAGGCTGATTCTAATCAATACTCGATGAAAACAACTAGAAAAGAATTTAAAGAAAAATTAGAAGATTTTTTCAAAGGATTAGATACATAAAATTCTGACTGACAGTATGAACAACTGTCAGTTTTTATTTTTAGCAAAATTTAATTGTATATGTTATAATATTTTAAACTCAATAAAAGGACGATTTTTCCTAAATGAATAAAAATAACCAAAAAGTACCTAGTACAATTAATTCAATACTAATAAATAATCAAAAATGGTTTGGGTTTTTGCTAGTTTTAGTTTTTTTATTATCAATGTTTATATATTTTATTTTAGAATCAAATAATCTTAAGGAGTATATTTTTTCCTCAATTTTATTTGCTTCATTTATATATGGGATACATTTAGTATTTATTCAAGAGAAAAGATTAGGAAGCAGTAAAATACAGTTGATTAATGTTGATATTATATTTGCGATTTTGGGTGCATTTTTAACTTATTTATTAACCCAATTTCTACCAATTTCCAGTATTATTGCTTCAGCGACAGTTGGTATCATAGGCTATTTAACTTTTAAGAAAAACAGTTTTGCAATATATTGTGGATCATTTGTCGGAATGACATCAGCGGGTATTTTTAACTATTATGAATTGTTATTAGCAAGTTTTATTTGCGGTGTTATCTTTGTAATTGTTAAGCCGATTTTAAATGGCTACGGCGGACGGCTTGGTACAATAGCTTTTATTTCAACCGTTATTGTTGCTTTATTGTTTAATAAATC
>JAHYJH010000019.1 GCA_019429185.1 Vicingaceae bacterium
AATAATGAGCAGCTTTTTTCATATTTTTGAATTTTAAATTATTTGGCTAATATAGTCAAAAATTTAAAATCTCATAAAATCTATGAATGTGAGTATTTAACTAACTACCATCATCTAAGGAGTTCCGAAACTTTTTTAAAGTTATTAGCCGGAAGAACTGGGCAATTGCTCAATTTGAGCGAAATAGGTAATAATGTTGGAGTGGACCATAAAACAATTAAAAAATGGGTATCCGTTTTAGAAACATCATTTATAATTTATTTAATGCAACCCTTTCATAACAATTTTAATAAACGTTTGGTTAAAACACCTAAATTATATTTCTACGACACAGGATTAGTATGTAATTTATTAGGAATTGATGATGAAAAACAGCTAAGTACACATTGGGTTAAAGGGGTGCTTTTTGAAAATTTTGTAATTAACGAGGTAATTAAACAGCGTATAAACAAAGGTGTAAAACCACAAATTTACTTTTGGAGAGATAGTTTAGGCAATGAAGTAGATTTATTGATACAAGAAAATGGAAAAGTAAAAGCAGTTGAAATTAAATCTTCACAAACATACCACTCTGATTTTTTTAAGGGACTTCATTATTATTCGAAACTATCAAATAGTAATAAAGAAGACTGTTATTTGATATATACAGGTAAAAATGAATTAAAAACTTCGAATGGAGAACTTTTAAATTGGGAAAATATAAGTAATATATAAATTAATGTTTACCTCACATTTATCCTATTGTCAGTCGTACCGAAACCTCCACCTGAGGTGGATAGCAAAATTACCCCGATAAGTATCTGGAGAGACATCTTCTTGGTTAACCCGAATTATTCATAAAATTTCTATTACAAACCCAAACCACCTGCTGTCTAAGGAAATGCTCGAAAGCATACACACAAGACTGGCTCAATGGTCTGCTAGACCATTGCCCTCCTCAAAATTGGGGTAACAATTCCTCAGAAATAAATCCCTGCGATTCCCTTATTCATTGGTGTTTTGGCTTTTCATGACGAAATTCCATGAATAATTCGGGTTAATATTTTAAAACTTTTTACCCCTACTCAACAAAATTCTTCCAGAATAAAAGTAAGTAAAATTTTAAATCTATTTACTTAACTTTACCATTCGTAAAAAAAAAGGTTTAAGTAATGGCGATAGCAAAAAAAGAAAAAGAAAAAAGTAAAACAATTTTATCTAAAGATATTGTACAACAAGCTTTTCAGTTAATGAGTACCGCTAAAGCACTCACCGAATTGTATGAAGCCAACAAAGAAATTACTGCTAAATATGTGCATGCCACTTCTCGTGGACACGAAGCCATACAATTGGCAATGGGTATGCAACTAAAACCGCAAGATTTTGTTTTTCCGTATTACCGAGATGATAGTATTTTGTTGGGAATTGGCATGACGCCTTTTCAACTGATGTTACAATTATTAGCCAAAAAAAACGACCCTTTTTCAGGGGGAAGAACCTATTATTCTCATCCTAGTTTAAACGATGCGGATAAACCAAAAATACCGCATCAATCTTCTGCAACAGGTATGCAAGCTATTCCTGCTACAGGTGTTGCTATGGGACTTCAATACAAAGAAAAAGAAGGTTTAGCCGGAGATTACAAAGGCGAAAATCCAGTTGTTGTTTGCAGCTTAGGAGATGCTTCTTGTACTGAAGGCGAAGTTTCTGAAGCTTTCCAAATGGCAGTACTAAAAAAATTACCCATTATTTACTTGGTTCAAGATAATAATTGGGATATTTCTGCCAACGCAAAAGAAACCCGAGCTCAAGATATTACCCATTTTGCCAAAGGTTTTAAAGGCATGGATGTAAGAACCATAGATGGTACTGCGTTCGATACTGCCTACGAAACGGTTTCTGAAGTGATAGAAATTGTAAGAAAAGAAAGACGACCTTTTATTATACACGCTAAAGTACCTTTGTTAAATCACCACACATCAGGGGTTAGAAAAGAATGGTACAGAGATGATTTAGAAGAAGCTGCTAAAAGAGATCCTTTCCCAAAATTAAAAGCCTTAGCCGAAAAATCGGGCATTCAAAAATTTGAATTGTTGGCCATTGAAGGAAAAGCTAAAGAATTGGTGGAAAAAGATTACCAAGCAGCACTGAAAGAAGAAGATCCTTCTTCGGAAGATTTAACCACACATTGTTTTGCTCCTACTCCAATCACAGAAGAAAAAGGAGTAAGAGAACCGGCAGGCAAACAAAAAACCGTAATGGTTGACTCTGCTTTGTTTGCCGTTAGAGAATTAATGAGTAAACACAAAGAATGTCTGTTGTACGGACAAGATGTTGGTGGCAGATTAGGCGGTGTTTTCCGTGAGGCGGCTACCTTGGCTCAACAATTTGGAGAAAACAGAGTGTTTAACACGCCTATTCAAGAAGCGTTTATTGTGGGAAGTACCGTTGGAATGGCTGCTGTGGGGTTAAGACCTATTGTTGAAGTTCAGTTTGCTGATTACATTTGGCCAGGACTTAACCAACTGTTTACAGAATTAAGTCGTTCCTATTACTTATCTGACGGAAAATGGCCTGCCAGTATGATTTTAAGGGTACCTATCGGAGCTTATGGCTCGGGTGGTCCTTACCATTCTTCAAGTGTAGAATCTGTAATTACCAACATCAGAGGCGTAAAAGTAGCTTATCCATCAACAGGTGCAGATTTGAAAGGCTTACTAAAATCAGCTTATTACGATCCTAATCCAGTAGTAATTTTTGAACATAAAGGCTTGTATTGGAGCAAAATAAAAGGTACTGAAGGAGCTAAAACTGTTGAACCGGATGAAGAATATGTTATTCCTTTCGGAAAAGCCAGAACGGTTATTGAAGCTGATGATGACAAGATTAATAATGGCGAAAGTGTGGTTATTATTACTTACGGAAGAGGTGTTTATTGGAGTTTAGAAGCTGCCAAACAATTCAACGGTCAGGTAGAAATTATTGATTTAAGAACACTTAACCCATTGGATGAAGCAGCGATGTATGCAGCCACAAAAAAACACAACAAAGTGCTTTTGGTTACCGAAGAATCTGTTGAAGCTTCGTTTACACTTGGATTGGCCGCACGTATTCAGAAAAACTGTTTTCGAGATTTAGATGCTCCTATAGAAATTGTTGGTTCGATAGATACGCCTGCTATTCCGTTGAACTCTATATTAGAAGCTACTTTGTTGCCTAATGGAGATAAAGTAGCTGCTGCGTTGAAGGGGTTGTTGGCGTATTGATTTGTTTTTATATTCCCTTTCAAGTTTACTCCTATTGGTATTTTATACCTCATTACCACGCATTAACAGGTTCTTTCTGAATGACCGTTGTAATTAAAGTTTATTTTGTTGAATGATATGGTTTAAAGAGTTTAGAACAGTTTATACCTAAAACCATGATTTTCCACACATTTCATTTGATTTATCGTGCCATTTAAATCCATGTTTTATTACTAAAGGTAGTTCAACAAAAAAATTATGATTAGATGTCTTAAATAAAAAAATACCAAAAGCCTCGTCTTTGGAAGTTTACTCATTATTTTCTATTGTTTTTTTTTGTAATCGTGATTCGCTTCGCTTAATTCTTTTCAAAGACGTTAAAAAAGGTAGTTTTCTTGCAGACACTATTTAAACCTTACACTATGACCTCTTGAAGGATTCGCTCCAAAATTACCAAAATAGCCAAGCAAAACTTCATAACCACCATTTCCATTAGTCGCATCAGATAAATCGGATAAGTTAAAATCATAACTAATTCCCAATGAAATGCCTTGCCAGTTAAATCGGGTAACGATGTAAGCAGCATCACCAAAACGTAAATATGGACCAATAGCAATAGACATTTCGTTGTGATAGTTTGTGAACTTTGAATTGTCTTTTAACCTAATTTTTGCTTCAGCACCCAAATTAAAATAACGATTTGGTCCCTGAACACTATAAATGATGTTGGGCAAAACTGAAAACCCATTATTGGTTACTGCTGCGGTTGTAGAACCTTTTCCTATCTCAGCACCAAAATGAAAAGTGTATTTTTTTAGTAAAGCACTTTCTTCATCATTAAAAGCAACATTAGGAGAATTTAGATGATACATAGAAATACCACCAAAATATCTTGAAAAATCTGTAGGAGCATAAAACCAATGAATTCCTGCTGCGACATCCAATGCCGAAACACTAGAGCCACTAAATTGGTCAGCGGTAGTTATGTTTTGATCAAAATCGACACCGTTCCATTGATCATTGAAAGTTAAATTGCCAAATCCTATGGAGCGTTGAATACTTCCTCCCTGAAAACCAACAGAGATAAAATGCTTTCCTTTACCACCACTCATATCTAAATGATAAGCTAAGGCTAAACTAAATTTGGTAGTAGAAAATTGAGAATCACCTGCATCGTCTTTATAAAAATTAAGACCTAACCCAAACATTCCTGCTTTCATTTTCTTTAAAACAGGCATATCAATAGATGCAGCCATAGTGGTAAATGGTTCGCTTACTGAACTCCATTGATTTCTGTAAAGCAAACTACCTCTTAAATCTCCATTAAAAGCACCAGCACTAGCTGGGTTAATAGTCATTGGAGAAGCATAAAATTGTGAAAAATGAATGTCTTGTTGGGCAAGAGCAATGTTGCTACTGATTAGTAATCCAAAACCTAATATAAAGAGTTGTTTGTTCATTGTATTTTAGTTTAATTTTTTAATAGTTACTTAATTAGAGTAACATTTCCTTTTAACTGTTGACGGCTACCATCTATCATAGTGGCATTAACAGTATAAACAAAAACACCAGGGTTTAGTTCTTTTCCATTATGTGTGCCATCCCAACCTTTTGTTTTATCAGTTGTAGAAAATATTTCTTGTCCGTATCGGTTATAAATTGAAAAACTTAATGATTCAATAACTAATTGACCTCTCACAACCAAGAAATCATTTTTACCATCACCATTTGGAGTGAAAGCACTAGGAACACCAATGTTTAGTTGCATATCAATAATCACACGAATGGTATCATTTACCACGCAACCATTTTCGGCTGTATAGGTTACAATATAAGTTCCATCATCTAATGGTTGAATAACTGTTGTTGTTTGGCAAAGAACGCATGATAAATCAGTTGATGGACTCCATAAATAAGAACCTCCAGTAATTGGATTTCCAGAGCTATCAGTTGCTTGAGAAGTTAAATTAACATTGTTTCCAATAATTAATAATGTGTCGGGGGTTGAAACCAATACAGGTGATTCGCTCACGGTAACTGTATCCGTTATGGAAGTAGTTCCATTTGCATTAGATACTTCTAAAGTAACAATAAATCTGCCAGTTGTATCGCCCCAGCATACTAAACCAGGATTTTGAGCTGATGAAGAAGAGGGTGTTCCTTCTTCAAAAATCCAATTGTAAGAAGTGGGTGTCCCTCCTGTTCCTGCATAAGAAAAATCTATGCAACTATTTTTGCATATTTTTCCGTTTGTTACGTCCATTCCAATTCCAGCAACAGGAATAGCACAAGCTGTTACAGAAATAGTTATGGTAGTATCTTTAGAACCATTTGCATCGGTTACTTGTAAGTTGATGTTATACGTTCCAGCTGTTGAGAAAATAACAGTATGAGGCCCTTGCGTGTTTGCTGTTGCAGGATTTCCCCCAGGGAAAGTCCACGACCAAGCGGTAATTGTTAACGAACTAGAGCTGTTGTCTGTGAAAACAATAGAATCTCCTTCACAAATAGTTAGTGATGAAGCAGTGAATGAAGCCGTTGGTAAGGTGCAATTGTTAACCGTAACAGTTATTTGAGCCGTACTTTGACATCCATTAGCATCTGTTCCTGTAACAGTATAATTAGTTGTTGCTGTAGGGTTAAAAGGGACTCCATCAATAACTCCATTATCCCAAGTGTAAGAAACGCCTCCGCTACCCGTAAGTGTAACGGGATCTCCTGCACAAATTGTAGTAGCTGATGCACTTGCAGTTATGGTTGGCAATGGATTAACCGTAATTGTTATGGTAGTATCGTCAGTACCATTTGCATCGGTAATTTGTAAGTTAATGTTATATGTTCCTGTAGCAGAAAAGCTAACAACATGAGGTCCTTGTGTGTTAGCAGTTGCTGGTGATCCACCAGGGAAAGTCCAATTCCAATTGGTAATTCCTGATCCTGTGCTGTTGTCGGTAAATGTGATACTGCTTCCAACACAGGTAGAAAGGGAGCTTGCCGTAAATGAAGCTGTTGGTTGAGAACAGTTATTCACAGTAACGGTAATTTGAGCCGTATTTTGACATCCATTTGCATCTGTTCCAGTAACAGTATAAGTGTTAGTAGTAGTTGGGTTAAAAGGAACACCATCAGTAACTCCATTATCCCAAGTATAAGATGATGCACCACCACCTGTTAACGTAACAGGATCTCCTGCACAAATTGATATGTTGGTGGCATTGGCAGTAACAGTTGGAAGAGGGTTAACTGTAATAGGAATAACTATACTGTCTGTTCCATTTGCATCAGTTACCGTTAAGGAAATATTTTGAGTACCTGCGGTATTAAAAGTTACTGTATGTGGACCAGCTGTATTGGCTGTTGCTGGTGTTCCTCCAGGGAAAATCCACGCATACGTTGTTGGTGCTGAAGTTGTGCTGGTGTTGGTGAAGGTAATAGAACCTCCCAAACAAACACTTGTTGCTGATGCAGTAAAATTAGCGGTTGGAGTAGAAGCTGAAGGAACTGTTAAGGTAATATCATCAACCGCAAAAGAAGGGTCTGTTCCAACATTATCATCATTATTAACCCATCTAAATCCAATTTTAACATTAGCGTTATTATTAGCTGACGCAGGTAAAAGTTGCGAATAGGCAGTCCATGTACCTTGAGGATTGCAAGTTAATGGCGTTTTTACTAAATCAATAAGTTGTGTCCAAGTTGCTCCATCAAAATACCAAAGCGTTGCATTATCTATGGTTGTTTGTCCGTTTTCAATATAATTAAAGTTTAACGTAATGTTTGATTGACCTGTTAAATTAATAGTAGGAGATTCTGCACGGATGTCTGTTTCAGGAAACCAAAAACCAAGACCTCCAGCCAAATAAGAAGCTCCTTGATCGCCTAAAACAGATGTATTGCTTCCTACATGTAATGATGGGTCAGTTGCTCCACACACAGAACCACAAGCTCCTGCAGCATTTCCACATTCGGCACCACTCACATACCAAACATTAGCATCAGCTCCATTCACACCAGTATTTGTAACTGTCCAACTTCCGTTTGTACCAGTATAACCAGTTGCGAGACAGGTAGCTGTGCAAGCATTTTGAAAATCTTCCGTCCAAATAACGGTTTGACTTTTTGCATAGAAAAAGCAAGTTAATAAACTTAATAATAGACTAATACGTGATAATTTCATGGTAATTATTTTTTATAATTGATAAAAGTAATATAATTTTAGTTATATCATTTGTTAATGAGGTTAAAAAACATACATTTTTTTCAGTTCTAACAATAGGTTTAATTAATTTTACATTAAATTTATTTCTATTTCCTATGTTAAATCAACAATTAATTCAACTTATTTCTTCTTTAACAAAGAGTGAAAAAAGATATTTTAAAGTAAACGCTTCCATCGTCAAGACGAACAAAATGCTGTTAAGGATGTTTGATGTAATAGAAAAAAATAAAAATATTTTGGAAAGTGAGTTGATAAAGCAATTGAAAATTCCTTCAAAAAGCAATTTAGCTGTAATGGAAAGTCGTCTTCAAACACTTATTTTAAAACATCTGAGAGGTTTTCACTCTAGTTCATCACAAGAAATTGAATTGCATCATTTGTTGATAGAAATTGAAATTTTATATACCAAAAGATTGTTTAAAAACTGTGCTAAACAAATTTTAAAAGCTAAAAAGATTGCAATAAGTTGTGCTAATCATTTAATACTTTTAGGGATATTAAAGTGGGAATCATACATAGAAAAGGAGCAAGGTAAATACTTGCTCCAATCTCAAAACAAATTGAAAGAGATACTAAATGACGAGACTCAATTATTGACCGATTATGCTAAATTGATTGAATATAAATATCACACATTCAATCTTTTATTACTATCTAAAAACAAAGTGGTTGCTCAATTGCATAAAGAAATTGAGTTTTATGATAAATTAGTGAAAAATGGTTTTTTTGAGATTAAAAGCAACCATACATTTGAAGATAAACTCTATTTGTTAAATTTTAAGGGAATGTACTTTATGAGTAAAGGCGACTTATCGAGTTGTTTGTCTATTTATCATAAATTAATGTTGGAAATTGAGTCTTCAAACAAAAAAAATATTTTGCAATCTAATGAGTATTTTTTAGCTCTTAATAATTTATTATTGCTCGAAGTATTAAACAAGAATTATGATGAATATAACAAAACGCTAAATAAAATTTTTAGCCGATTTAGTGGTTTGATAGGGTATAAACCACTTTTGTTTAATGTTACAACTTGTTATGAATTAGGTATTTATTGTGAAATTGGAGAAGAGAAAAAGGCATTAGCTATGATACCTGAAATAGAGAAAAACTTAAAATTGTACGATACAGAAACGAATGAGATAAATAAATTGCTTTTCTATCTCAACATTGCGATTGCATATCTTTTTAATGAAAAACATTCAAAATCAATTTATTGGTTAAACATATTTTTAAATGATTATAACATCAAAAAAAATGATGTGGGTTCTAATATTTACTATTATGGGCATTTAATAAATATGATAGCTCATTTTGAAGCCAAAAACTATGATTCAATTAATTACCTTTATAACCAGTCTGTTAATAATTTAAAGAAAATTAGACCTTTAAGCAAATTTGATGAAGCTATCTTAAAATTTATTAAAAAAATAGCTTCTCAAAAAATAGTATTAAAAAAAGAAGAGATTAATGCGTTTAAAGTGTTAAGAAGTACGTTAGAAGAAATAATAAAAGATCCGAAAGAAACTATTTCGCTGCATTTTTTTGATTTTTTTGCTTGGATAGATAGTCATATTGAAAATGAAAATATGGCTTTTTTAATTCGCAAAAAGAAATTAGGATAACCTCCAATTAGTAAACTCAAAAACTAATTTTTTCAATTCGTATTTTTCTTACTTTTACGGTTAGTATGAATACCAAAACCATCCGTATCATCATCGTTTTTGCTGTGGTTTCCCTTGTAGGGATGATTGCTACTCAAATTTTTTGGGTAAAAAACGCTTATAATTTAGAAGAAAAGCAATTCAACGACAGGGTTCACTTAGCGTTAACCAATGTTACCCGAGAGTTGTTGAAAATTAACAAAGATGAATCGGTATTGATGAATCCTGTGAAGCAAGTTAGTTCTAATTATTTTACCACCATAATTAATGATACGGTTCATCCTTACCTATTAGAAACCTTATTAAAAAAACATTTTACTAACCGCAATTTGAATATTGATTTTGAGTATGTGATTTATGATTGTTTCACTGATTCTGTGGTGTTTGGGAATTACATTTCCATTGAAGAAACTGATAAAGATGAACTTCAAGCTGTTTCTTATAATATGGAATGGGATAAAGATGGACACTATTTTGGGGTTTATTTTCCCACTAAACAAACTTACATTATGAATAAAATGGGGATTTGGATTTTCTCATCTTCCATCATTCTTATTATCATTATGTTCTTTTCTTATACCATTAATATTATATTGAAGCAAAAACGACTTTCTGAAATTAAAAACGATTTTATAAACAACATTACCCACGAGTTTAAAACGCCTATTTCTACTATTTCGCTGTCGGCAGAAGTATTGCTTAACCCAGATATTATAAACCAGCCCGAAAGATTGAAAAACTATGCTAAAATAATACAGGATGAAAATAACAGGTTAAAAAATCAGGTGGACAAAGTGTTGCAACTGGCAACCATTGAACGAGATAAATTGAAACTAGAAAATGAAGCTATTGATATTCATCAACTCATTACTGAATCTGTGAAAAGTTTTGAACTTTTAGTAAATCAAAAGGAAGGCATAATAACTACCAACCTTAATGCAACTAATTTTATTTTTTATGGAGATAAAGTGCATATTTCCAATGCGTTGTACAATTTAATTGACAATGCTATTAAATATTCACCTGAAAAACCCGAAATTAGCATTTCCACATCGCCTTATAAAGATGGTATTGAAATTAGTGTAAGAGATAATGGAATTGGTATTTCTGATGAAGCTCACAAACAAATTTTTGAAAAATTTTATAGAGAACCAACAGGAAATGTGCATAATATAAAAGGTTTTGGATTAGGGTTAAACTACGTAAAAACAATAGTTGAAGCCTATAATGGAACAGTTCGGTTAGTAAGTAAAAAAGGAGAAGGTTCTACTTTTATAATTAAGCTACCATTAAAAATGTAACAATGTGAAAATTATCAATTTAAAAAATATGACTAAAGAAAAAAAAATACACATTTTATTAGCCGAAGATGATACCAATCTTGGATTTGTTGTGCAAGACAATCTTAAAGCCATTGGTTATGATGTAACTTTGTGTATAGATGGAGAACAAGCCTTAAAAACTTATGTAAATGGCACTTTCGATGCTTGTATTTTAGATGTTATGATGCCCAAAAAAGGTGGTTTTGAGGTGGCAGAAACTATCAGAGAAATTAACAAAGAAATTCCTATTATTTTTTTAACTGCAAAATCACTTCAACCAGATAAAGTAAAAGGATTTACCATTGGAGCTGACGATTATATTACCAAACCTTTTGATTTCCAGGAATTTTTGCTCCGTTTGGAAGCCGTTCTCAGAAGGAGTAATATCTTAATTGATAAAGAACAAGAAAAGGTATTGTTTTATACTATTGGAAGATACCAATTTGATGTAAAAAATCAACTTTTAACTTCAAAAGGGGATGAGCGAAATCTTACTAAAAAAGAAGCTAAAATTTTAACCTATTTATGTCAACATCAAAACGATATAGCTCCACGAGAACTTATTCTAAAAAATATTTGGGGAAATGATGATTATTTTAGCGGTAGAAGTATGGATGTTTTTATTTCTAAACTTCGAAAATATTTAGCTGATGATGAAACCATTTCTATTAATAACATTCACGGAGTTGGATTTAAGCTGGAAGTGAAAAACTAATCAACTGTAGAAGTTTCATTTTCTTTTTCTTCGGCAACACACTCAATATCTTTCTTGGTAAGATAGTAAATATTGATAATAATAATTGCAGTGTTGGTAATGATAATGGGCCAAGAGAAATCTAAAAGAACTCCATAAGCAACAAAAAGGGTACATCCCATGGTGTTTAACATACGTAGTTTTTTTATGTTTTTCATTAAAAATGAACCTAAAACAAGTAAAGAGGCGAAGTATCCAATAAATTCGGTGGTAGAAATTCCTAAATTTTCCATAAGTAATGTGTGTTATTTATAAAGTTGTGAGACTGAACTGTAAAGTTTAAATTCGAGGCTTTCGAAGTTTTGAAAATCAGGAGTTTACTTTCGTAAATGATTGATTTTTAAAACGAGAATAACGAAGAAGTTGAACTTTACAGACAGACTCTAACTAAGGTTAAAATGTTGACTTGCCATATTAGTTATCTCATCTCCAATAGCAAGGCAGGCTGTAGCTGCTGGAGATGGTGCATTCAAAACATGTATGCTTTTGTTTTTATACTCTATTCTAAAATCGTCTTTTGTATCACCATTTTCATTGAGCAACATGGCTCTAACTCCAGCTCTCCCAGGTTTAATATCATCCATAGTTAAAGAGGGAATCAAGCGTTGAAGTGTTTTTAAAAATAATTTTTTTGAAAAGGCTCTTCGGTATTCATTAATAGCAAACTTAGGATTATTGAAAAGTAATTTCCACGTTCCTTTATAGGTAATAGCGTCAATAGTATCTATTAAGTTAAAATCAGTTTTTTTATATCCTTCACGTTTAAAAGTCATTACAGCATTCGGTCCACATTCAATGTCTTCTGTTGTCATACGAGTAAAATGAACGCCCAAAAAAGGAAAATCAGGATTAGGAATCGGATAAATAAGATTTTTAACTTTATGCTTTGCTTTATCCGTTAATTCATAATAATCGCCTCTAAACCCAACCACTTTTTCTTTTAAATCAACACCATCTTTTATCGCTAATCTATCGGCTTGCAAACCGGCACAGAAAATCATATAATTTGTGATGAATTTATTTTTGGTTGTGCTTATTTCTGTAGTTGAATCTCCATGTTTGTAAGAAAGCACTTCTTCTCCTGTAATTATTTCACTTTGGGGTTGTAAATCAACAACTAACGCTGCTAATTTTTCGGTTGTAGCTTTATAATCAATGATACCGGTGCATGGAACCCAAATTCCGCCAATACCTTCTACAAAAGGTTCAATTTCTTTTAATCTTTTAGCATCAATTTTTTCAATTCCTTCGGTATTATTGGCAATTCCATTTTCAAAAATTTTGTTCATAAAAGGAAGTTCACTTTCATTCACAGCAACAACAACTTTTCCACACACATCATGCTTAATATTGTGTTCTTTAGCAAAGGCAACCAATTGTTTTCTTCCGTCAACACAAGTTCTTGCTTTTGCGGAGCCAGGTTTGTAATACAATCCTGAATGAATTACACCAGAATTGTTTCCTGTTTGGTGGCTTGCCAAATGCGTTTCTTTTTCTATTAAGAGTAGTTTTAAATTTGGAAATTTAAGTTGTAATTTGTATGCTGTTGCAGTACCAACAATACCACCTCCCACTATCGTAATATCGAATTTTTTATTAGGTTGCACAAGAAAGAGTTGTTAAAATGATACACTTAAAAATAAGAATGCGAATGTATCAACATTTTTTTTATGAAGTGCTATTTTCCTAAGAAATCATTCGTTTTAGATAGTTTTTTATTAATTCTTCATTTTTGTCCTTAAAAGTCATTTTATTTTACATTCATTATGCTTACTTTCGTAACTCGAAAATTTAGTGCTATATAAACAATAAAATATAATAAATGAAAATAGTAGTATGTATTAGTAAAGCCCCTGATACCACTTCAAAAATTGCATTTAAAGAAAATAATACGCAATTTGATGAAGCAGGAATTCAATTTATAATTAATCCTTATGACGAGTGGTATGCGTTGGTTAGGGCATTAGAATTAAAAGAAGCTAACGGTGGTAATGTAACTGTTTTAAATGTTGGTGGAGCAGAAAATGACCCGATTATCAGAAAAGCATTAGCAATTGGAGCTGATGATGCTGCAAGAATTGATGCACCAACAAATGATGCATTATTTATTGCAAAACAAATTGCAGCTTATCTAAAAAGTAATCCAGCCGATTTGGTATTTTTTGGTAAAGAAACTATTGATTATAATGGTTCTCAGGTTGGTGGAATGGTATCTGCTTTGTTAGATTTACCTTATGTTTCACTAGCTTCAAAATTAGAACTTAATGGAACAACAGCTATGCTTGAACGAGAAATTGAAGGAGGAATTGAACTGATTGAAACTTCTTTACCTTTTGTATTGAGTGCTGCAAAAGGAATGGCAGAAGCTAGAATACCTAATATGAGAGGAATTATGGCTGCCAGAACAAAACCATTAAATATAGTTCCCGCTTTTGAAGCATCAAATGCTACAGAAATTAAATCATTCACTTTACCTCCAGCAAAAACAGGTTGTAAATATGTAGATGCTGATAATGTTGATGAATTAGTTAACTTATTACGTAATGAAGCAAAAGCAATTTAAATAAATAATTAAACAATTTTAAAATGTAGCAATTTAGCAATGCGTAAAAACTAAAAGAACAAAATTTTAATTTTTACATTGTTACATTAAACCATTAATACATTAAAAGTTATGTCAGTTTTAATATATACAGATACAAGCAACGGAGCATTTACAAAAAACGCCTTTGAAGCTGCAAATTATGGTTCATTAGTCGCTAAAAACGAAGGAACATCAGCAACAGCAATAGTAATTGGAGAAGCAAAAGATATTTCAATTTTAGGCACTTATGGTATTACGAAAGTATTGCATTTCAATGAGGCGTTACTTACTAATTTTGACCCTCAAAAAGTGGCACAAATAATTATTGAAGCAGCAAAAAAAATAAGTGCTACAACCATTATTTTAGCTCATGACTATTCAGGAAAAGCAGTTGCACCAATTTTAGCAGCAAAACTCGATGTTGGTTTAGTTACCGGAGCAGTTGCATTGCCAGAGGGAAACACAGTTAAAAAAACAGTTTTTTCAGGAAAAGCATTTGCCACTATTGAAATTAAAACTCCAACAAAAATTATTACTGTGTTGCCTAATGCAGTCGAAAAACAAACTTTTTCAGAAACACTAAGTACTGAAGCATTTTCATGCGAAATTCCTTCAACTCGTTTAACAGTGAAAGAAGTTAAAAAAGCATCGAACGAATTGTCATTAACAGAAGCAGATATCGTTGTTTCAGCAGGTAGAGGTTTGAAAGGACCAGAAAACTGGGGAATGATAGAGGAATTAGCCAAAGAATTAGGTGCAGCAACAGCTTGTTCCAGACCAGTAGCTGATATTGGTTGGAGACCTCATCATGAACATGTTGGGCAAACAGGTTTGGCAATTCGCCCAAATTTATATATTGCAATAGGAATTTCAGGAGCTATTCAACATTTAGCTGGAGTAAATGGAAGCAAAGTGATTGTTGTTATCAATACCGATGCAGAAGCACCATTTTTTAAAGCTGCTGATTATGGCATTGTGGGTGATGCATTTGAGGTAGTTCCAAAATTAATTCAAGCAGTTAAAAAATTAAAAGCATAAGTAGGTATAAATTAATAGAAGGTAGTTTTACCTTCTTTTTTACTTTTCGTGAATGGATAAAATAGCATTAGAAATAATAGGACTTTCATATAGCCAAACTCAAACAGGAGCTTATGCCTTAGTGTTGGGAGAAACGGTAGGAGCAAAACGCAGGTTACCAATTATTATTGGAGGTTTTGAAGCTCAGGCAATAGCAATTGAATTAGAAGCGATGACACCAAGCAGACCCTTAACGCACGATTTATTTAAAAGTTTAGCCGATTCTTACGAAATTCAAGTAAACGAAGTAATAATTTATAATTTAGTTGAAGGAATTTTTTATGCAAAATTAATTACTCAACAAGGAGATAAAATAATAGAAGTAGATACAAGAACTTCAGATGCTATTGCTTTAGCTGTTAGATTCAAATGCCCTATTTTTTCCTATGAATTTATTTTATCAAGAGCTGGAATTATTTTAGAAGAAGGTCATTTAACAAAAGATGTAGAGGATGAACTAGAACAAATTGATGAGGAAGAAAATGAGGATAATAAGAAAAAACCATTGAGCTACGAAGAAATGTCTATTTCCGAATTAAATAAAATGCTACAAGAAGCTATAGAAAGAGAGAATTACGAAGAGGCTTCAAGAATAAAGCTAGAGATTGACAAACGAAATGCTAATTAGTGCCTATGTTTGTAATCCAACAAGGGGTCATGACCCCTTGTCAAAACGAGAATAACGAAGAACCGAACGAAGTGAGCTCATGAAAACCTATAAAAACAATAACAAAACTGAATAAGTTGGACTTTACAGGCAGCCTCTAATTAATATGTAAATGATTGCAACAATAACTTTCACTTCTCTTTATAAAGGTGCCATAGGAATGGTTTCGCTTATTGCAATAGCATGGCTTTTTAGCAACAACAGAAAAGCCATTGATTGGAAGTTGGTTGGAAAAGGATTGCTCATACAACTTATTTTTGCACTACTTGTATTAAAAGTAGATTTTGTAGCTTACGGATTTGAAATAGCAAGTAAAGCATTTACAAAAGTAATTGGCTTCACACAACAAGGCACACTTTTCCTTTTTAAAAATTTTGAATCTGGGTACATAGAATCTTCATTAGTCAATTTTGTGATAATGGTTCTTCCTACTGTTATCTTTTTTTCTGCACTAACAAGTTTACTTTATTATTGGGGTATTTTACAAAAAGTAGTTTATGGATTTGCTTGGATAATGAAAAAAGCCATGCGTCTTTCAGGTGCAGAGAGTTTAGCCGCAGCAGGAAACATTTTTTTAGGTCAAACCGAAGCACCTCTTTTGGTAAAACCCTATTTAGGTAAAATGACCGATTCAGAATTGATGTGTTTGATGAGTGGAGGAATGGCAACTATTGCAGGAGGTGTATTAGCAGCTTACATTGGTTTTTTGGGAGGAACAGATGAAGCACAACAAATTTATTTTGCAAAACATTTATTAGCAGCATCTGTAATGTCTGCACCAGCAGCAGTTGTAGCCGCAAAAATATTGATTCCACAAACTGAAAAAGTCAACGAACGATTAGAAGTTTCTAAAGAAAAAATTGGAGCAAATGCCTTAGAAGCTATCGCTAATGGAACAACAGATGGAATTAAATTAGCCGTAAACGTAGCAGGAATGTTGTTGGTGTTTATTGCTTTAATGGCTATGGGAAATTACATCTTATTCAAAATTGGTGATTGGACTTCCCTAAACCCAATTATTGCTAATAATACTGGATACGATGGACTTACATTCCAGTTTTTACTAGGTTATTTGTTTGCTCCGCTTACTTGGCTAATGGGAGTTTGCAAAGAAGATATGGTTCTTGTTGGACAATTGTTGGGTGAAAAAACAATTTTAAATGAATTTGTAGCCTACGTTTCGCTGGGAGAATTGAAAAATGCAGGAAGATTTGTTGAAGAAAAATCCATCATTATGGCTACTTATATTTTGTGTGGCTTTGCTAATGTAGCCTCCATAGGAATTCAAATAGGTGGAATTGGAGCGTTAGCACCAAACAAAAAAGCAACCTTGGCTAAATATGGTTTTCAAGCATTGATAGGAGGCACATTGGCATCATTGTTTACTGCAGTAATTGTAGGAATGTTGATTTAAAAATAATTCATTGTGATACTGAAAATAACACTGATATTTTTAGCAATTTTAGGCTTAAATTTTTCTTTTCTATCCGCACAAGAAATTATTTCCGATTCTTCTCAAACAACTTCTATAGATTTAAAATTTAAACCCATTTCATTGGTAATCCCTACAATTTTAATAGGTTATGGGATTACTGGTATGGAAAGCCATGGTATTAAGAATACAAATTTTGAATTAAAAGAGGAGGTAAATGAAAACATTGATGAAAAAAGAACGGTTGATGATTTTATTCAATATGCTCCTTTTACATCAGTCTATTTACTAAATACTTTTGGTGTAAAAGGTAAAAATAATTTTAAAAATAGAACAGTGATTCTTGCTACTTCTTATTTGATTATGGGTTCGTCAGTTTTGTGTATAAAATCAGTTTCAAATGTACAACGTCCAGATGGAAGTTCAAAAAATTCATTTCCATCAGGACATACTGCCACAGCCTTTATGGGGGCAGAATTTCTTATGCAAGAATATAAGGATGTTTCTATTTGGTATGGAATTGCAGGATATGTTTTCGCTACAGGTACAGGAATGTTTAGGGTTTATAATGACAGACATTGGGTTACAGACGTTGCAGCAGGAGCAGGTATTGGAATACTAAGTACTAAAATTGCTTATTGGACAAATCCAGTTATCTCTAATGTTTTATTTAAAAAGAAGAAAGAAACAAAATCGACATCAATGCTCTATCCAATTTATAATGATGGTAAACTTGGCTTAGGAATGGTTGTAAGTTTTTAAGAACCATTAATTTGATTGCCATGCTTTTTCCAATACCTTGTTCCATAACTACAAAATAACTCTTCGCCTGATTTAATTTTTCGAGTAGCTATGAGGCAAATGATATTATTATCATTTATTGCTATTTTTGAATTGTTGTTGAGTTTTGTAGTTAAAGTACCTTTAACATCATTGGCATATTTTGCAAAACAATCCACGGTCATAGAATCCATAATAGTCCCATCAAGTAAACTAATAAAATAGTGGTCTTTTCTTTTTTCAACTCGATGTTTTATTTGAGACTCCGTTAAAATTTGTCCTTTAAAAATGGAAATAACTTCATCTTTATAAATGTCTATTGCGGTAAATAATCCATTGCCAGCATTAGGTAGCTGAGATAAGCTAACATATAAATAATCAGCTTCATCAGCGTCAATAATAGCATTAGTTTCTAGCATTTTTTGATAATTAATTAGCTTCTCTTTGGGAAAAATAAAAAAACAGACGCAACAAATTATGAAGCGTCTGTTTTACACTCAACACACATAGGTTTCTGGAAATTTTGACGAATTTATTTTTTTCTTTATCAAGGCACGGCAAATAGCCAGTGGCTGTTTGAGCGAGTTTGTGTGTAAGCCAAGCATAGCATTAGTTACGGTTTAAAATTTTAACGCAGAGAAAGAGAAAAAGAAAGAGTGAAAAAACCGAAAAGCTATGTGTGTTGAGTATATATGGTAAAGTTATGTTATTTAGAAAGGTAAATCATCTCCTTCTTCTGGAGCATCAGAAATGCTTGGTGTAGCAACAGCTTGAGGCTGAGAATTTGTTGATTCACTTCCAATTGTAGAAATTTTCCAAGCATCTAAGTTGTGATACCATTTTCCATTAAATTCTCGAGATGAAAGATTAAAGAAAACTTCTATTTCTTGACCGATACTGAAGTTGTCTAACATAGCAATTTTGTCTTGCCCAAAAAAACTAAAACATACATTTGGATTGTATTGATCTCCATTGTCAATGACAAAACTTTGTTTTCTCCATTCTTTACCTGCTTTGCTTGTGCCTGATTCGACTTCTAATATTGAAGCTAATTTTCCTTTTATTGATAAACTCATAATTTATATTGTTTTTATTTTATAGATGACGAAGTTAATAAATCAAAAAAAAAGAATCTAATTTATGCAAGATTCTTTTTAACAAAATCTATTATTTGTTTTTTACCTTGTTTGCTTTTCTATTGACAATGCTTTTTCTATGGCTATTTTTTCTCCATTAAGCAATGCAATAATAAAAGCATCATATCCTTTTTCTTTTATGGTTTTTTTTGCTTCTGAAGCTGTTTTGTAAGAGGTAAATCCATCTATTGAATACCGCCAAACGCCTTTTTCAACTTCTTCAAACAGTACTGTAAAGTCAGTACCAAAATAATTAGCTTTAATTTTTTTTCTAAACAAACCAAGTTGAACTTTATAAATTAATTCAGGTGCTTTTTCTATAACAGGTGTGGCTTCTTCAACTTTTTGGTTAGGTGAAGATGAATTAATTGGAAAAATTCGACCATTGTTCAGTTCTATTGAAGCTTGGTATGCATCCACAATGGCATTGTTAATAAAATACAATGCTTCTTTTGGTGAATATTGATTTACAAGTTCTTCACTCAAAGCAGTAAATTCTTCTAATATGATAATGGTTTTTTCCAGATTGTTTAGTGCGTTTTTTAAAACTATTTTAGCTGCTTTTTCGGAAAAAGAGCTATCATTTATGTTGTTGATGGCACTATCACTAAAAACGATTGCTTTTTCGCAAGCAATAAGTGCGTCATTGTAATTTTTTAATAAATCGGCAGAAGTATTTTCCTCAGTTAAATTTTGAGTTAAAAAAAATGCAGCTTGTTTACTCTGTTCGGCAGAAGCAATAGCAAGTTTACTCAAATTAATTTCTTGAGCTACAATAAAATGGGTAGCTACTATCAAATAAATAATAAAAAGATGTTTTAAAAATCTCATACATCAAAAATACAATTTATTATTTATGGAATATATTTTTTTGTTGCATCCAACGAGAAAATTATTTACAAACAACAAAAATATATCGTTATGAAAAATCTAAAAATCAAATCCGTTAAAAGTCTGATGATAGCTGTTATCGCTTTCGCAGCATTAGGTTCATTTATTTCCATTTCGTTAACCAACGAATATAAAATGAATGACTTTTTAAAATCATTAAAAACAAAATTGACTAATTTCAATAACGAATATCCGGAGGATAGGGTGTATGTGCAATTAGATAAACCTTTGTATAAACCCGGAGAAACCATTTGGCTGAGTGCTTTTATCAGAAATGCTTCAAACATGAAAGCTTCCGATAAAAGTGATATTTTATATGTTGAATTAATTGACCCTAAAGGAAATGTTAGTCAAAAACATCAATTAATAGCTCGCAAAGGAAAAACCAATGCAGATTTTTTATTGGATGAAAACGTGATGGGTGGAATTTATAAAGTGAAAGCTTACACCAATTGGCAAAAAAATACCAACAATTTTTTTGAGAAAGAAATTCAAGTGCAGAAAGTGGTGTTACCTCGCTTAAAAATGAAAATGGAGTTTTTGAAAAAAGCTTACGGGCCAAGTGATGAAGTGGTAGCCAAAGTTGATTTACAAACATTAGAAAATCAACCATTATCAAATTATGCTGTGAAATACATCGTACAATTAAATGGGCAAAAACTGACTGCAAGTAAATTAATAAGCGACAATGAAGGATTGGCTTATGTGAAATTTCAGTTGCCTAATGAATTAACAACCAACGATGGTTTACTAAATGTGATGATAGATTATGAAGGAAGAACAGAAAGTATTTCTCGTTCTGTACCCATTACGTTGGGAAATATTGAGTTGGGGTTTTATCCCGAAGGTGGAGATTTAGTAGATGGGTTAATTTCTAAAATGGCTTTTAAAGCTCTAAACGAATTTGGCAAACCTGCCGATATTAAAGGTGTAATTAAAGATAATGATGATAATACCATTACCAATTTTGAAAGTTTTCATAATGGAATGGGAGCTTTTGAGTTGAAGCCTAAAATCGGGAAAACCTATTATGCAGTAATTACTCATCCCAAAGGAATTAATAAAAAATATAGTTTGCCAAAAAGCTTAAAAAGAGGTTGGACAATAAATGTAAATAATTCCGACAATGAAAAATTGGCAATTACCATTCAATCTACAGAAACAGAAACCATGTCGTTGGCTGCTCAAGTAAGAGGCGAAATGTATTTTGCGAGCGAAATAAATGTTGCCAGAGGAAAAAATGAAATAGAAATTCCTACCAAAGATTTTCCTATGGGAGTAGCTCAAATTACCTTATTCGACTCTAAAAATATTGAAAGGGCTGAGCGTTTGGTTTTCGTAAATAAAGACAAAAAATTGAACATTTCTTTAAAAACAGACAAAGCTCAGTATTTACCAAGAGAAAAAGTAAAAATGGATATTGAAGTTACAGACGAAAGAGGTTTGCCTATGCCTGCCAATCTTTCTTTGGCTGTGGTTGATGATAAATTATTGAGTTTTGCTGACGATAAATCGAGTACTATTTTGTCTTCTTTATTGTTGGAAAATGACTTAAAAACTAAGATAGAAGAACCTCAATTTTATTTTAATGATAAAGAAGCAAAAGCTGATGAAGCCTTAGATTATTTATTAATGACTGATGGTTGGAGAAGATTTACATGGGAAAAAGTGATGAATGAAGATTTTCCGGGCATTACATTTCAAGGTGAAAAAGCAATCATAAAAGGTAGCGTGTTAGATAGTCAAGGGAAAGCGATAAAAGATGCAGTTCTTAAAAATTTAACTACAAAGAAAAGTTATAAAACTGATGCGGATGGCTATTTCGCTATTGATAATGTAGATTTATATTACCCTATTTCTGTTCAGGTTATAGCTAGTGGATTTCTTCAAAACACGCTAATGGTATATAATTATACTCAGAATAATGTGGTGTATTTGTATGGACAAAACGAAATGGCTTACAAATCAGCGAATAGAAACAAACAAAGAGCAGGAAATAATAATCTACCAGCACCTGCAATAAATGGAATAGAATTATTTGAAGTAGTTGAAGAAGAAATGGTTCAAATAGATGCTCTTGAAGATGATCCAATGCCAAAAGATAATAATTTTAAAAAATTACCAAGAAAGGAAGAAGAAAAGAATGAAAAAGTTAAAAAAGACTTAGCCAATATTAATAATGATAAAGATGCTGAACAACTGGATGAAGTAGAAATTGTAGGCAATGCTCAGGGAAGAGTTTTTGCCAATCAATTGGTAGCAAAAGACCAAAAAATCATTCCAATTGTTACTTATTACAGAGCTAGAGAATTTGCTGCCCCAAATTATACCAACAATCAAGAAGTAGATGTAAGAACAGATTTTCGTTCTACTATTTTTTGGGATGGAAATATTGAAGTGGGGAATAACGGACAAGCAACAGTAGAATTTTACAATAGTGATGAAGTAACTTCATTCAGAACCATAGTGGAAGGTGTTGGAGTTGGTATGATAGGAAGAGCTGAATACACACACTTTACACAATTGCCATTTTCTATGACAGTGAAAGTGCCTTCGCAAGTGATTTTTGGTGATGTGGTAGAAATTCCTTTAACCTTAAAAAATACGACTAACAAAAATTTGGTAGGCAACTTAATGGTAAAATCACCTAAAGGATTTAAAGTGTTAAATTCCGAAAATGGAAACCAAATGTTGGCTGCTAACACTACAAAAACGATTTATTTAAACTACGAAGTGTTAAATGAAATAGGAGAAGATAACTTAGAAATCAGCTTTAAAGCCAACGGATTGAAAGATGCTTTTGTGCAACCCATCAAAATTGGACCAAAAGGATTTCCTGTTTCCATTGCATTTTCAGGACAAGATTTGAGTAAAACGTACAGTGTTTCTATTTCAGATGTAGTAGATGGTTCTTTACAAGCTTCACTTACAGCTTATCCTAATGTGGTAAATGATTTAATGAAAGGAATAGAAAGCATCATCAGAGAGCCATCAGGTTGCTTCGAGCAGACTTCTATGAGTAATTATCCTAACATTATGGCAATGAATTATATGAAAGAAACTGGAATGGATAATCCTGAGTTGTTTGCCAGCATCGACCAAAAATTAGACAGAGGTTATAAAAAATTAACTTCTTATGAAACCAAAGAAAATGGTTACGAATGGTTTGGTTCATCTCCCGGACATGAAGCATTGACTGCTTATGGATTGATGCAGTTTAATGACATGAAACATGTGTATGCCGATGTGAGCAATGAAATGGTAAAAAGAACATCTAAATGGTTGATGAGCAGAAAAGACGGCAATGGCGGGTTTAAGAAAAACCCAAGAGCGTTAGACCAATTTGGTAGAGCAAGCGAAGAAGTTACTAATGCTTACATTGTTTATGCACTTTCAGAAGCGAATTATGCTGAAATAAGCAAAGAGTTAGAGGCAGCATATTCTTCTTCAACAGCTTCAAACGATGCTTACCAATTGGCTTTAATGACTAATACTTTGTTCAACTATAAAGATAAAAGAGCTGAAAGTGTGCTGAAAGCATTATTGAAATTGCAAGAAAAAGACGGTAGCTGGAATGCAAATCATTCTATAACTCGTTCGGGTGGAGTTTCACTCAAAGTAGAAACGACAGCCTTAGCCATGTTAGCGATGTTAAAAGCTGATAAAAAAGATATGGCAGCAATTACCAAAGCCGCAGCGTTTTTAGTTTCTTCAAGGTCGGGTAGCGGAAGTTTCGGCTCAACACAAGGAACAGTATTAGCACTTAAAGCCCTAACTAATTTTGCCAAATTTTCTAAACAAACCAAAGAATCTGGAATGTTGGAATGTGTGATTGACGGAAAAGTAGTAGCTTCTAAAAAGTATGAAGCAGGAGAAAAAAATGCGATTGAATTTAAAGATTTAGATAAATATTTAAAAACAGGAAATCAAAAAATAGAAATTCGTTACAAAGACACTAAAAATGCCTTACCTTATACGATGAGTATTGATTACAACACGACCTTGCCTTTATCTTCTAAAGAGTGTAATGTGGAAGTAGAAGCTGCGTTGAATACTAAAACAGTTCAGGTGGGAGAAACTGTGCGATTAACTACCAAAGTAAGCAATAAACAAGATAAAGGAATGCCAATGACTATGGCTGTTGTAGGAATTCCATCGGGATTATCAGCACAACCTTGGCAGTTAAAAGAGTTGCAAGAGAAAGGAACGATAGGTTTTTATGAAATTACCGACAATTTTGTAGTGTTTTATTTTAGAGATTTAGCTCCTAATGCTTTTCATACTATCAATTTGGATTTAAAAGCAGAAGTACCAGGAAGTTTTGAAGCTCCTGCAACATCTGGCTATTTGTATTACACCAATGAATACAAATGTTGGAGCAATACAGGAAGTATAACTATTAAAAAGTAAAAACCAAACCTCCAAATTAAACCTTGGAGGTTTTTAAAACCTCCAAGGTTTCCTTAAAAGAAATGAAACAACTTTTATTCATCATTATTATTTGGAGCAGCAACTTACAAGCTCAGTACCTTCAGAATACATCTTTTGAGGGTAAGTCGCAAGTAGGATTGCCACAAGCTTGGTTGCCTTTCGGACAAGCAAGTTCGCCCGATACACAACCCGGAATATGGAATGTACAACAAGTAGCTTCGCATGGAAATAGTTATATCACCATGGTAGCAAGAGGTTTTAGTATTATTGACAGCTATTTGTGGGAAGGATGTTATCAAAAGTTTCAACAACCATTATTGAGCAATCAAACCTATCATTATAGTTTGGATTTGGCTTTTGCTCCTGAATTTTTGGCTGATACCGTTCATTTCAATCGTCCTATACAATTAAAAGTATATGGGATGAATGCTATTTTTGAGAAAGAGTTGCTTTGGGAATCAGGAAGTGTAGAAAACACCGATTGGGAAACCTATTTTTTTGAAGTGCAACCAACCATGCTTACCGAATATTTGTTGTTAGAAGCGTATTATTTAGAGCTACCCAAGTACAACGGAAATATCCTTATTGATAATTTACAGTTTTATCCTAATGGTTTTCCTGAAGAAAAAAAAGAACCTCTGATAATATTAGAAGAACCAGAAATTAAAAATCCGTATGAAATGGTAGTGACTATGGATGGAAAAGTGGATAGTGTGAATGGAAGAGATGTAAAACTTAGAAAAACTTTACATTTTAACAGCGATGAAATTACTTTTACGGTTTGGGATAATCAATCTTTTGATGGAGATATTATTTCTTTGTTTTTGAATGAAAAATGTGTGCTGGATAACTACTTGCTCACCAAAGAAAAGCACAGTATTACTATACTGCTTGATAACACATCGGAAAATAGGCTAATATTATATGCCCATAATGTAGGCAAAATACCTCCCAACACTGTATCTCTATGGGTAAGTGATGGGACTACTAAAAAACGGATAACACTTTCATCTTACCTTACCAGTTGTAGTGCTGTGGATATTGTGATTGGGGAATGAAAAAATCCTAACAGGTTTTTAAAACCTGTTAGGATTAAAAAGTAGTTCAATTATTAATAAGGACTAATACGTTCTAATTTTTCCTAAAGGGTCTGTAATGAAATAAACTATACATTTAGCCTTGCTCTTTTGCTCGCTAATTGCGTTGAAAATACTCGCCATAGCGTTGCTATGTCTGTGTTTTTCGTCTTATTAGCAAACAAAATAACTTCGCCTATTCTGTACACTTTATTTCATTACAGACCCTAAGTGGTAGTTAAAGTTGCGACAAGTTTTTTGTATTCTGATTTTGAACCTTTTGTTTTATTCTTAAGAGTAATAAAAAACCAATGACAAAGAAAATAAGTAACATCAGCACGGAGGTGCGAATACTAAAAAAACCTTCGATAAGCCCAAAGAAGAAAGTACCTATTACAACGCCCATTTTTTCAAGTACGTCATAGAAACTAAAATAGGAAGTGGTATCTGTGGTATCGGGTAGCATTTTTGAATAGGTTGAGCGTGATAACGATTGTATTCCCCCCATCATTAAACCAATTACCCCTGCAATGATATAAAAATGAAGCGGTGTGTAAACAAAACTATAGGAAACAATGCAAATCATTGCCCAAATAAACACTACAATTTGAAGTGTTTTTATGTTGCCAATACGTTGGGAGATGTGAGCCATTAAATGTGCTCCAACTATTGCAATAAATTGGATTACTAAAATACTAATGATTAACCCTGTTTGCATTTCTGCTTCGCTTTTCCATGCAATTTCCTTAGTCCCAAAAAAAACTGCCATCAGCATTATTGTTTGAACGCCCATGCTGTAAATAAAAAAAGCGGAAAGGTATTTTTTTATTGTGTGTTGATTTTTCAATTGTTTGAATACGAATGCAAGTTCTTGAAATCCTTTTTTTAATCTATTTCCTGTTGGTTTTTTATTGAATGTGTTGGTTGGTAAGTGTTTGAATGTGATTTGACTAAATCCTATCCACCACATTCCTGTTAACACAAAAGTGTATTTTGCTTCTATTCCAACAACTTGTATCAATACCAAACAAATAATAAGTAGTAGGGAACTTCCTATATATCCTCTGCCAAAACCTGTTGCGCTAATTTTATCGTGCATATCGGGAGGTGCAATTTCTGGTAAATAGGCATTGTAAAAAACCAAACTACCTGAAAAACCAACACTTGCAAGTAAAACAGACAACATACTCCATTCCAAGTTTTCTACATTAAAAAAATACAAACTCATGCAGGAGGTTGCTCCTAAATAGCAGAAAAATTGCATATATTTTTTTTTGTTTCCCGAATAATCAGCCATACCAGATAATAATGGAGATAGAAAAGCTATGATGATAAAGGATAATGAAACTACATAAGAATACAACTCTGTGTTGATAAATGTTTTGTTAAAGAACATCACTTCTTCGGTTGTGATGGTGTTATAAAAAATAGGAAAAATAGCAGTAGTGATAATGAGCGGATAAACAGAGTTTGCCCAATCGTACATTATCCAAGCGTTAATAATCTTTTTTTGTTGAGACATCAGAAATGTGGAAATAAGTGGAGTAAAACTAACTAAAAGTATTTACAATGAAAAAATTACGCTTTAATAAAAGTAAGCAGTGTTCGATGAAGCTTAAATTCAGGGGTGTTGTTTTTGATTAGATTTATTTTGATGATATACACTCCATCTTTTTTTGCGATAAAATTACCTTCTAGTTTTCCTTTAAAGCTTAGGTTGGTTTTGTTATTCAGTTTTTCAATTTTATAGTCCTTTTTGGGTGTGGCATTGAATGGGTCTAATCCTCCTTCAAAAAGAAAGTTATCTTCTTCAAAAAATTTAAAGCTATAAACGATAAGTGGCGTGTTTTCATACTCCATATCAATATCTACCCAAAAGGTAATTGTTTCGTCTTTTTTTAGTGGAATTTTTACTTCACAATAGTTAGTAGTAAGTAGGTTTGCGGTTGCTACTTCTTTTTTGCAAGAGAGTAAAGAAATCCAAATAGAAATGGTTACAACGACAATTTTTAGTATGATTTTTTTATTTTCCACTTCCTTTAATTACAATTAAAACGGTATAAATAAGAATTTTAAAATCTACCAGCAACGACATATTTTCAATATAAAGTATATCAAATTTTAAGCGTTCAATCATTTGTTCTACATTTTCGGCATAGCCATATTTTACTTGCCCCCAAGAGGTAATTCCTGGTCTAACCTTGAGTAAATGATTAAAGTGTGGTGCTTTTTCAATGATTTGGTCAATAAAAAATTGTCGTTCGGGACGAGGACCAACTAAACTCATATCACCAATTAAAACATTAAAAAATTGAGGTATTTCATCCAACCTAACTTTTCGCATAAATTTACCAAAATTGGTTATTCTGCTATCGTGTTGGCTAGAAAGGGCTGGTCCATTTTTTTCGGCATCTTGCACCATTGAGCGGAATTTATAAATCGTAAAGGGCTTACCATGAATTCCAATTCGTTCTTGAGCAAAGAAAGCGCCTCCTTTTGTGGTTGTTACAACAATGATTGCGGTTATGATATAAAGTGGAGAAAATAAAATCAACACAATGGATGAAATAAAAATATCTATCATTCTTTTTACGGAACGCTGCCAAGCAGGCATAATTTCGTTTTCAATAACAATTAATGGTGTTCCGAAAATTGCACTCATCTTAACCGATCCAGAAACTATTGCATACATATCTGGAATTATTTTTATAATTACAGGTGTTGCTTCTAATTCGTTGATAATGTTAACTAATTTAGGATGTTCTTGTTGTTCGGGGGCAATAATAACCTCTTCAATTTTGTTGTTAGAAATTACTTCTTTAATATCAACACAGTTGCCAAAGTGAGGAAGAAATTTACTTAAAGGATAAAAATTATTTTTTGAGATATGAGTAAATCCAATAATTTTATTTCCAGAAGAATATCGTTGATTTTCTAGTTCTTTATATAAATCAATAGCGTGTTTGTCTGAACCAATTATAAGTGTGTTAAAACCAATCTTCCTGTTTTTTATTTGAAGTCCAGTGTAGGTGGTAAGAATAAACCTAACCATAGCCGTTGAGAAAAAATGAAGTGCAAATAATGATGTGTATAACTTATAGTATTCTTTATAAGAAAGTACTTCGTCATCTAAAAGAAGGACAAAAAATAAAACGATTGTTCCAATTATAGAAATTAAAAGCGTTTGCCCAAATTCTTTCAACCTCGATTTTCGGTATATATTGTTGTATGTTCCTGTGATGTAGTAAAGAAGAATCCAATAGAGAGGTATGAATACTAATGCGTAGTAAAAATTATCATCGAAAGTTAAAGGTATTTCATGTCCAAATTTAATTGGTTCTATGAATTTTTTTCTGAAAATAAAAAATAATGTCCAAGCAAGAATTGCTGCAAAAATATCTAAAAAAACATACCTGAAAATTTGTAATTTTTTATTCATCTATTTAATTCTATTCTATCATTGGATTTTTCACAACATATTACTATAACTCCTAAAATTTCATTAATTTGATTCATTAAAAATGAACAACCTTTAGATTGTCAACGTATATTTGTGGATTTTGATTAATAAAAGGAGATAGACCTGTTGATTGTAGTCCAAAAAAAACTCTGAAATTAGAGTTTGGTGGTTTAGAATTTATGGCAGAAGTAAGGTTTATATAAATTTTCTTCCAAGTGCTAGATGGAACAAGGCTAACTAAACCAATTTTATCGTCATCAGTTAATAAGCCTACTAAAACAGATTCATTGGTTTTGAAATTAAGTTCAAGGTAAACAGGAGTTCCGTTTGATGAAACATTTTTAAAAACAGGTGATTGAGCTTCAAAAAAATCCATCGTTGGTAACATATATGCTTTACCAGAATAATTTCCCTCAAAAACGCCTGTGTTCGTTTTGTTTATTATTGTATCGCTGTCAGCATGGTATGAAAAAGAGGTGGAAGCTCCTTCAAAATCTTCTATCCAAGCAAATTTAGCATCTAGATTGTATGAAATTGATGGGGAGATAGTTATTTCTTTTCCTGCAACTAAATTAACTTGCTCTTCGTGAGGTGCATACAATAAATACCTTCTTCTTAGTTGACTAACACCATTTTCTTTAATACCTGCATAAATTTTTATGGTAAAAAGACCTTCTTTAATTACTGGAAAACGGGCAGGAAGTTCATAAGTTCCAATTAAATCATCGTTAATAAACACCCACGCATCAGTAATGTTTTCGGAATTAGAGCCTTGTGTTGCAAAGTTTGTTGACAAGGTAAATTTATCAATTGATAAGTAGGACGGTATTTTTGCTTCAAATTTATCTTTTGAACAAGAAAAAACAATCAAAACTATAAAGAAAAAACTATAGTATTGACTGTTAGAAAGAAACTTATTTTTATACTGTTTTTGCAAGTTGGAAATAATCTCTTAACGGTTACTTAATGTAATTATTGCACAAAAGTATTATTCTTAGGTTAAAGAGAAATTTATTTTTAACTTTTCTGATATTTTAAATGTAATATCAAGAATTTTATACATGGTATGTAAATCTATGGCAAGTTGCTTTTGTTGCATAATTCCAAGGTGTAATTCCGAAAATTCTTGCTCTATTTCACTTGTTTTCAGTAAAATTATATTTTGCTTCTGCGTAACATTAGAAGCCTCATTGTGTGTTAATAAACTAATGTTATTGTCTAAAAAATCGAGCAAAATGGTACTGTTATTTTCGAAAAAACGCACGGTTTTTTTGTCGTCTTCTGCAATTGTATTAATGGTAATGTTGGCTATGCATCCATTATCAAACTCTAATTTTACATGAATTAACTCGGGCGATGAATTAATTACGTCTATTCCAACGGTTGAAATTCTCTTTAAGTTAGATTTAACGGTATTAATTATTAAACAAATATCATCACATAATAAATCAAAAATTGCATCAGATGATTTGTTTTTATAATGGATGTGTGTAATTGCTTCTATATATGTTGGGCATGAAATGTAATTTTTGGCTGACTTAAATAAGGGTGTAAAGTAAGAAATGTTAGATATTTGTACTTTTACTCCTGCTTCTTCTGCTAATTCTAATAATTTTCGTGCTTCTACAGTAGTTTTAATATTCGATTTATCAATTAATACGTGTTTAGATGATTTAAGACTTTTAACAATTAATTCTATTCTTGATTGTTCGGGTAAGTTTAGGATGAATACAACATCTACTTTATGGAGAAGCTCTTCTAACGAATTTACTTTAAGAGATAGGTGGTTTTTTGGAATAGTGGTCGATTTGTTTTGATGCGTATCAAAAAAACAAATGAATGTATAATCGGAAAGACTTTGAAGCGATTTTATATGCTTTTCAATTAAATAACCAGATCCTATTAAACCTATTCGTAACATTTATATCAAAAAATATAAGCAAATTTAAACGATTGAACCTATTTTAGTTTTACTAAAATAAATTCTTATTAACACTCAAATTTTAATAATATACTCGTTACTTTCCTAAAAACTTCTCCTAAAGAATACTTACTTTGCAGCAATATTAATAATAGATGATGGATACATACAGACATAAAGGATTACGAAAAAAATTAGTCCAATTATTAGAAGAAAAAGGTATTACAGATAAAAAAGTGTTGAAAGCTATTGAAACTATTCCCCGTCATTTGTTTATTAATGATACAGCACTTCATCAATTTGCTTATGAAGACACCGCTTTTCCGATAGGTTCTGGACAAACAATTTCGCAACCTTATACAGTTGCTTTTCAAACTCAAACTTTAGCTATTCAACCCCGTGATAAAGTGCTTGAAATTGGTACTGGTTCTGGCTATCAAACTGCTGTTTTATTGGAGTTAGGAGCAAAAGTTTTCTCAATTGAAAGACAAAAAGCACTTTTTGATAAAACGAAGATGTTTTTGCCTAAGTTGGGGTATAATGCAAAGTTGTTTTATGGAGATGGTTATTTGGGCTTACCTTCTTTTGCTCCATTTAATAAAATTATTGTTACAGCGGGAGCTCCTTATGTTCCTGAAAATTTATTAAATCAATTAGCAATTGGAGGAATTATGATTATTCCTGTTGATAATGATGACTATCAAATTATGAAAAAAATAGTAAAAATTGATGCGTCTAATTTTGAAACAACTGATTTAGGTTCTTTTAAATTTGTTCCTTTGCTTAAAGAAAAAGGAAAAGATTAATTAGAGTTTGTCCATAATGCCAGATTTATTCAAAGTATCTATTGTTTTTAAAGGTTATTTTTCGGAATTATCTCTAAGGGAAACTAATTACGTTTTTTAGTAGTTAGTTATCATTTTATTTCTATTTTTGCCGTCATAAAAAAGGAAATTTATGAGAACTAAATGCCTTTATAAAAGAAAAAGCAATAGTTTGCTTTGCTTATAAAATTTTAATTAAAGACTTTTTTAAAGTTATAATTATCTCAAACTAAATAATAAATTTATGGATATGAAAGTTGGAATTCCTTCGGAAATAAATCCTAATGAGCTTAGAGTTGCTGCTACTCCAAAAACAGTACTGCGGTTAATAAAACAGGGGTTTTCTGTATTTATTCAAAGTAATGCAGGTATAAAAGCAAATTTTTCAAATGCTGAATTTGAAGAAGCAGGAGCAACAATAGTCAACACAGCTGCTGAAATATACAGTAACTCAGATATTGTGTTAAAAGTATTAGGACCAACGCCCGAAGAGGTGGATATGATGAAAGAAAATTTGGTGTTGTTGAGCTACTTATGGCCTGCACAAAATCCCGAATTACTTCAAAAACTTGCCGATAAAAAAGTAAATGCCGTTGCTATGGATTCCATACCTCGTATTTCTAGAGCACAAAAAATGGATGTTTTATCTTCTATGGCAAACATAGCAGGATACAGGGCTGTAATTGAAGGAGCCAATTATTATGGTAAATTTTTAAATGGACAAATTACTGCAGCAGGAAAAGTTGATCCAGCAAAAGTGTTGGTTGTTGGGGCAGGAGTTGCTGGTTTGGCATCGATAGGAGCAGCAAATTCATTAGGAGCAATTGTTAGGGCTTTCGATACCAGAAAAGAAGTTGCCGAGCAAATCGAATCTATGGGAGCAACATTCCTTACTGTTGAAATTGAGGAAGATGGAGCCACAGCCTCAGGATATTCTAAAGTAATGAGCCAAGAGTTTATTGATGCTGAAATGAAATTGTTTTTAGAACAAGCCAAAGAAGTTGACATCATCATTACTACCGCTCAAATTCCAGGAAGAGAAGCCCCAAAATTAATTTTAGATTACCACGTTGCAGCAATGAAACCGGGTTCTGTAATCATTGATTTGGCAGCTTCAACTGGTGGAAATTGTGCTTTAACTAAAAATGGAGAAGTTTATACAACCGAAAATGGAGTTACTATTTTAGGCAAACTTAGTCAATTGCCAAATCAGGCTTCACAATTATATGGAAACAATCTTTGTCATTTATTAGATGATATGGGAAAAGGTGAGAACTTTAAAATTGATATGGAAGATGATGTGGTTTCACGAGCCATGGTTACCTATAATGGGACAATAAATTGGCCTCCAAAACCATTACCTGTAAGTCCTCAAAAACCAAAACCAGAAGTAGTTGAAATTGAAGACCCAAAAATAGCAGCAGCAAAAAATGCTAAAAAAGAAGCAACATCAATGATAATTAAACTTGCTGTAATTGGAGGAGTGTTACTCGTGTTAGGGCAGTTTGCTCCAGCTGAGTTTATGCAGCATTTCACTGTTTTTGTATTATCTGTATTTATTGGTTGGCAAGTGATTTGGAATGTTTCACACTCCTTACACACTCCTTTAATGGCTGTTACCAACGCAATTAGCGGAATTATAATAGTGGGAGGTTTATTACAAACCACTTCTGATTTATCAAGTCCGATGACTATATTAGCTTTTGTAGCAATTTTAGTTGCTAGTATTAATATTGTAGGAGGATTTTTAGTTACTCACCGCATGTTGAAAATGTTTAAAAAATAAATAAAATGATAGAAATTGGAATTCAAACAGCAGCATATTTATTTGCAAGTATTCTGTTCATACTTAGTTTAGGCGGATTATCTTCGCAAGAATCTGCAAAACGAGGCGTATTTTATGGAATTATTGGTATGGCAATCGCTATTTTAGCCACAGTTTTAGGACAAGAAGTAGAAGGTCATGTTTACATTATTGTTGCCATTGCCATTGCAGCCGTTATAGGCACTATGGTGGCTCGTAAAGTTGAAATGACTTCTATGCCTCAGTTGGTTGCTATATTGCACAGTTTTGTTGGATTAGCAGCAGTTTTGGTTGGCTTTGGTTCATATTTAGATGTTCATACACAATCACTTTCAGGAACTGAGCATACCATTCATTTAGTAGAAGTTTTTATTGGTGTTTTTATTGGAGCAATTACTTTTACAGGTTCTATTATTGCCTGGGGAAAACTCGATGGCAAGGTAATGAGCAAACCATTATTATATCCAGGCAGACATATCGTAAATATAGTATTATTGATAGCTTGTTTTGTGTTGGGTTATTTATTTACAGTAGCCCCTGGATTAGATGGAATGCTTTATTTATATATCATGACAGCAATAGCATCTTTCATTGGAATTATGCTCGTAATGGCAATAGGTGGAGCAGATATGCCAGTTGTTGTTTCTATGCTAAACTCTTATTCGGGTTGGGCAGCAGCAGCAGCAGGTTTTATGTTAGGAAACGATTTACTAATTGTTACAGGAGCATTGGTTGGTAGTTCTGGTGCTATTCTTTCAATTATTATGTGTAAAGCCATGAACAGATCATTCATCTCTGTTATTTTAGGAGGTTTTGGAGCAGTTACATCAGGTGTTGCACAAGAAATGGAAGGAGAAGTTACTGCTTTGAATCATGAAGCGGTTGCTGAATTATTGAAAGAAGCTAAATCTGTGGTTATTGTTCCCGGATATGGAATGGCAGTAGCAAAAGCTCAATATCCAATTTTTGATATGGTTCAAAACTTAAGAAAAGAAGGAAAAGACGTGAAATTTGCCATACATCCAGTGGCTGGTCGTTTACCAGGCCACATGAATGTATTGTTGGCAGAAGCCAATGTTCCTTATGATATCGTTATGGAAATGGACGAAATTAACCCTGATTTACCAAACACTGATGTAGTAATGGTAATTGGTGCAAATGATGTGGTAAACCCTGGAGCTCAAGATGATCCTGCTAGTCCAATTTACGGAATGCCAGTTATTGAAGCATGGAAAGCAAAAACAGTTATTGTAATGAAACGTTCAATGGCTGTTGGTTATGCGGGAGTAGAAAACCCATTATTCTACAAACCAAATACCGAAATGCTTTATGGTGATGCTAAAGATAGTGTTGATAAAATATTAGGATTTTTGAAAGGATAAAAAAACGCCAAACCTCCAAGGTTTCCAAAACCTTGGAGGTTTATAATTTTTTTTAATACTCAGTTGCCCAATTTTCTAATTCTTCCTTGCTCCAAATAGCAGGAAAAAATACCCTTCGTTGGTATTTAGGATGTAAGTACTTTTGCCAATCACTACCTCCTGTTGCTTCTGTAACAGTATCTTTAGAAAGTAAATATGCATTAGCTGCATTTAAGTGAACAATAGGCCATTTTATATTAAATTCAATATCTAAATCTTTCATTGCTTGAATTAACTCAGGATTGTTTTTTTCTACTTCAGGCATAGCGTTATATCTTTGCCAAATATTTTTATGTTTGTGTGTATTTGCAAGCTCTATAAAACGAGTTAAATATTTTTCTTCAAAGTGTTGAAGTGTTACTGATTTTTTTCCTGTTTTAGGATCTTTACCCGCTGCTTGCCAATAAATATTTTCAAATAAAAATTCCATATCGTATTTTTCTGGCAGATTAAATTTTATTCTAGCGTCTAACAGATTTTCAATGTCTGTGGCATAAATTTCAGAAAATCGGAATGAAGCACATTGAAATCCACTAGCTGGAGTTAGTGTAAACCGAAATTGGTTGTATTGTTCGGGATTCATTCCCAAACGCATCACATCAAAAGAGTTGGCTAACATCTGAATATAACGATTAATTCTACCTAATTTTTCAATAAAAAAAGAAGCAGTAAGTATTTCACTATTACAAATTTGCTTCATTTCATGTGTCATCATATTTAGCAACAATTCTGTTACTTGATGATACATTATAAAAACCATTTCATCAGGAAAATCAGTTCTAGGTTTTTGTAAACTCAATAAAGATTCAACTTCTATATAATCCCAATAATCAATAGGTTTTGCATGAAGCAATCCTTTAAGGTAAGCCTCAGGATCTTGATCTAATTTTTTATATTTCTCTTCAATTTGATGCAGTAATTCTGTATATTTTTCCATGACTGAATGATTTTAGTTTTCAAAGCAATGTTAACCATTTATTTTTTAATTTAGAAAATCATTTTTCAATCTATCGGGATTATCATATTACACCCTTTTAACTTCTTAATGTTGCTATGGTATCCTTTTTTTTATATCTTTGATTTTTAATTTCATAGCCTATGAAAAACATTATCTTTTTAATATTAACCTTATTTTTCTTTAAATTAGATGCTCAAGAGTTAAGTATTGACACATCAAAAAAGGATACCATTAAAAAAGAGTATTATATAGATATGTCCGATCAGTTGTTGGTGAAAGTTTTCGCTTCTACTAGTTTTTTGAAATTAGGTATAAATAATAAGATTTCTCAAAATAAAATTGAAATGGCACCATTAGGAATGGTAAATGTTGGTGCAGCATTTAATCATAAATGGTTGGGTATAGGAGCAACATTAGGATTGCCTTCCAATGATTTGGAAGTTGCTAAAAAAGGAAAAACAACCCGTTTAGATTTAATGCTAAATATCTATAACAAACGGTTTGTTATAGATGGATTTTATCAAAATTATAGCGGATATCATTTGAGTAATGCTGCAAATGTTGCTGAATGGAACTCTGATACACTTCCTCAGTTTAGTAATTTTAGGCAAGAAGCATTAATCATTTCCGGTCTTTATATTGTAAACCACAAAAAATTTTCTATAAAATCAGCATTTGTAAAGAACGCAATTCAACTTAAGAGTGCAGGAAGTATTGTCGCTGGTTTCTTTTTTAATTACGATGCTGCAAGAAATTCTTCTGGGTTTTTAGATAATGATAGTATAAAAACTGAGTTAAAAATGGACTTTCCGTTCACAGCTTATTCAGCCGCTACGCTTGGTTCTTCTGTAGGTTATTCCTATAATTTTGTGTTTTCAAAATATTGGTATGCAAATGCTACGCTTTCATTTGGTTTTGGGATGAATCAATTCAATGCAGATACCTTGGGTTATTCAGACTCAACGCAAACAATAATTTCTTCGGGTTCAAAAAGTAAGGCATTGATAGGTGATTAGTTTCACTACGTTGTTCCCTATTTTCATTCTTTTTCTTACGAAATGGAGCGTAGCGAAATGAAGTAAGAAAAAGAATGAAACCTTGTTTATATTTGTTAATCTAAAAAACAAAAATATGCA
>JAHYJH010000166.1 GCA_019429185.1 Vicingaceae bacterium
TTAGAATGGCTGTAATGAACTTCTTTACCAATAAAGTTTGGATGGAGAAAATGTTTGATAATTTCCTAACTGATAATTTCCATATTATTAACCCCGATTTTTCGGGTTCCTATGTGGGATGAGTATAATAACATAAACATGATCATTTTTTATGTTATTAATATCCACCCCAAAATTCATTATTTTTTGTTGTTGCATTTTTATTAATTCAAGGTGGTTTTCGTTGTGATGCGTGAAAATATAAAAACTTTTATCGCCAACATAGTCCAACACTGTTTCTATAATTTGCATGTTGGTTTCCTTGATTTCACTTCTTTTTTGATTAAACTCAGAAATAGAAATTTTATATTTATCTTCAAAAATGGTTGTTAACACAGCATTTCCTTTGAAAAAGGCATCCATATTTTCAACATCCCAAATTTCAAAATTTTCGTAGAGCCGACACATTTCGGCAAAATCTTCAACTAACATCTAATGGAATTTTTAGAATAATTTTCAATCTGTTTGATTAATGAACTGAGGTATTGAATTAATTCTAGTGAAAGGTTATTGTTTTCTTTTAAAAACACTTTAAAGTCATCAATTAATACTTGATGAAGTAATGTTTTTTCATTTGCAACAGCAGAATAGCCACTTTCAGTATTGTTAAAAATAAAATCCACACCTACTAAATCTCCCTCATTTTGATGTACAATTTCTACGATATTGTTAATTCCTTTTTTAATAAGAGAAACATCGCCTTGTTCAATTAAATAGATATAATTTTGGTTTTCACCTTCTCTAAATAAAAAATCACCCTGTTTGTATGTGGAAATACGTTTAGAAATATGCTTTACTTTGTCAACTAATTCTTTAGATAAACGAGTTATATGTAATTTTTCATTATTCAAAATATTTTTTTTTTAATTTTAATCAAATTTCATTGATTTTCAGATTACTAAAAATGACTTACGTCATAAAATAAAATGATATTTCTTAGGTTTGTTGAAATTAATCAAAAACATTAGCAGCCCTCAATAATTTTTTTATATCAAGCAATTTAATGTCTTTACCTTTCAATTCGATAAGTTTTTCTTTATCAAAATCAGATAAAATCCGAATAGATGTTTCTGTGGTTGTACCAGCAATATTGGCGATTTCTCTTCTGGTTAACGAAGAATCGATTGTTACTCCATCTGCTTTAAGTCCATAGGCTTCATTTAGCAAAAGAAGTGCTTCGGCTATTCTTTCTCGCACGTGTTTTTGTGCCATGTGTGTTATTTTTTCCTCTGCTCTCTTTAAATCATCAGATAAAATATTCATCATCGAAAAAGCAAAACAATTGTTTGTTTTAATCAATTCAGTAATAAAATTTTTAGAAATGAAACAAACATCAGTATCTTCAATAGCTGTAGCTGATGCGTAATAGGTATCATTATTAAAAATAGAACGATACCCAACAATATTGGATGCTTTTGCTAATCGGACAATTTGGTCTTTGCCTTCATCTCCCATTTTATGAATTTTAACCTTCCCTTTATAAATACAATAAATACCGTGAGGTTGATTGCCTTCACTAAAAATAACTTGTCCTTTTTTGAATGAGATATTTCTTTTGTATTCAGATATATTTTCTATTTCATTTATATCTAAACTACAAAAGATAGAAATCCCTTCTTTTTTATGTTCACAATTAATACAAGTTGGTATATTTACTTTCACTTTTGTGTAGTTCATAATTTATACATTTCTTTCAAAATTCATAAAAATTTTAGTCAAAAAAACTGACATAAGTCATTAAAATAAGCATTTTTTATGTCTAATTTGATAAATAACTCATTTAAAGTTTCGACTTATAAAACAAATTCTAATTTTATACCTTTAAAAACATTACAGGAAAATATATGATTACTGTTAAAGATGCTCAAAAAAATATCATTAAAAATACTGCTTTAGCCAAAATTATTGAAGTGGATTTATCTAGTGCATTAGGAAGCCATTTAGCTGTGGATTTATATAGCCCCCACCCTATTCCATTTTTCAATCAATCTGCTGTAGATGGCTATGCTTTTAATTTCAACCAATCCCTTTCTTCTTATACTGTTGTGGAGAAAATTCCTGCTGGAGACACCCGAAGAATAACAATAAAAGAAGGTGAAGCTGCTCGAATTTTTACTGGATCAAAAGTTCCTGATGGTTGTGATACTGTTATTATGCAAGAGTTTACCGATGTAAATGAAAAGCAACTCTATTTGAAAGATAATGGATTAAAAAAAGGGAGTAATGTAAGGACAAAAGGCTATCAACTTGAAAAAGGTGCATTGGCTCTAAAAAAAGGAACTAGAATAACCCCTGCTACTATTGGTTTTTTAGCTACTTTAGGGTTTACAACAATTAAAATTCATGCTTTTCCATCGGCACATATTTTAGTAACAGGAAGTGAATTAGTAAAACCAGGCAAATCATTAAAAGAAGGTCAAATATTCGAATCGAATAGTGCTATGCTTGAAGCTGGATTCAACCAATTAAAAATTCATCCAACTGTTGTAAGCATTAAAGACAATCTTGAAGCAACAACTATGGCAATAAGAGAAGCACTTGAACAATCAGATGTGTTGGTTTTGTCTGGCGGTATTTCTGTGGGAGATTATGATTTTGTTTATGAGGCATTAATGAAAAATGGTGTTGAAGCGATTTTTTATAAAGTAAATCAAAAACCTGGAAAGCCACTTTTTTTTGGAACAAAAGAACATAAAGTTGTTTTTGCTCTTCCTGGCAATCCGGCAGCAGCCTTGAATTGCTTTTATGAGTATGTGTATCCTTGCATTAGATATAAAATGGGAAATGAATCTCCATTTTTACCTGTTATGCATTTACCTGTTAGTGAAACCATTTTAAAAAAAGAAGGTAGAGCTCATTTTTACAAAGCCATTACCGATTTTAAAACAGTAACTCCTTTGGGCGGACAAAACTCCGATGCACTACAATCGTTTGTTTGGGCTAATTGCTTGTTATTTATTAAAGAAGGTCTTAATGAAATTAATACAGGTGATTTAGTGGAAGTTCATTTATTGCCTTAGGGGGCTTGGGACAAAAAAACTGAAAATCCATGTATGTTGAGTATATGTGGGTAAAGTCACTTAATTATTTATTTTCTTTTTATCAGTTGCTTAAAAGTAGCTGCACTAAATTTTCTGCTACATTCATTGTGTCAGGTTAAAAATTATAAGGATTGAACAAAAAAATTAAGGTTTTTTTTTACACCCCCTATCCATTCAAATTTTTGGCATTAGCAAAAATGTGTTAAGGACAACGGTAAGTATAAGAATAGTAGCGAATTTCAAGGCACGAACCTTTCAATTTAACACTAAACTTTGTGTAAAGATATAACCTTTGAATTTAGCACTAAAACCGCTATTATTTTTATACATTGTTAGCAACAGTTTACTATTCCAAACAGTATTCAGAAGTTTATCAAATCTTTGTCTTATTTGAAGTAATTTCCCCCGCTGCCGCAAGCGTCCCGCTTGTGGTTTCTATTATTTTTAAATTAAGCACGTGTCCGCCTCAGGCGTGATAAAGTTTCATTCCTTTTTTAGAAATTTATAGTTTCTGCTCATAAAAACAAATGTAGTAATTTATTTACTATTTACTACTTTGCCAATTTTACTAATTTACCACAAGCGTGTACGCTTGCGGCAGCGATATTTTTGATTTGACCATCTTTTGTTACTCCTCAGCCACTTATTTTTTCTTTTTTCGCCACAGATTACACATATTTTCACTCCCGATAGCTATCGGGAGATAACCGCTGAAAGCGGTTATTTTTGTGAAAATTTAAACCACCACGAAAGTAGCATCAATACCTTAATTTATAATAAAAAAGCATTGATAATCTGTGAAATCAATCTGTGTAAATCTGTGTAATCTGTGGCAATACGAGTGCTGAGTAATCATTTTTTAGTTTGTTCCGATAGCTATCGGAATCGAAATTATTGAATTATATTTCTTAAGGCATTTGTATAATTTATTAATAATCAATTGTTTATAATTATATGATTTACTTTCTTACAAAAAAGGGGGGGGAACTTTCCTTTTTTTTAACTCAAATTTTTAACGGCTTCCCCCCCCTCTGTCCTTATCCTCTTCAGGAGAAAAATCTTTCAAACGAGACTCTTTAACTCCTCATTCATTAATTCACTTGCATATTTATATTTTCTTGTCCCAAGTGGTATTTTATTTATGGTTTCAGTAGCAAATTCAGCTGCTGCTTTCAATTTGTTCTCTTTATCTTCACAATATGCTTTCAAGTTAATAATGTCATCTCTCATTGTCCCCATAGTTTTCTGGTCATTATCGGTCGGAAGCAGTTTCAATGAACTAAAATTTTCAACAAGGTAATTTTCAAGTTCAGGTTTGTAAATTTTATCTGCTTTCAATTGTATTAATAATGCTTCAAAAAACAGCTTATCTAATTGTTTCAGATCTTTCTTTACAATGTCAATCAGCAAAACAGAATATAGTGTCTTTTTCTGAATAAAGTATAAACATTTCCTTCCTCCGATAGCAACTAAATGTCCAGTCCAATTATTCTCACCAATTGGCTCTTTTTTATCAAGTTTTCCAGTAAAAGCTTCAAGTTTCTTTGTACAAAAAATATTTATCATGTCACAAACTTAATAAATTCATTTTGTTAATCACTTATTATTGCGTCAATATCAGCAGTCAAAATCCCCCCCTCTGTCCGTAGGTCTGTCGGTCTCCGAATTAGGGAAATACCCAGTTTATAGTTATTAGTTCGGGTTTTTAGTCATAAGTCCGTAGTTGCCATCGCTCTTTGCTAATACTTCAAACTCATATCTTTGAAAATTATTAATTTTAATAATTAAAAACACAAAGCACAAAGGTAAAAGAACTCAAACTAGACAAACCTATTGGTTATGTTGTTCCGTAGGAATCACTTTTGTGCTTT
>JAHYJH010000167.1 GCA_019429185.1 Vicingaceae bacterium
TTTCTTCGATAATTATTTTATCAGAGGTCTCCATGTCGTATAATGCAAAGCTAACCCTGACTTCCATTATTTCAAAGAACGCAATCGCTTATTTATCAAACACTAATAATATTTTTTGTTAATATGTGCTCAGTTTTTTTAAATGTCATTCTTTTATGAATCGCAGATGTTAATTTCAACAATCAAAATGTTAATAACACGTTATTTTTTTAACTTTAGGCACTCCAAACTCTAGTTCACTCTAAGTACTGATTAGTTACAATTGCTTAAAGAAATAATTATGGTAAAATTATTCCAAATAGTAATAAAACTTTGTCATATGGCTGGTATTAATTAATTTTGACCAATAAACAATAAAAGTCAACTACTATGTCAGAAATAGATGTAAAGAATTTAATAGTAGAATCAGCTACAAGACATTTTTCAAAATATGGTTTTCATAAAACCACCATGGATGAGATTGCGAAGCATATCCATAAAGCTAAAGGGATTCTATACTACTATTTTAAAAGTAAGGAGTTGCTTTTCAATGAAGTTCTGAAACAAGAGTTGGGCATAGTTAAATCAGAATTAAGTAAAATTGTAAATAGCGATAAAGATTCTCTAATCACACTCAAAGATTATTTTCTTACTCGATTGAAATTGTTGCACAAAGCGTTTAATTACCATGAAACTTTAAAAGCTGATTTCTTTGATAAGTACCACTTCGTTAAAGACGTTCGAGATGATTTTGTTGAGTTTGAACAAATACAATTAACTTCTATTTTAAGGAAAGGCAAAAAAGAGGGTTATCTTGATGTAAAGAACATAAACTCAACGGTAAATGTTCTGATGATGGTGGTAAATGGTATAGAAATTCCTTTATTCCTTCAAGACAAGTATACCGAGTTTGAAAACACTATTGATGAACTTGCAACTATGATTGTGCATAGTTTAAAAACGCGGAAGAAATAATTTTTTTATGATGTTATTGACTATAAAACACTAATAGTCAAACATATTTTTATCTTTGTATTGACTTTAAAACCAATTTATTCAATTATTCATTAAAAAATATGAAGAAATTTGCAGAATCAATTGTGAAATACAGGTGGTTAATAATTATAACAACATTAGTACTAACTATAGTCCTTGGCTACCAAATTACAAGCCTGAAAATTAATTCCGATTTAATAAGTTCATTACCAGATGATGACCCCGCAGCTTCTTTATATAAAAAAGTGGGAACTCAATTTGGCGGAAATGATATGGGGATGGTTGTTTTAGAAACCGATGACATATTTAACGCAGAAGTTTTACAGCATGTAAAACAAATAACAGATAGTATTAAAATCACCCATGGCATATCAACAGTAACAAGTATTACTAACATAATTGATATTAAGAATGATAATGGTGGCATTGATATAGGCAGACTGGTAGATGAGTATAATTTACCCAATTCGAAGGCACAGTTAGACAGCTTAAAAGCATATGTTTTTTCAAAAGATATGTTTAAAGGGGCAATTGCCTCTGATGATGGTACGGCAACTCTAATCATGTTTACAATACTAAACGATGCTAACAAACAAGTTGTTGCAAGAAACGTAAAAGAAAAAATTGAGGCTCTGAATCTACCTGAAAAACTGTATTTCGGTGGATTGCCTATGATGATGAATGATATCTCTGACTTAATTGTTGCTGACATTATCTGGCTTTTACCTCTGGTGTTTTTATTAATTGCCTTTGTCTTATTATTAAGTTTCCGCTCGGCAACTGGTGTTATTTTACCTTTGCTTACTGCTGGTATTGCAGTTGTTTGGACGCTTGGTATTATGGTATTGGCTGGTTATGAACTAACAATGATTTCCAATGAAATGCCAATCATTATACTTGCAATTGGCAGTGCATACACGATACATGTTTTGAATCGTATAAATCAAACCAAAAATGGTTCAAATAAAGCAAATGTTACAAAGGCACTGTCATTTATTTATTTACCTGTTTTTTTAGCGGCAGCAACAACAGCAATTGGATTCGTCTCGTTCATTTTTGGTTCATACCTGACAATGATTCGTGATTTTGGAATATTCACTTCACTCGGAATTGCGTTTTCATTAATCTTATCTTTAACTTTTATACCCGCAATCATTGCAGCTTTGCCAGCCAATAGAAAGAAGGGAAATTATAAAACAGAAATTGAGAAGAAATCTCTTTTATCTGACAAGGCTTTAAAACCGCTTGTATCCCTTTTATTCAAACATCCAAAATATACCCTTACAGCATGGAGTGTTTTAATTGTATTAAGTATTGTTGGAATGTCATTTATCAAGACAAGCGTAAATATGGCTGATTATTTCAAAAAAGATAATCCAACAAGAGTATCTGAAGACATAATGCAGAAAAAATTCGGGGGTTCACTTCCTGTTTTTGTTGTTTTTAAAGGCGATATGCAAACCCCTGATGTTTTAAAAACCATGAAGAAGGCGGAGACCTACATGAAACAATTTCCTGATATCACAACAACACAATCTGTTGCCGACCTTATTGAAGAGATGAACAACGTTATGGGTGAAGGGAAAAAAATTCCTGACGAAAAAGCCAAAATAGAGCAATTATGGTTTTTACTTGATGGACAGGATATCATGCCACAATTAGTATCAGCCAATCGTGATGAAGGTATTATACAATCAAAGTTTGCATCCGTTGAGAGTAAATCAATGACCAACTTTGTTAAATACATGGATAAATTCATAAAAGAAAACTCAACAGATAATTGTAAAATTGAAATTACCGGAATGCCTTCTGTTTATGAAAAACTGAACAATAGCCTTCTTCAGAGTCAATTCAGTAGTCTGGTATTAGCAATAATAATGGTTCTTCTTATTGTTGGCATAATGATGCGTTCTTATAAACAGGGAGTATATGCAACAATACCCATTATATCAACTGTGGCAATCCTATTTGGCTTCATGGGTTTCACAGGAATTTCTCTTGATATAGTAACTGTCCTTGTGGCAAGTGTTACACTTGGTATTGGCATTGATTACTCAATACATATAATATCACATTACAACCATCTACTTAGAGAAACCGGAGATATAAACATTGCTATTGAAGATACAATTATTAAAGGTGGAAAGGCAGTTGTTATCAATGTCATCTCTGTCGCTGCCGGATTTTTGGTGTTGCTGTTTTCACAAATAGTGCCGTTACAAAATTTTGGGATTCTATTGGCACTTAGCATGGTTGGTTCAGGACTTGGGTCATTGACACTTTTACCAGTAATATTAATTCTTTCAGACAGAAAAAAGCAGAATATTAAATCTTAATTAATAACCTATTAAATAGTTAAAATGAAAAAGATTAATTTTCAATCGGGAGTTCTATTTGGACTAATTGTAGCAGGTAGTGTATTCTCCGCCAATGCGCAAGATGCTAACACCATTTTGAAAAAAATGGATGATGTAATGTATTCTCCCAAAGACATGACAGGGAAGAATAAAATTGTATTAATCGATAAGAGTGGAAAGCAGGAAATACGTGAAGCAAATATTCTGCAAAAGGGAAATGATAAAAGGATATTTCGATTCACAGCACCAGCCTCTCAAGCTGGCATAGCTGTCTTATCTCTGCCTAATGATGTGATGTACCTCTATCTTCCTGCTTTTGGGAAAGAAAGACGGATTTCTACCAGTGTTAAAAGCCAGAATTTTGCCGGTACTGATTTTTCCTATGATGATATGGAAGCAAAACCATATTCCGACAAATACAACCCTAAACTAATAAAAACAGAAACTAATGTATTTGTACTTGAATTAGTACCAAAAGGGAAATCTGACTATTCTAAAATAGTCGTAAATATTAATAGTACAAACTATTATCCCGAGTTAATGGAGTACTACGATAAAGGAAATAGCAAGATTAAGGAAGCGAAATACATATTTAATAAGGTTGGTAATTACTGGAATGCTCAGGAAATTGAAATGACAGATTTAAAGAAAAATCATAAGTCTAAAATGCAGATGTCAGATGTAAAATATGACACCGGGTTAACGGATGATGATTTTACTATCCGGAAATTAATTCAGTAAGCCTTGTTTCAAAATAAAAGCACAAATCTTGAAAACGATATCAGGATATATACTCAAAAATGTTCTGGGGTGGAAAATCATAGGTGAATTCCCTGACATAAAAAAGTCAATCACGATATTTGCACCTCATACAGCGCATATTGATGCACTCTACGGGAAATTAGGTATTGCACATTATGAAAAACTTTGGCTCTATGGCAGATAGGGGAGTCGAAGATAAAAATGCAATTTATCAGGTTGTAGAGATTTTGAATAATATTGATGAATTACATGTAGTAATTTCTCCGGAAGGGTGGATTAGAAAAGTAACTAAATGGAATATAGGATTTTACTATATGGCAATAAAGGCTAAAGTTCCAGTTATTGTAACTTCCCCGGATTACAAAAAAAGAGATGGAAATTATAGGTGTTATTTACGACCTTGATGATTATGCTAATGTAATTAAGCAAATTAATACTATGTATAAGGATGTTACAGGTAAAGTACCTCAGAATTTTTCACTTTCATCAGAAAACTAAAATATGAATAAATCAGTTGCATTAGTATTATCCAGTGGGGGTTCAAGAGGTCTTGCACAAATAGGTGTAATTAACGCTTTGGAAGAAAATGATTTCCAAATATCCTCTATTGCAGGTTCTTCTATAGGTTCTGTCATTGGCGGACTTCACGCAATGGGTAAATTGCCGGAATTTACAGCATGGATGAAAACATTAGACAGAAGAGCAATTTG
>JAHYJH010000168.1 GCA_019429185.1 Vicingaceae bacterium
TCAAGGTTTACTATCAGAAATTTGACTTCTTAGGGTTTACCTTCAAACCACGCATCTCAAAGATGCATGGCAAACTCAAACTGGGTTTCACGCCTGCCATAAGTCAACGGAACATAGCCCGTATTAGTGATGAGATTCTTAAAAGAAAAATTCATCGCTGGGTTCATTTTCCATTGAGCAGAATAGCAGAGCTTATCAACACCCAGATACGAGGTTGGATAAACTACTATTCCAAATTCCGAAAATCCGAGTTGCGGAAACTTTTCCGGGTCATTAATATGCGTTTGGTAAAATGGGTGCGCAACAAGTATCGAAAATTCAGGCGTCGCCATTGGTACAATGCCTACAAATACCTTCGGGGAATAGCAGAAAGCTATCCGAACATGTTTGTGCATTGGCAACATGGTTTCAAGCCTTGATAGTCTTTGTCATGAAGAGCCGTATGAACCGAGAGGTTCACGTACGGTTCTGTGAGAGGTTTAGGGGTGAGATTCCCCTTTACCTACTCGACGTTTAAACATTAGTTTTGATTCTAATATTATCACAAAAAAGTTTTTAGATTTATTTTTTTCGAATTATTCTATCAGCCGCTAACTTTCCTGTAAGAATAGACATTGGGACCCCTGACGGGCTATATGCCCATTGACCTACCTGAAAAATATTTTTTATTGGTGTCAAAACTGATTTATCAGACCTCTGTATTTTATGAATCACAGGAACAGGTGCTTCAAATGACCAACCTACAATAGAGCCGTCTGTACTATTAATTCTATTTTTAATACTAATAGGCGTTAAGGAAAATTGCTTCTCAACATTGTCTTTTAACTTTTTGTAAACTGATTCTGAAAGAACAGAAATAATTTTGTCTTCTACAGCTTTACGAAAATCATTGTACCAGTCGGCTTCTTCAAGTTTTTTAAATAATTCATATTCAATAATAAAACTTACAATTATTCCAGTTTTGCCATCTGGTACTGAGCTTGTATCTTTTAAACCTGGAATTGATATTTCGAAAGTATTATTCTCTAAAAAACGGTCTAACCAGGAAAACACTTCATTTTTATCAATATTTTTCCAGTTATTAATTAGTGTATTTAGTTCACTTCTATGAATATTGCCCAATCCGTTCATTGAAGGCGTATAAAAAAAATGACCATGAGCAATAGAATTGAAATACGAAAGAGGTAAACCTACCTGCAAATAAAGAGAAAAAACAGATTCACTTCCCTTGCTGTTCATTATTTGGCTTCTTGTATGTTCAAAACTCGCTTGTATTTTACTATCCAAATTTCCAAGTTTGCAAATAGAGTAAAAAGTTTTTAAATCGGCAGCCCAAATTAAATTTTTGTATTCGTATATTTGTTTTTTATTATCTACTAAAATTTGCTTATATGCATCAATTTCTATAATAATGGTATTGGGCAGAAGTTCTCCGTTGAATTCTTTAATTTTTTCAACCAACTTATCGGCTATAAAACCAACGCCACCCTTCGGATAGAAGTAATCTAAATATAACGAAAAATAACTAAGTGCAAAAAAAGTTGGTGTTGCTTTAAAAAAATGTTGAGAAATTATATCTCTAAGAGAAGGATTTTTTATTATACCCTGCAAATATTTTTCGAAAGGCATATTTAGACGATTAATTTTTCCTATTGCTATTAGAAATTTCGGCAACCATGGTAAAAGTGTTTTAAAAATATACTTATAATCTTTTTTTAAGTCTTTAAATAAAGGGTTTTCTATGCCATACAGAACATCAAGAAGCTTCATTATTTCCCTCATTGATTTAATAAATTTATCCACATCGATCTCATCGTCAGGGAATAAATTAACCAACATGTTACGGTATTCTTGAATTGAGTTTACGTCTTCAATGTTCAGAATTTTATTTTCAACGCCTAACGAAACTTTACTGCGAACAGTTTCTAACTGAATATTTAAATCTTTTAACATAGGAAGAATAATTCCTGCACTTTCTAATGCTCTCACCCCGGCTTCGAAACGAAATCCATCGCTTTTAAAGGAATTTACCAAGCCACCAAATTCTTCGTTTTTTTCAACCAATAAAATTTTTTGTCCGGCACGTGCTAAATATACAGCAGAAGTGAGTCCTGCAATACCGCCACCTACAATTATTGTGTCGTATTTAAACTTTTCCATTTTTTAATTCAGTTTACCCAATTTAATACTTATTCCCCATAAAAGTTTTGCCACTTCCAAATCCAAAGCAGGTGGCGCAGGTGTTTCAAGTGTTGTTAGATTGAAGAATTTGCCGCTTAATGTTTCCACATCTTTCGAAACACCCAGATAATAGATTGCTTCAGCAGAAATGGAAGAAGGTTTTAATGTTTTGTCTAAAATATTCTTTTTATACCATTTGTATAATTTGCCATTTTCATGTCCCGTGTCGGTTTTAACAGCTCCGGGATGCATAGCATTTATTGTTACTCCTGAGTCATTGAAATATTCGCTAAAACATAACATCGCTAAAAGCTGAGCAAGCTTTGCAGAACCATAACTTTTCAACCCACTGTACTTTCTTTTTGACCAGTATAAATCGTCTAGCCGAAGACCCCATGCTGCAAACCGATGTCCCTCAGAATTTACAAGAATAATTTTTGCCTTTTGCTGCTTTTTAAATTTGTCTTTTAAAATATAATTAATAATAAAAGAAGAAAGATACTGAACCATAAATACTTTCTCTATTCCATCAGAAGTGAGTTCGCGTTTTGTTAAAAAAACTCCGGCATTGTGTATTAATACATCAATTGGGATCGGTATCTCAAGCAATGTGTTCGCTACCCTATGCACTTCTTTTAAAGAACTTAAATCGGCAAGTATGTAATTGCATTCAACCTTGTATTCTTTTTCTATCTCCTGCTGTAAATCCTTTGATTTTTGCTGATTTCGGTTAATACAAATCAAATTTGCACCCATAGATGCATATTTTTTTGCCACCACGTATCCAATGCCCGATGTTGCACCTGAAATTACCACCAATTTACCTTTGAAATCATCTTTGCATATCAGTGGATTTCTGCGATTGTTTTTCAGCATCGCAAATACATTAGACCATTCGTACTCCTTAAAATACTTTTTAAATCGTATCCCATTTATTTCCATATTAATCAACCAAATTTCTTTTTCATAAATTTTCTGTACATTTTACCAAAGCGAGGGATATTGTCAAAAATATCGCCCCATAAATCGTAATAATCGCGCTGTTCCGTAATTTTCCCTTGTTCATTAATTGTCAAACGACTTGCACCATACATCACAGAACTTGGGTATTTTTTATAACTAATGGTCATTTCCCATTCAATAAAAAAATCATTTTCAACCTTCACTGATTTTACAAGTTTCATTTTCAAATCTTTTGACCGTTTTGTTAATCGTTCCGTCATTGCAGTAAAATCATTTATTCCCCTTATTTCTTGTATTGAATCTCTAAAATATATTTCATCGGAGTAATAAGGCAGTATGTGCGACCAGTCGGGCTTACCGTCTGTATTGTATGTTTTTGTCCATAAATCCTTTACTGTTTCTAATGTTAGAATTTTATCAGAACCACTTCCTGTTTTTACAATTTCATCTTCTTCCATTTCCAATTTTGATTTTAAAATTCTATATAGGTAGGAATACACTCAAAAGTAGTATTTTTTGTAAGCTGAAATAATGTTTCTGCAAAATTGGGTGGTCCAAAATTGCCTTTTGCATTATTTGAAAAACCATATCCTTCTTTGGGTGCACCAATCCAATATGTATCCAATTTTTTGTTATTATTTGCATCGTGAAAATATTTAAAAGAATATTTTCCGGAACTTAATCCGTTTATTGTAATTATGCATTGTCGGTTGATTATTTTTTCGGTGTATTCTTTTAATTTAAGGTTATTACTATCACGAAAATCAACCAAAACAAGTCCTTCAGCACTAAGAGCTGTTAAACTAGAATTATTGTAAAAAAACAAAAAGCCACCTACTTCAAATAAATTTCCTATACTTGTTAAGTCGGTCAGCATTGGATTTTTACCAATAATCAAATTACCACCAATAGTCTCTAAGCTTTCAAGCCCATTTAAGGATGTTAGATTTGAATTTACTGGAGTACCGGCTGGTGATTCTTGTCCAATAGATAAATTCCCACCTACAGAAATCAAATTTTCAAGCCCTGAAAGATCAATTAGAAGAGGGCACTTCACAATACTCAAATCTCCTCCTATTGATGTTAAGACATTTAAACCAGATAGATTGGTAATACTGATGCCATATGGATCAAGAATATTTACTGAGCCTTCTATTTCGTTACAATTTGGATAATCAGTTTGAAAATTATCAATTTGTAATTGACTCGTGAAAGTGATTCCTCCGGGTAGGCAGGAATCTTTTGTTTTAGCGAACAGGAGAGCCTGGCTCAAAATGAAAATGATGATAATTGTAATTTTTTTCATTTGAGTAGAATTTTGGTTCTTACTTTTTATTTGCATAGTGCATAACGGTTGACAATATGGCCAGTAAGGGATTGCGGGTGATTTCCTGTCAAATTACACGAAAAGTTGAAGCGTGCTACAAACCTTCGCATACCACTGAAACCCTTATGGCATATACACTTTGTGTGTGCCCTGCATGAGCATGCAGCACACACTTGTTGTAAGCTGTTGAAAAAGGTCAAAAATACAAATTTATTTCAGCGGACTACAAAAGTGTGTGAAAATTCCAGAGGGTGTAAGTCCCTTACACGCCGGGTGACGCCGGGAAGTGTTAGCA
>JAHYJH010000169.1 GCA_019429185.1 Vicingaceae bacterium
CGTATCACACAATTTTAGCTGCTATAAATCGTTTTACAGCCATATTATCATTAAACTATGTTGTGGAAACAAAAAATTGTACTTATTTGTTGTGCCGTAATGCAACTTTCTCAGCAAACCCTAAATAAGTAAATTCATTGTCTTTAGAATTAGAGGTACGAAATCTCCCATATGCACCTAAATAAAAACCGTCATTTCCTTTATTTGGTGTTAAAAACATTTTATATTCAGGAATAATATTCATCTCTGAATAGTTATCAATTTTTCCATACGCTGATTTTCCATCATCAAATAAATTTTTTGATGTGAAATTCACATTTATCCCAACTGAATTTTGGCTATTCAAAGCATATTCATATCCCAACCCATAATTTGAAAAAGCGAAACCAAGTAAATCTGTGCTGATGTCATGTTGTGCTTTTATAAACGGACTAGAAAATAAAAGAGCAATTAAAATTAACTTGTTCATGGCTGATTATTTTAGATGTTATTACTTACCAAAGAGATTTATAAGTAATGTTTGCTTTTGGTCCTTTACCGTAAGCAACGCCTATATCTCTAATTGCTTGAATTCTTTCGCTTTCTTGTTGTTGATCTTTAACAATGTATTTCCATTCTCTATCATCAATTTGTTTCACTTTTGCTGCAATTTTATTAGATAAAGCTTTTGCTTCACCAATACAAGCTGCATCGGGGTTAATTGTAGCTAAAATTGCTCCTGCTTTTTCTGCTGCTTCCATGTCTTGTGCTGCATTCCAAATACCAGTTGCTTCTGCTAATTTAAATTTACATTCTTTATTAATTTGTTGTTGGAAAATTGGTTTAACAGCATTCATTGCTTTAACATAACACTCTTCACAAGCACTAGGAACACCAGTTAATTTAAAAATTGCTTCATCAAACTTATCCATTCCTGCTAATGTTTGTGCTTCTTTTATTATCAAATCGCAGTTATCTTTATAATATTGAATGATTTTTTGTTTCCCTTTTTCAACAAAAGCCTGAAATTCAGGATTATTTGGATTAATATTTTTCAACCCTGCCATATATGCTTTTGTTTCGTTTGTACCAACTCCTTTAACAGAAATAGTTTGACTTGAAAATACAGTGCCTTCAAAACCATCTCCTATATAAAGCGTTACATCTAAATTCATTGCATGCATTGGAGGTGGTCCAGGCAAAATATCTTTAGTAGCAACTGTGATGTTCGCTGAAATGATAAATCTTGTGTTAAAAGCACCTCCACCCAAGCCATTTTTCACTACTATTTGAGTTAACTTATTTTCTAAGTTTTTTCTAGCTGCTACTGGCATATTTTCAATTTGCTGAGGTACCCAAGCTGTTAACATTATTCTGTTTTCATCTTTCTTCGTGTCGCCTTGAGCAAAGCTTGATAAACTAACTAATACAAATGATGCTATTAGTAATAATTGACTTAATTTTTTCATTGTTTTATATTTTGTTAATTATTATTTACCACCAAGTATAATTGTAGCCCTACCCAAACCTTTCATTACCAATTTATTTGGAATGGAATAAGGAGCATCTTTTAAAAATTTACTTAATCCTTTAGCAAAATCTCTTGCGTCAGATGCTCTTCCCGCAGCATTGTATAGTGGTATTCTAACTTGTTCAAAAAGAGCCATGTTTTCAGTTATATCAGTAGTACTGAATCTACCATTTTGCGTGTTAGCAGCCAACCATTCTTCGATAATTGAACCTAATTCTTTTCCATCAAATTCTGTTTCTAAATCTCCATCAAAATCATCCCATTTTTGAATTCTTAAAATAACTTCTCTTCCATTAGTGAACATATCATCAAAATGTGTTTGCAAGGAAGCAGCAAAATTATCAATATGTGCTGTAACAGCTTCTTGAAGTAATACAGGTATTTCAGCTGTAAATGATGGAGCACCTGTACCAACAGCAGTAGCAATTTGTTTATCTGTGTAAGAATCTAATCCTTGCAAGTTAAATGAAATGGATTTTTTTGGACCAGTAGTATTAACAGTCCATGTCATTTGAATAATTATATCAGCTTTTGCTGTTTTTTTCAATGCGTCTATTGGACTTTCTGATACTCCAGAACCAGATTCTTTAGATGCCCTCATGTTGTCTTCTGCTGAATTAGAGGATAATGTTTTCATTGCGGACTCTAAATTCTTTAATGGAAAGCCTCTTTCTGCCATCATACCATTAATAGCACTAATTACCAATAATAAATCTGAATTTTCTTGAATGGCTTTTTTATAATCAGGGATTTTAACTTTTGTTCCTTGATCATCAAATTCCATCATATATCCATTTGTGTTACACCATACATCACTAGGGACAACCATTAATGTAGGTTTTTTTGCTTGACCAAAGCTCAATGAAATTCCTAATAACATAAGTCCACAAGCTATAAATATCTTTTTCATAATTTTTTAGTTTAATAATTTTTAGTATAAATTTTATTTTAAAAAGTGCTATTTACTCATTATTTGATCTTGAATCATTCTATCTTGTAGTTTTGCTCTTTGCACACGAATAATCACTCCATAGGTAACTTGATCGCCTGCTTTTTTTCTACCAGCAACAACTGAAAAATGGATGTCAGAACCATCTTCGCCAGTAATAAATTCCTTATAAGGACCTTGATCGGCAAAGAAAGCATTAAAATAGGCTTCTTTTTTTTCTCTGATGTTTACATCAAACAATACTGGTTTAACATTACATTCTTGTTTCCCATTTTTAATTCCTTTAAACAAAACATCCCTTACTCCATTTTTTTTTGCTTGTTCAATAGCATCTTCTCTGTTCCTTCCACTTCCCCAAGCTTTTAATGTTTGTGAACCATCACCTTCAACTCCCATACATTCAGTTTCATACGTGTAGTTTCCTCCTCCTTTCATTTGTGTGCTTCCACATGAATGGATTAAACTTATTAATGCTAAACTAAAAACAGTACTGATTATGATTGTTACTCTTTTTTTCATGGGTTATTTTTTAGTTAAAGACCTATGTTTGCTTTAAATATAGATATAGTTTGCTTTTAAAATCCAGATGATAATCCTTTAATAATTCCTGCGGCTTCTAAATCTTTTCTGAGATTGTCAGACATTACAGTAACAACAACTCCAATTTTATATTCTTTACCGACCTTCATTACTTCAGGTGTTGCATCTCCAGATGTTGAAACAAATTTCATAAATTTACCTTCATCTTCAAAAAAGTTATCGAAAAACTCTTCTTTTTGTTGTTCTACTGCAGGATCACTTGCTAATGGTTTTTGAGCCGTACAGCCTTGTCCTCCACTAGCGTATCCTTGAAAAATAATTCCATGAACTGCATTTTTCTTAGCTTGGTTGATAGCAATTGTTGCTTTTTTTGAATACGACCATACTTCAATCACTTTTGTTCCTGGTTTACCAATACCAACACATTCAATTTCATATCTCCAATTTTCTGTATCTTTATTTGCTTTCTTTTTTTTGTTTATTTGAGCATTCGATACGAATGTAAATGCAAGAAATACTAGAGTTAATATGCTTGCTTTGTTTACTATTTTTTTCATAATTTATAATTTTTGTTTTTTTATTACTAATCGATTTGTCTTAATAACATTCCAGGATAATATCCTTTACCTCCTTTAAAATGAGTAAATTCAATAGTAGTGTCTATTTCAATAGGATTGCCTTGTTCATCAACAGGTGTTTCTCCTGCATTAAACATATTATTCCAAACTTTACCTTTCTCCACTTTTACAACGCCTTTTCTTTTGTAAGTAACTCGTCCTTCGGCATCAAAAGATTGTTCCAATACTTCAAATTTATCACCAGCTTCTAAACCTTCTTTTAAGCCAATTTTAGCACCAATAGGATTTACACTTACCAAGGGTGTTTTTGTTCTAAAAGGCTCGAATTTTCTTTGCAGTTTAACATAAACAGCATCAATGGATTTTAGCGTAGCATTTTTAATTATCATATCTGACCCTTCTTTTGCATTTTCACCTAAACCAGATATTAATGATGATGCTTTTTGAAATCCTAATAATTTTAATTTAAAAAGAGTAGTTGTGTCAAAAGCTGTTTTTTTTGCAGGGTCTATTGATGAGGCATCCATCCATAAATCTTGATAAAAAACTGCTGACATTGAATCTGTCCATTCCAATTGATATAAGTAGGCTGTTGTCCAAACAGAATAACCTTGTCTGGCTTTTTCATATACTTTTTTTGCTTTTTCAGTAGCTACTTTTCGTAATTCTTCTATGCTAATATTTTTTGCAAGCTCTAATGAAACGTCATAAGCAGCTTTAGCGGCAACTTCATTACTTACAAATTTAGAATAGTTAACTACTACAAATGTGTTTGGAATTAATTCTTCACCTGCATCAGCCAACATAGAAGTTCCTCTTTCTGTGCTTAACGCTTTTGCAGCATCTTGAGCTGAAGCATCATAAGAGCCTCTTTCTCCTATTAAATTCATATCAAAAGCACCATCTTCGCTTCTATTGAACCATTTAGCAACAATTTTGTTAGCAATGTTGTTTTTTTCGAGATAGTTGTTAATAATAGGACTTAAGGGGACTTCTATTAATTAAATTACCGTTAATAACAACTTTCAAAATGTTAATAACAATTTGACAATCAGGATAATATATTAAATTGCAATATGTATTTTTGTCAAAAAAATAAAGATGAAA
>JAHYJH010000170.1 GCA_019429185.1 Vicingaceae bacterium
CGTATCACACAATTTTAGCTGCTATAAATCGTTTTACAGCCATATTATCATTAAACTATGTTGTGGAAACAAAAAATTGTACTTATTTGTTGTGCCGTAATGCAACTTTCTCAGCAAACCCTAAGTAACCACCCTCTTTGCCAACACAATCCTCCTCAGGCGGACGTACGGTTACAGCTTAGGGCGTATGGGTGGAGGATTATTTCTTAGTCTTAAATCCTATTTTTTCTCTGTTCTGATATTCTAATTCTTGTCGTTTAACTGCTTCAAACTGTTTTAAGTACTCAAAAACTAGATTTATTTGGTCGTCTTGTCCTGTTACTTTTTTTCGGATTTTTTCTAATTCTCCCATTATTTCAGCATAACCAAGTGCTAATTTTCTCAATGCAACAAATGTTCTCATTATTGCTATATTCATTTCTTTAGCTCTTTTACTTTTTAAAACACTGGATAACATTGCTACTCCTGTTTCTGTAAATGCAAATGGTTTAGCACCTCCTAAGTGTTGTTTTGTAGGTATTATATTTTGTGATACCACTATTTCGATTTCTTCTTCAGTTAACTCAAACATAAAATCTTCAGGAAACAAATCCATATTTCTACGAACAGCTTGTTTTAAAGCTCTAGTTTCAACTTCATAAAGTTCTGCTAAATGAACATCCAACATTACTTTTTCACTTCTTAAAACAACTATTCTGTTTAAAATTCTTTCTTGTGGTATGATTAGCTCCTTACTCATTTTCCTGGGTATTTATGGTTGTAAAATTACTCTAATTTCTAAGGTATCACAAATTGTGACACCTTAATCTCGACTATTGTAAAGGATGATATTTTAAGATTTGGTTTTTCAGTTCCCCCCGTAATCGCTAAGCTGAAGCGTTGACATTTTAGCAGAGGGCTTAGTGATAAAATTATTCATAACACAAATGTAATTTTTTTCACAACCTAAGTAACCACACACTTTGCCCTCGCAAAACTTAGCTCGTACGGTTACAGCTTAGGGCGTACTGGGGGTAGTAATTATTCACAATTATTAGAACTTATCATGTTTAAGTATATAATCCTTTCATTTTTATCAAGTACGTAAAAAGTAAATATGTCTTGAGATTTTTCTCTCCATAATTTTTTCTCTATAATTGTAACATTATCTCCTGTCTTTTCTGTTTTATCGTAATATATTCCTAAAAATTTTTCATTCAATATATTTCCGCATTTATTCATATGGACAACACCTTCACAAATTGAGATTAAAGCTGAATCATTAATATAACTCTCATCAATAATAGCTTTAACTTCATCCAAATTTACCTCACTTGCCTTTCTAATAAAATTATTTGTAAGACTTAACATCTTCTTAGTTTGTATCAATCTATCAATAGGAAATTTTGTTTGAAAATTTTTATTACTAACAATAATCTCAGAATATTCATTATCAACACCGGCACTATCTAAGCATTTATACATTTCATAAGCAATTTTACCAAAAAAATAATGATTATTTTCCTTATAATACTTATCAATATTGCTTGCTTCTTCAATAATAATTAATAATTTCTTTTTACTCTCAGAAGAAAACTGGTATTCTATTGACAAATTATCTATATTCAGTTCTTCAGAAACCTTTTTTAATTTATTATAAATCTCATTATTTGATTTACCACAAGCTAACAACACAAGAATAATAGTACATAATAAAATTCGTAACATATTTTTATTTATTTTTAAAGTGAGCATAAATTTACCAAACCGTTTTCTAAGCATAGCATTTGCTGCCCCCCCTCTATCCTTAGTCTGAAGCCAAGCTTGTGTGTCTGCGACTAAGGATTTCATAACAATTCAATTTTAATTAACCCTTTTTCTCCGCAATAATCTTTAGCACTACTATATAAATAATCTTCTGCTTTTTCAACAATTCCTGATTCTATAGGATTGTTGTGAATATAATTTAATCGTTGTTCTATCATGGTATTGTTAGTTAACTCTTCTTGCCTCCAAAATTGATAAGTTGAATTTCTAGTATTTTCTTTACCCTTTGTTTTGAAAATTGTTAGCATCCAATCTTTTCTACTTTCGTAAGGATTGTTTTTAATCGCCTCTATAATTTTAATTGATGTAAATTTTTTAAAATCTCTCAAAATATCACTTAACATGAACTCTTCCTTGGCTGACATTATGAAATGCACATGATTACTCATTATTACCCATGCATGAAGTCTTAATCCTTTTTCTTTGATGCAATAGGTTAAACTATCAACTAAAATATCTCTATATGTTTGTCTAGTAAACACATCAACCCATTCTACCACAGCAAAGGTTATAAAATGTAGTGCTTGTTGATTTCGTATTTTATAACCTCTTTCTGACATACATCAAAAGTAATAATTATTGTTGGTTTTAGTAGTTATGTTGTTGGTTTTTAGTTATAAGTCCGTAGTTGCCAACCCTCTTTGCTAACGCTTCAAACTACGCACCAGCTGGGGGTATAAAGCCCGTAGTTGCCAACGCTCTTTGCTAACGCTTCAAACTACGTGCAGGGGGGGCTTACTGGGGGTTATCTTTATCCTTATTTTTAATTTTAGTTCCAATTGTGCCAAAAACCATACCTATAATACCTGCAATTAAAATATTACTCCAATTAATACCACTATCAGGTTTCATAGTAGCAACTGTATAAACCAAATACAATAACATAGGCACATAAGCCACTATGTTTCCTATTAATTTTCTATTTTTCATAGTTTAAGTTTTTTTCTTATTCAAACTCTTTAGGTACTTTTAGGTTATATATTTCGTAACTACGAGCATTAATCAAAATATCACTTTTTTCAGGATTTAATGAAGAATAAATTACCGTATAAACCCTACCTATACAAGAGCTATAATTACCGCTTCTTCCTTTACAAGGAATGGCATATCCCATTTCTGTACTTTGTTGATACTTAACGCCAGCAATCTCATATTCATAAATAATTTTATCTGTACTAACAGAGGCATATTTCATATTTACAATCACACCCTTAGTAAAGGCTTTGTTTACCAAAATTTCCTCATAGTCGCTAAATTGATTTAACCCTGCGTAAATCATATATAAAACCAACAAAGGCAACAATACAACGCTAACGTATTTTACATTGCGTGTAAATATATCATCATCTTTGTCAATTAAGGAAAACATTATCACTTTGGTTCACTTAAAGCACCAGTAAATCCAGTATTCAATGTATTCAAATGAAAACTTGTACCTGTCCCGATGCCAAAATTTGTAAATCCAGACTTGGTAAACCCTATATTATTGTTAGCTCCATTAATGGCGAATCCTGTTAATGTGCCTATGCTTATCTCTGTGCTAATTTGTAATAATGATTTTTTTTCTAAACGGAATCCACCATTAAATCTGAAATCGCCAACAGCACCAACAGCACTACCAGTAAAAGGATTTTTAAACAGAAAACTCGATACAACACTAGTAACATTAATATCTCCAGGGCTAAATCCATTAAAAGCTAATTGAGCACCTGCATTAGAAAAAGCACCTCCTAATCCAAAACCTATTTGACCTTTCACAAAATTTGTTGCCAATAATGATGGAAAACTACTTGTAATTGAAAGTGAACTTGCACTTACGCCACTCAAACCACTAAAAAGTCCTAAACTAGATGCAGCACCTAATCCAGCACCTAATGTAGCCGCTTGTCCAAAAGCTATAAAAAACTTAGCTGAAGGTCTATTTTGCATAAAGTGAATTAAAATATCGCTTTTTTCTTCTCGAGATAATGAAGTTTGATTACTTATTAACTTTCCTACAAATGCAGGGTCTTTTTCTAACTTATTAAGAATAAATGTTGTGATTTTTTCTTGATTAGTTCTATTATCTACAAATATCTGATTGGTGGTTGTATTATCTGCCCCAATTTTATTTGGGTTTTCTTCAGCGATTACAAATTCATCTAAATCTCCTCCTATAATAGTTCCTTTTTCGTCTACATTATTTAATTCATCATCACTTAAACTTACACCACTACCTGTTTTTGCTTTATCCCCATCACTACCTTCTGCCACAGCTCCTGAAGGGTCTATAAAGAATATAGGATTATTATCAAACGTAACATAAGGGCTTTGCCAAGGTTTTATAATAGGATCTGGATTCCATCTTCTGCCTAATCTACTATCATATTGCCAAAACTCTGCGGAGTAACTGTTTCCGCTACCTGCAACTTCATTATCCTTTTCTTGTCCGTTAAACCCGTATCTATACTCTTTCCCGAAATGATATGTTGCTGTTGGCATCATTGTTTAATTAATTTAAGAGTTTCCGTTTTGTTGTTGCTTTCAATTACTAAGTTATAATTTCCAGCATTCAAGTTATAGTTGCTTAAATCTAATTGAATGTTTTGTTGATTTATTTTTTTACTAAATATCAACTTACCGCTATTATCGTATAGGCTTATTGCTGTTGTTTGTGCTTGTTTTAGTTCTATATGGAGTTGTTCTGTAAACGGATTGGGGTAAGCCGCAAAACTTGCTGTTGCGATTTCGTTGATGCTAGTTGCCATCACCACCCATTGTCCGTCTGTGGGTACT
>JAHYJH010000020.1 GCA_019429185.1 Vicingaceae bacterium
TTGGCGATTAAAACAGTAAGTTTTATGAAAAAATAATGTACATTTGTAGTGATTTAGGAAAATTGGTAAATGGGTTCTACGATTTTCTTTAAATCAAAATGAAAAAAATGAATTTTTAGAACCCACCCGTAGTAAGATAAAGAATTCTCTTTATTACTATATCAACATATTATTAATTACACAATGGGAATACTTTCATTATTGAAAGACTAAAAAATGTTATATTTGTAATATTATTACACCTAATAAAATCCCGATAGCTATCGGGACAAATAACTTCAAACCAACATGAAACTCGACATACTTTCCATAGGCGATGAATTGCTAATCGGACAAACATTAAATACCAATGCTCATTGGCTTTCTCAACAATTGAATAAAATTGGTTTTGAGATTAGGCAACACACAACTGTTAGCGATGAAAAAGCACATATTTTAACAGCACTAAATGATGCATTAGAAAATGTTGATGTAGTGTTAATAACAGGAGGGTTGGGTCCAACAAAAGATGATTTAACATTAGAGGTGCTGAATGAATATTTTGGAGGCAAATTGGTAATGAACCAACAAGTTTATGAAGATGTAGAGCGATTAATTGGAGGAAGAGGTTTTGAAATGAATGAACTCAACAAACAACAAGCACTAGTTCCAAACAATGCTCGGGTATTAAGAAACAAAAACGGAACAGCACCAGGAACATGGTTTGAAAAAAATGGAACTGTTGTAGTTTCCATGCCAGGTGTTCCTTATGAAATGAAAGCAATGACAACGAATACGGTTATTCCATGGTTGTTAGAAAAATTTAAACTTCCGTTTATCGTTCATCAAATGGTTTATACGCAAGGAATACCAGAATCAACTTTAGCCCAACAATTAGTGCATTGGGAAAATGAATTACCCAAAAGCATTAAATTAGCTTATTTGCCATCTCCAGGTAGAGTAAAACTTAGGTTGTCAACAACAGGGAATGATAGAGCTGCATTAAATATTGCCATTGAAGAGCAAATCGAAAAAATCAAAAAAATAATACCACAATACATTTATTCATTCGAAGAAGAAGCATTAGAAAGAATTTTAGGAGAAAAGCTAAAACAACAAAAAGCAACATTATCTACAGCAGAAAGTTGCACAGGAGGTTACATTGCTCATTTAATTACAAGCGTGCAAGGAGCTTCCGATTATTTTGAAGGTTCAGTAATTTCTTACTCTAATGCGGTTAAGATAAACCAACTCCATGTGAATGTAGATGACATTGAAAAATATGGAGCAGTGAGTCAACAAGTGGTAGAACAAATGGCTGAAGGTGTTAGAAAAAAAATGAATACAACTTATGCAATAGCCACTTCTGGCATTGCTGGTCCAACCGGAGGAACAGAAGAAAAACCAGTAGGCACAGTTTGGATTGCAATAGCTTCAGAAAAAGGAGTAGTTTCCAAAAAATACGTTTTTGGTAAAGAACGAGATATAAATATAGAAAGAACTGCCGTGGCTGCTCTTGGAATGTTGAATTTGGAGATGAGTTAAGAAAGAAGTACTTAGAAGTATTTATTAGTTAATGTTTTTTTTAACTCCTAAGTATTAATAAATACTCAAGCATTCCTTAATACTTTGTTGCAATCATCTAATTTTCAGAAAGTAAAAGAAATAAAAGGCAACAAGTTTTTTTTATCCAAAATAAAAACGCAACTTTGCAGCCGCTACAACAAAAAGTAACGTGGCGATAACCGCCAAATTGGTCAAAAGAATATTCCTAGCGATAAGTAGTCCCGCTTTTAATAATCCTCGTACCGATTCGGTATAAAAATAATAAGAATGACATTTAAAGAATTAGGTCTTGATAAGAATCTTATCAAGGCAGTAGAAGAAATGGGTTTTGAAAAACCATCACCCATTCAAGAAGAATCTATTCCTGCATTATTGCCAGGAGACAGAGATTACGTTGGTTTAGCACAAACCGGAACAGGAAAAACAGCCGCTTTTGGGTTGCCGTTGATTCAACAAATCGATACAGAATTTAGAGCCATTCAAGGCATCATTCTTTGTCCAACCCGCGAATTGTGCTTGCAAATTACCAAAGAGTTAAAAGCGTATGCAAAATATACCGAAGGTATTAAAATTGTAGCTGTGTATGGTGGAGCAAGTATCACCGATCAAATCAGAGAAATTAAAAGTGGTATCAACATTATGGTTGGTACACCTGGTAGAACCATTGATTTGATGGACAGAAAAGTGCTTAAATTTGATTCAGTTGCAACCGTTATTTTGGATGAAGCTGACGAAATGTTAAACATGGGTTTCAAAGAAGACATTACAAAAATTATTGAAAAAACTCCAGAAACTAAAAAAACATGGTTGTTTTCGGCTACCATGCCTAAAGAAGTAGAGCGTATTGCAAATACATACATGGAAAATCCAATAAAAGTTACCGTGGGAACAAAAAATAGCTCAGCGGCAAACATCGAACACAGCTATTGTTTAGTAAGTGGAAGAGATCAGTATTTTGCATTACGCAGATTTATTGACTTTTCACCTGAATTGTATGGTATTGTTTTTTGCAGAACACGTAGAGAAACACAAGAAATTGCTGCGAAATTAATGGCAGATGGCTATAATGCAGATTCGTTGCATGGAGATTTATCTCAAGCTCAACGAGATAGTGTGATGAATAAATTCAGAAACAGAAACATTCAACTATTAATTGCAACAGATGTAGCAGCTAGAGGAATTGACGTAGATGATTTAACACACGTTTTTCATGTTGATTTGCCAGACGAAATTGAAAGCTACACACATAGAAGTGGAAGAACTGCACGTGCAGGAAAATCAGGAAAATCTATTGCATTGGTTAGCCCTTCAAAATCGAGCAGAATTAGATTGGTTGAGAAATTAATAGGTTCTAAATTAGCTTTAACTAAAGCTCCTTCAGGACAAGATATTTGCGGACAACAAATTATTAATGTAATCAACAACATTAAATCGGCTGAGGTAAATGAGAAAGGATTAGCTCCATTTATTGCTCAAATACATGAAGCATTTGCCGATTTAACCAAAGAAGAAGTAATTGAAAAAATGGTTTCTCGTGAGTTTAATAAGTTTATTCAACAATACGATAAATCGAGTGATATCAATATCGACCCGTCAAGAGTTCGTCAAGGAAGAGAAAGAGGAAACGATAGAGAATCTGGTAGAAGAGAAGGAAGAAATGATTCATCATCAAGAAATTCTAATCGTTTGTTTATCAATGTTGGAAAAATGGACGGATTTGAAAACAAAGGTCAAATTTTAGGTTTTATCTGTAATCAATCTGGTATTGATGGTGGTTCAATCGGAAAAATTGATTTATTTGATAGCTTTGCTTTTATTGGTGTTGATGAAGGAATTGGCGAACAATTAATTGGTAGCCTTAATGGAAAAAACATTGAAAACAGAGATATTAAGGTTGAGTTTTCTAAAGATAAGCCTAGAAGTAGCGGTGGTGGATTTGAACGTAAAGAACGTAGTGGAGGTTTTGAAAGAAGAGAACGAAGCTCTTCTGATAGAAAAGAAAGATCATTCAAATCTTCTGACAACAAAAGTGGAGGAGGGAGAAATTTCAAAGAAAGACGTAGAAGAATTTAAGTTTCTTTTGATAGAATAGATACAAAAAAAGCCCAATGAAATTTTTTCGTTGGGCTTTTTTTTAGATAACTTAAATGAATATATAACCTACATTGCATAAGCAGGGCAGGTATGTGATTTTATACCACTTCCTTCACCAACTCCACCACCAGTACACTGCCTGAATCCAAACATGATTTCATGTCCGTAATTGCCATAAATTTTGTTTAAAGGAAAATCAAAAGCATAGCCAATAGTTATGGTATCAAACAGTTTGAATTTAATTTGAGCAACAACAGCTTCGCCAACTCTATAGCCAATTCCCATTGTGAAATTTTGGCGATAAACCCAAGCCATATTCAAATCGAGAGCAGGAGGTCCAATGTTGTTTAATTTCAATAAAAATGATTTAAAAATAGTCCAATCTTGATAAACAGATTGATGCCCCATTCCAATAAAATATTGGTTTACTTGTTTTGATTCTTGACCGAGTTTGATTTTCTTGAAAAATACTTGATTAATAGAAAAACTATAATATACCTTGTTGTTATAGAGTAATAAACCAGGCATAAAATCAGGATAATGAAGTACAGAACCTCCCGCATTTTCTAGTACAGGGTCGGGATTATTATTTCCAAAAACATTATTGATGGCATATTGTTGAATACCACCGAAAAGACCAACTCCCATAGTTAGTTTAGGAAAAACTTTTTTATGATAAGCGTAAGCTAATTTTATATACGTTCGTGATGTTAGGTGTAATCTATCTTGTTCGAGATAGATACCAATAGCGTGTTTGCCTTTGTTGGCATAATTTTTCTTGCTTAAAGCCATGTGTGCACTTGCAAAGGTAGAGCGAGGAGCATTGTCAAAGCCAACCCATTGCAATCGGGTCCCTGCTTTAAAATCAAAACATTTTGATGTCCCTGCAAAAGCTGGGTTGTAACCAAAATTATTAAATGAATATTGCGAATATTGCGGTGCTTGTTGGGCTTTTAGGGTTATTCCCAATAACAAGAACAGTGCTATGTAAATACTATTTTTCAAATTTACCTAATAATAGAAACAGCTCCTTTAAATGTTTTAATATCACTGTTTTCGGGTTCTATTTTTAAAATGTAATAATACGTTGAAACAGGCAAGTCACCACCTAAATATTTGGCTTCCCAACCTTCAGTGTTCTTATAATTTTTTTTGTGATAAACACGTTGACCCCATCGATCAAAAATAAAGACTTCATTTTCAGGATAAAATTCCAAGTATCTAACAAACCACGTATCATTAAAACCATCGCCATTTGGAGTAAAAACATCAAAAGGAATAGGATCAGGACAGTTAAAAGGAGGAACAACAACTGTGTTTGTGTCTGTGCAACCATTGTCGTCAGTAATAAGTACTTGATAACTTCCAACAGGAACTGAATTGAAAAGTCCAGCATTGTTAGAGCCAATGCCTAAAAGGTTATAATTGTAAGGAGATTGTCCGCCAGAAGCTGTAATTAGCACATCTGCAGCAGTTTGATTACATTCAAATGTTATTGGAGTTACCTCAGATGTAATAATAACTGTTTCAATAAATATACTGCTTGAGTCAAAATCTGGAACACAACCTGTGTTGGTATTCATAAAAACCTGAACAGTTTGGTTATTAGCCAAAATATTTATGGTAGCACCTGTTCCAGCAACCGTATCACCATTAATTACCCATAAGTAAGTTGGTGTTATTGCTCCAAATGATGGGTTCGCTGTGATTTGAATGGGTGTGTTTTTGCAAAAAGGAGCATTTGAAATATCAGGAATTGTGGTGATACTTACATTTACAGGGCATTGAGCATGAGAGGATAAACCAATTATACTTGATAATAAAAAAAATACAAAATGGGGTAATAATTTTTGCATTTGGCTAAATTACAATTTATTTTAATTTGTATCTCATTTTGTCCCCATTGTCCTTAGGCTAAAGTTAAGGTATGAGTTCCCAACACTCTTTGCTTAGGGTCTGTAATGAAATAAACTATACATTTAGCGTTGCTATGTCTGTGTTTTTCGTCTTATTAGCAAACAAAATAACTTCGCCTATTCTGTACACTTTATTTCATTACAGACCCTTACTTCAAACTACCTGTAGTTGGGGGGTAATTTCGATTCCGTCCCGATAGTTCCGATAGCTATCGGAATCGGGAACTATCGGAACGAACTAAAAAATTGTAAATTACTGGTGCAGGTTGCACGTTAGCAAATGTATTAATTTTTTATTTACCACAAGCGGGACACTTGCGGCAGCGGGGGAGGAAAAAAAATAATTTTTAAACGTAGTTTCAGTTAGATGAAAAGGCTGCTTCCGTAAAAAGAAGTGGTCTTTTTTTATGATATTCCTCATATCAATTCTGTTGTTTTTCAGTTAATTTTGGAAGAAATGTATATGTAATATGTTGTTTCGAGTTATCATCATATTTTTACTAATCTGTAGCACCTGTGCTTGCAAGTACGATGCAATAAAACCTAACACAACAGCATTACCTATCGAAAACAACATCATTATTGATGGTGTAATTACCTATAATTCGCACATAAAAAAAATTATAGATTATAACTGCAAGGCTTGTCATAGTGCCTACCCTATTAATCAAACTCCATATTTAGAAACTTATGAGGATGTAAGAATTGAAGCTATGTATGGAATATTAAAGCATCGTGTTGTTGATGAATATCCTTCAGTAATGCCACCAAACAAAAGTCTATCAAATTATGAGAAACAACTTATCCTAGTATGGATTAATCAAGATTGTATTGAATAAATTTAAACATATATGAAATAGCCATGAGCAGATTGCTCACAAAGAGTGATGAAGATAACATGGCGTATTCCATATGACATATAAAAAACAATTAACTATCTACATATGAAAAATTTCACACTAATTTTTATGCTTTTACTAACTTTTTTAAGTTGTAAAAAAGACAAAGATGTAATTACAACACCTATTGACCAATTTGGTACGTATAATCCAACTTATATTCTACCTCGTGTTCTTACTTATTTACCACCTATGGAAAATCCTGATTTCAATAAAATGACGGAAGAAGGAGTTCGTTTAGGTAAAAGCCTTTATTACGACAACATTCTCAGTACAAATGGATTATCCTGTTCTTCATGTCATTTACGAGCTCAATCTTTCACTATTTCTGCAATGGGTCCTGTTGGCACTGCTGTTTTACCTCATGTAAATGTTGGTTGGCAAAAAGCTTTTGGTTGGAATGGAGGTGAGAACCACTTAGACAATGTTGCATTAGCCGATTTAGCCGAAGGAAATCCCTTTCTTGAAGCTAATAACGACAGTATTTTAAATCGTTTCAAAAGAAATAAAAATTATCAAATCCTCTTTTGGAAAGCTTTTGGAGTAAAAATAACAGAAATTACTTTGCCTGAGCGTCAAAAATACATCAGTTATTCGTTAGCTCAATTCATTAGGACTTTAATTTCTGGAGATTCAAAATTTGATAAATTTGTTCGTGGAGAAACAGCTTTAACTCCTTCAGAAATGAATGGATATAATATTTTTATGGACGACAATAGAGGTGATTGCTATCACTGCCATGGAAGTGCAGGAAACCCACTATGGACAGATAGGGATTACCATAATAATGCACTAAACAGTTCTTTCACAGGAGTTGATCAAGGTAGGTTTTTAGTTACAGGCGATCCTGCAGATATGGGTAAATTTAGAAGCCCAACATTAAGAAATATTGCTCTTACAGCTCCTTATATGCACGACAATAGGTTTGCAACATTAGAAGATGTAGTAGATTTCTACAGCACTGGACTCCAACAATCTCCTTATGTAGATCCTTTGATGAATCATATAGCTCAAGGTGGAGCACAATTAACAGCATCAGACAAAGCTGATTTAATTGCTTTCTTACACACATTAACAGATTCTACTTTCATCAATAATGCTGCTTTTTATTAATTGAAGTATTGCATGACTTAAATCATTTTTTTAAACAAGTATATACGTGTAATTTTATCAATGAAATTATTATGAATGATGTATATCATAATATCATTAATTAAACAACAACTATATAATGAAAATAATTGATAAAGAAACTGGCAGAAGACTTAATGAAATTGACCCTGTTAAAGGAAATCCAGAAAAAGATATTTCTATCCAAGAAGATGAATTATCGCCAATGGATCCACCAGATGCCTATTCATCTTATGCTAAAATTGAACTTGATAACACCGAATTAAATGAAAGTTTGATGCTACTCAAAGAAGAACACGAAGAAGTTATTGTTGTGTTGGATATTTTTGAAAAAGCACTAAATCAATTTAAGGAATTAAATTATGAGTTAAATGATGAAATAAATGATGGATTTAAAAAATTCTTCGATTTCTTCGATAATGAATTACTTGTTCATAATAGAAAAGAAGAAAAAACATTGTTTCCAATACTTCAAAAAGCCCTGATAGCCAATAATGAACATGGAACGGGAGAAAACCCTGTAACTGCTGTTGATATTATGGAAGACGACCATGTGAAATTTATTCAATTAGGGGCTTTAGTGTTTAATTTTTTAGGTTTAGCTCCACGATTAAGGGATACCCAATCTAGAATATTTACCTATGATGTAGCTTTTAACAATGCCAAAGAATTAATTGAACTCATTCGTTTACATATTTTCAGAGAAGACAACACGCTTTTCCCTTTAGCACAAAAATTTATAGCTCCAGAAGATTTTAAATCAATGTGATAATGTGTAAATTTGAAAATGTGTGAATTAATAACGCCTAACTACTTATAAAATCATGACCCCAACAATCACAGACCAATTTGGAAGAAAGCACGATTACCTCAGAATTTCACTTACCGAAAGATGTAATTTGAGATGCGTATATTGTATGCCAGAAAATGGAATTGAACTTTCAGAAAAAGAAAATTTGATGACGCATGAAGAAGTGATTAGTATCGCAAAAACATTTGTTGAAATGGGTGTGCGAAAAATAAGATTAACTGGAGGCGAACCACTTATTAAAAAAAATGTCGAAAAAATTATTATTGAACTTACCAAACTTCCTATTAATCTCGGAATAACCACCAATGGTATTTTACTTGATAACTATTTAGAACTCTTTAAAAAATCGGGAGTTAAAGACATTAACATCAGTTTAGATACCCTTAAAAGAGAAAAATTTAATTCCATTACAAGAAGAGATTATTTTGATAGAGTAATGAACAACATTAATCTTTACGAAGCCAATGGATTTAATATAAAAATCAATAATGTATTAATTAAAGGAATGAATGAAGATGAAATGCTTGATTTTATAGAATTTACCAAAAATAAAAATGTTGCCATCCGATTTATTGAGTTTATGCCTTTTAATGGAAATAAATGGAATACCGAAAAAGTAGTTACACTCAATGAAATTTTAGCTGCTGCTGAAGAAAGATATAGTTCTGAAAATATTATCAAACTAAAAAGCAAGAAAAACGGAACAGCTAAAAACTTCCAAATTAAAGGATACAAAGGTTCTTTTGGTGTTATCAGTACTGTTTCCAATCCATTTTGCGATAGTTGCAACAGAATTAGATTAACCGCCAACGGACGTATAAAAAACTGCTTATTTTCATCCACCGAAACTAATTTATTAGCTCCTTTAAGAGAAGGAAAAAACATAGCCCCTTATATTTTAGAGGGAGTTTTTCATAAATTTAAAACCCGAGGAGGAATGACTTCCGATAAAGATTTCTCTGACATTGAAAAAAACTCCAACAACAGAACAATGATAACTATTGGAGGCTAATTAAATCGAGCTACATTTTGAAACGGATTTACTCCTTTTTTACCAGTAACAATTAACGAAAATTCGTAAGCCCCCCTGCCACTATTATAGCTTGATAAAGATGAAGTTGTAGCATCATAACTCATTCTAAAAGTTATATTATCTTTTCTAAATCCTAAATTCATTATAAAAGCATCATCCCAACGGTAAGCTAGTCCATAAATAATATCATTCTTATCTTTTATTTTGTAAGTACCTAAAAAGCCCATATTAAGTTCTGTTGCTTTTGCTTGATACATATACAAGATATTAGGTGCAAGTGTAACCTTTTCACTCACAATAAATTTTGAACCAACATTAAAATTAAAACGCATAGGAAGATTACTTGATGTAGAAGTAATTGACTCATTTGGGCGAGTGATATGGTAAATAGAAAAGCCCACAAAAGGTTGATACCATTCTCCTTTCTCATTATAACTATAAAATATTCCAATATTTGCATCGAAATTAAGTTTACTGTTACTATTATATGCCTCGCCACTTGACATATTTTCATCTAAGGTATTTGTAGCAGTATTTAACTGACTTTCGAAAAGATAGCTATCTGGTTTTACCGATTTATTTAATAACCCCATTTGTAAACCCGCTGTTAAAGTATGTGGAGATTGTGCATCTTCAATAATAAAATAAGAACCTGAAAGTAAAAAATTAAATGAATTAAACCCTCCAATTCCAGAACGGTTGTTTAATAATAAAGCTCCCATTCCAAATCGATTGTGCCTCATGTCAAATCCTAACGAATATGTTTTAAAAGGTTTTATTCCTAATGAATTCCATTGCGAACGGTGGGTTAAAAAAGCTTTATAATCTACTTCATCATTTTTATCATACACAGCTGTTAATGCCGGATTATAATACAATGTTAGCACATCAAATTGTGATACATGAAAATCTTGAGCGTACAAATTTGAGGTTTGAAGTTTGAAGTTCAAAATTAGCATTACAGCTATGATTAATATTTTAGTTATTTTTTTCATGTGTTGTGAGTTAATTTTTATGTTAATTATTCTTCCCTCTTTCAGTCTTTTTCACTCCTCTACGTAGCCCCTCCATCGGAGGGAGCCTGTCCCGAACTAGATTCGGGATTGGGGAGGCTTTTCCTTATCTAATTATGGCTATTTCGCCTTGTAATGTAACTTTTTCATCTGCAATGGTTACACCGGTAAACACATATACATAAGATCCTGAAGGTTGACTACTTCCTTTAAAAGAACCATCCCAACCATCTGCCTGGTCATCAGATATAAATATTTCTTGTCCCCACTCATTGTAAACCGTTAATTGATACGATTTAAAAGGACCTCCTAATATGCTGAACACATCATTTATTCCGTCTCCATTTGGTGAAAATGCTGTAGGAACAACTACGGGTTTCACATCATCTCCAATAATTTCAAAGTCATACGTTATAGTATCAACACAACCCGCTGCATTGGTCGCAATCAAAGTAACTGTAAACAATCCATTTGCTCCATAACTATAACTTGGGTTGGAAAGTATTGAGGTATCCCCATTATTCCCAAAATCCCAAAAATAGGTTGTTGCATTTTGACTTTGATTCATAAAATCAATAACCTGATTAATGTTAAACTGACCTCCCTGAGGTGTAAAATCAGCAATAGGAAGTGGACTAATTGTTAATGTTATGGTATCGGTAACTGCATCACACAAGCCATTGTTGGTAGTTGTTAATGCTATCATTACTGTTCCATTAACTATATCTCCCGCTGATGGAATATACTGAGCATTCAATGTAAAATTATCTGGAACAAAAGTTCCTGTTCCATCGGTTGTCCATTCTCCACCACCCGCATTAGTAATACCTCCATTTAATGATACATTTTCTCCTTCACAAATCGTGATATTATTTCCGGCATCTGCAATTGGTGCAGGATCAATGGTAATAACAATGGTATCAGCGGCAGGAACACAAGAATTAATCGCTTCTAAAACTAAAACAATAAAACCATTAGAAATATCTGAAGAATCTATCTGATAACTTGCATTCAAATCATTTGCTGATGGAGTAAACATTCCATTTCCAGAGCTAGACCATACTCCTGCTCCAGTACCTCCGAACACTTGTCCATTAAGTTGGATAGAGTCATTGTTTGCACAAATAGTAGTATCGTTTCCTGCAAAAACAGTTGCTGGAGAAGAAAGGAATACTTCAACAGTATCATAAACAGCTAAACATCCTCCATTATTGGTGCTTTCAAGAATTAAGATTACACTACCATTAATTGAATCTTGTTGACTAAATGTATAAGATGCATTGAGTGTTAAACTATCTGGAGAGAATGTTCCTGTTCCCATAGTAGTCCAAGCTCCAGTTGATGAACCACCAGTAACAGAACCATTTAAAGTTGTTGTTAATGTGCCATTACAAATTAAAATATCCGAACCAGCATCTACTACAGGTGCTGGAGTTATGGTAATAACAATAGAGTCTATAGCAGCACTACAAAATCCATTTTGGGTAGTAGTTAAATAAATAGTTACAGAGCCATTAGCAATATCATTTGTACCTGCATTATAGGTAACATTTGCACTTATAGTATCAGGAGTAAATGTGCCATCTCCAGAGGTTGACCAAACCATTCCTCCTGCATCGGCTATACTTCCTGATAAATCAACTTGTGCATTATTTGCACATACTGAAGTATCTACTCCTGCATCTGCAAAAGGAGCAGGTAAAATTTCAATAGTGTCTGTATATGTTGCTGCTGCACAACCTCCAGAAGCTACTATATCATTAGTTACGGCATAAACACCTGGAGAACTTGCTGATAGGTTGATTTGACCTGTGCTTGTATTTATGAAAACCAAACCTGCTGGTAAGGCACTAAATACTCCTGCACTCGACCCAGGTGAAAATGTTGGTGTTGGATTACTTCCTGATGTACAAAAAGGATCATTGTATGAGAAAGTTGCATCAGGTGCATTAGTAATAGTAACTGTAAATGTTGCACTATCAGAACACACTCCATCTGTAGTAAAAATAACCGTATAAGTTCCCAATGTTGTTAACGCAACATCTATTTCACCTGTTAGTGAATCAACAAACACAAGCCCTGATGGTGTTGCACTAAAAGAACCTGTTGATCCGCCTGTAATTACTGGTATTGCATTTCCTCCACTCACACAAAAAGTAGCTGATGAATAACTAAAAGAAGGATCGTCTAATGGCGTAACTGTAACTGTTACTGGTGTTCTGGTTGAACTTGTACATCCATTAACAGTAGTTTGCACATAATAAGTTGTAGTAGTACTTAAAACAGGTGTGGTAAAACTAGCTCCAGTATTTAATAATGTGCCGCCACTTGAAGCACTATACCACTCATACGTTCCTCCTGGAGCTGTTGCTATTAATGTAGTAGAAGTTCCTTCACAAATAGTATCATTGTTTGCTGTTGGAGCTGCTGGTATAGGATTAATAGTAATTACAACTGTATCACTAACAGCAGAACAGGGTCCTGCTGGGTCATCAGTAGTTAAAATTAATGTTACAACAGTTTCAGATGGATCAGGGGTATATGTTGCCGTAGGTGTTGAATTATTGGGCGAAAATGTCCCTAAGCCTCCACTCCATGTTCCCGATGAAGCTGTTCCTCCTATTGATCCTGAAAGTGGTGCGTTATCTCCAAAACAAATACTCATATCAGCACCAGCATTAACTGTAGGGGCTATATCAATGGTAAAAGTTGTAGAGTGAGTTGCCGAAGCACATCCTCCTGCAGCTGCAATAAAATTAGTAACTGTATATGTTCCCGGTGTAGATGTTGTTATATCAATTTCTCCTGTAGCAGTATTTACAAATACAAGCCCTGTTGGAGATGCACTAAATACACCTGCACTTGCCCCTGGTGTAAATGAAGGAAATTCATTTGAAGCACCCTGACAAACTGGAGTTGTATAAGAAAAGGTAGCATCAAATCCATTCGTTATAGTTATATTAACCGAATCTGTTGTAGGACAAGTTCCATTAGTTGTAAAACTTACCGTATATGTTCCCAATGCACTTGCTCCCAAATTAATTTCTCCAGTAGCTGAATTTACAAAAACTAAACCTGCTGGTGTTGCTGAAAAAGCTCCTGTAGATCCTCCAGTAATGTTAGGAACAGGGTTTGTTCCAGTAGCACAATAAGTTCCAGATGAATAAGTAAATGATGGGTCGTCTTGATTAAAAGTAATTATTACCGTATCTGATGCTGCTGTACAAACTCCTCCTGGACTATTTGTAGTGAGTATTAAAGACAATGAGCCTGCTAAATATTCTCCAGCTGTTGGGGTATATGTAGCATTAACCGTAGTATTATTTGGATTAAAAGTACCTGCACCACCAGACCAACTTGCACTAGTAGCAATTCCTCCAAAAGAACCATTTAATGAAACCAAATCACCTACGCAAATAGTAGTATCATTACCTGCATTTACTATTGCTGCCTCTTCTATTACAACTGTAGTTGAGTGTGAAGCTGATGCACACCCTCCTGATGCAGCTATAAAATTAGTTATCGTATAAGTTCCAAATGCACTAGTTAATAAATCAATTTCACCTGTGCTTGTATTTACAAAATTTAAACCCACAGGTGTTGCACTAAACACTCCTGCACTTGATCCAACAGGGAAATTAGGCAACGGATTTGTTATAAACTGACAAAAAGGATCATTATATGAGAATGTTGCATCTGGTGCGGTAGTAATAGTTACCGATACAGATGAGGACATTGGGCAAGTTCCATTAGTAGTATAAGTAACTGTATAAGTTCCTAAAGTGCTAGAAGACACTGTAATTTCTCCTGTACTTGGATTTATTGTTAACCCTGAAGGAGTTGAAGAAAAAGTTCCTCCAGGTGTTCCTGTAATAGTTGGAGTAGGATTTGTTCCTGTGATACAAAATGTACCTGATGAATAAGAAAAAGAAGGATCATCATTTGGAATAACTGTAACTGTTACTGAAGTTCTTGGACTAGTACAACCTCCAACTGTTGTTTGTACATAATAAGTAGTTGTAGTTATTAAAATAGGTGTTGTGTATGAAGCTCCTGTATTTAATAATGTTCCACCGGTAGGTGCATTATACCATCTGTAAGTTGGTCCAGGTGCAGTGGCTGTTAATGTTGCTGTATTTCCCTCACAAATGGTAACTCCATTTACTGTCGGAGCTGCTGGTATTGGGTTTACAGTAACTGTAACAGTAGTCATAGCACTTGTACATCCATTTACCGTTGTTTGCACATAATAAGAAGTTGTAGCTGTTAATACTGGTGTTGTATAAGTAGCTCCTGTATTTACAAGATTTCCTCCTGTAGGTGCATCATACCATTCATAAGTTCCTCCGGGAGAAGTAGCTGTTAATGTTGCTGTATTTCCATCACAAATAGTGGCATTACCTACAATTGGAGCCGTAGGTATAGGATTTACAACTACAATTACCATAGTTCTAACACTTGGACAACCTAAAATGGTTGTTTGAACATAAAAAGTATCGCTAACTGTTAAAGCTATAGTAGTATAACTAGCCCCTGTAAATAATAATGTTCCTCCAACAGCAGCATCATACCATTCATACGTTCCACCTGGAGCTGTAGCAAAAAGTGTAGTCGTTTCTCCTGCACAAATAGTATCTCCACTTACAGTAGGAGCAACAGGAGTTGGGTTAACGGTTACGGTTACTGTAGTTCTTGGTCCCGCACATCCATTTACCGTTGTTTGAACATAATAAGATGTTGTTGTAGTTAATATTGGTGTTGTAAAAGTAGCTCCTGTATTTACAAGATTTCCACCTGTAGGAGCATCATACCATTCATACGTTCCTCCAGGTGCTGTGGCTGTTAAAATTGTAGAACTACCTTCACAAATAGTAGTATCATTTACAGTTGGAGCAGCTGGTAAAGGAATAATATTAATCGAAACAGTATCTACAACTGCAGCACATACATTTGCAGGATTATCTGTGGTTAAAATTAATGTAACTATTCCTGCCGATTGCTCTGCTGCACTTGGAGTATATGTAGCATTTAATGTGTTAGCATTTGGAGCATAAGTCCCTGTACCTCCACTCCAAGTTGCAGTTGTTGCACTACCTCCAATAGTTCCATTTAAACTTAATGTTGCTCCCGAACATATATCACTATAAGTTCCAGCATTCACTATTGCAGCTTCATCTATAGTAATTGTAAAAGTAGCTGATGCTGAAGCACACCCTCCTGCTGCTGCAATAAAATTAGTTATCGTATATGTTCCAAATGCACTAGTTGATAAATCAATTTCCCCGGTACTTGTATTTACAAATACTAACCCTACCGGAGTAGCACTAAACACCCCTGCACTTGCTCCTAGTGGGAATGAAGGTAATTCATTAGCCCCACTTTGGCATATTGGTGTATTATATGAAAAAGTTGCATCAGGAGCGTTAGTTATAGTAACACTAACTGAACTACTATCAGGACAAGGTCCGTTTGTTGTAAAAGTAATGGTGTAAGTGTTTAATGCACTTGCCGACACATCAATAGTTCCTGTTGATGAATTAATAACTAAGCCAACTGGAGAGGAAGTAAATGTACCTCCAAAACTTCCATTTATAGTTGGTGTAGGATCTGTTCCTGTAATACAATACGTACCTGAAGAATAATTAAATGAAGCGTCATCAGTTGGAGTAACGGTAACAATTACTGCTGTTCTTGGTCCAGAGCAACCATTAATGGTTGTTTGAACATAAAATGTATCTGTAGTAGTTAAAATGGGTGTGGTATAAGTAGCTCCTGTAAACAACAATGTTCCTCCTGTTAGTGCATTATACCATTCATACGTTCCTCCAGGAGCTGTAGCTGTTAAACTTGTTGAGTTGCCCTCACATATAGTTACACCATTAGTAGTAGGTGCCGCTGGTGTGAGATTTACAGTAACTGTTACGGCTGTTCTTGGCCCCGTACATCCAGAAACGGTAGTTTGTACATAGTAAGTAGTTGTAGCGACTAAAACTGGAGTAGTATAACTTGCTCCTGTAAATAATAAAGTTCCACCACTTGCTGCATTATACCATTGATATGTACCCCCAGGAGCCGTTGCTGTTAAAGTAGCTGTATTTCCTGAACAAATTGTTGTGTCAGATACCGTTGGTGCTACAGGTGCTATGTTTACGGTAATTGTTCCTGTAGCATTCACTATTCCACAACCACCTGTTAAAGGTATGCTATAATTAAATGTTCCTGCTACTGTTGGTGTTCCACTTATCGTAATGGTGTTTCCTGCCCAAGTCGCGGTAACTCCTGTTGGTAATCCTGATGCTGCTCCTATACCTGTTGCTCCTGTAGTGGTGTGGGTTATGGGTGTTATCGCTACATTGATACACACTGTTGGCGATGATGATGCAACAGATACCGTGTTGTTTGGTGTTACGGTAATTGTTCCTGTAGCATTCACTGTTCCACAACCACCTGTTAAAGGTATGCTATAATTAAATGTCCCTGCTACTGTTGGTGTTCCGCTTATTGTAATAGTGTTTCCTGCCCAAGTTGCGGTAACTCCTGCTGGTAATCCTGATGCTGCTCCTATACCTGTTGCTCCTGTAGTGGTATGGGTTATGGGCGTTATCGCTACATTGATACACACTATTGGTGATGATGATGCAACAGATACCGTGTTGTTTGGTGTTACGGTAATTGTTCCTGTAGCATTCACTGCTCCACAACCACCTGTTAAAGGTATGCTATAATTAAATGTGCCAAGTACTGTTGGTGTTCCGCTTATCGTAATGGAATTTCCTGCCCAAGTTGCGATAACTCCTGTTGGTAATCCTGATGCTGCTCCTATACCTGTTGCTCCTGTAGTGGTGTGGGTTATGGGTGTTATTGCTACATTGATACACACTGTTGGTGTAGATGATGGTGCTGAAGCTGTATTAGGTGTGATTACTGTTATAGTTCCCGTAGCATTTACTGTTCCACAACCACCTGTTAAAGGTATGCTATAATTAAATGTACCAAGTACTGTTGGCGTTCCACTTATTGTAATGGTGTTTCCTGCCCAAGTCGCGGTAACTCCTGCTGGTAATCCTGATGCTACTCCTATACCTGTTGCTCCTGTGGTGGTATGGGTTATGGGCGTTATTGCTGTATTAATACACACTGTTGGTGTAGATGATGGTGCTGAAACTGTATTAGGTGTGATTACTGTTATAGTTCCCGTAGCATTTACTGTTCCACAACCACCTGTTAAAGGTATGCTATAATTAAATGTACCAAGTACTGTTGGCGTTCCACTTATCGTAATGGTGTTTCCTGCCCAAGTCGCGGTAACTCCTGTTGGTAATCCTGATGCTACTCCTATACCTGTTGCTCCTGTGGTGGTATGGGTTATGGGCGTTATTGCTACATTGACACAGACTGTTGGTGATGATGATGCAACAGATACCGTATTGTTTGGAGTTACGGTAATTGTTCCCGTAGCATTCACTGTTCCACAACCACCTGTTAAAGGTATGCTATAATTAAATGTCCCTGCTACTGTTGGTGTTCCGCTTATTGTAATAGTGTTTCCTGCCCAAGTTGCGGTAACTCCTGTTGGTAATCCTGATGCTACTCCTATACCTGTTGCTCCTGTAGTGGTGTGGGTTATGGGTGTTATCGCTACATTGATACACACTGTTGGCGATGATGATGCAACAGATACCGTGTTGTTTGGTGTTACGGTAATTGTTCCTGTAGCATTCACTGTTCCACAACCACCTGTTAAAGGTATGCTATAATTAAATGTCCCTGCTACTGTTGGTGTTCCGCTTATCGTAATGGTGTTTACTGCCCAAGTTGCGGTAACTCCTGCTGGTAATCCTGATGCTGCTCCTATACCTGTTGCTCCTGTGGTAGTATGGGTTATGGGCGTTATCGCTACATTGATACACACTGTTGGTGATGATGATGCAACAGATACCGTGTTGTTTGGTGTTACGGTAACAGTAACTGCAGTTCTTGAACTTGTACAACCAGATACTGTGGTTTGTACATAATAAGTAGTTGTTGCAACTAAAACTGGAGTAGTATAACTTGATCCAGTAAATAATAAAGTTCCACCACTTGCTGCATTATACCATTCGTAAGTACCACCTGGAGCTGTGGCAGTTATTGTTGCTGTTGTTCCAGTACAAATAGTAGTTCCACTAGCTGTTGGAGCCGCAGGTAATGGTGCCGACCCAACAACTATCGTGTCTGACGCTGCAGGGCAATTAGTACTATCAGTAACCGAAACTATATATGTTCCTGGTACACTGATACTAATAGCACTCGTTATTTGTCCTCCCGGACTCCATAAATAACTATAAGGTGCACTTCCTCCTGTTATATTTGCTGTGAGTGTAATTGGATTACCTGAACAAATAGTTGCTACGGCAGGATCAATAGCAACCTCCAAACCAGGTACTAAATTTACTCTGACAGTATCACAAGAAGTTCCCGAAGCACAACCTGTTGGTATACCACATACCTGATAATCAATAAATGCGGGATACCCTACTTGTGGAGTAACATAAGTAGTATCACAAGCTGAAGTACAATTCAAATAAGAATTATATGTTCCAGCAGCACCTGGTGCTATTGAATTCCATGTTATTGATGATTGAACCAAACCTTCTACATACAATTCTCCAACACAATTTGAATTGATGGTAATATCTGGAGCGGCTGAAAAAGTTCTTGATGAAGATATAGTATATGTAGGAGAGTCTCCTCCACTTTTACAAAAAACAATACAAAAACTGGTCATTCCAGTTACACAAAGTGGAGTTCCTAAAGATGTAGGTAGTCCACAATTTACCTGATAAAAAGCTCCACCTGGAGGTGCAGGGTTTGCAACATTAAAACTTACTTCATTTGCCCCTGGATTTATAGTAACATCGAATCGAATACAATTAGTACCTGTAGCTCCACAACACAACCCACTTCGGATACTGGTCATCGAAAATGTAGTATCAGGATTGGCTGATAAATTAACAGGAACTGTTGTTGGTGATTCACAGGGAGTACATTGTGAATAAACACTTAACCCACTAAATAGTCCTAAAAAAATTAGAAAACTAGCAACGATGTATTTTTTAACCATAATTAGCGTAGATAAAATGATTGAAATGAAAAAAAATTAAACTGAAAGAAAATAAAATTAATACGTGCAAATATACGTAGTTAATTAATTATAGTTACATTGAATTTACTCAATTTATAGATTTCCTATTAAAAATCATATTTATTAAGCTATTTAAAAGGTAATTTTACTTTTAAATTAATAAGTATGGATTCATTTTTAAAACAATACTGTTCTCCCGAATGGCAAGCTTTTGTTGACTTTCATAAAGAAACTAGAGAATTTAAAGCTAATGAAATTATTTTAAATGAAGGTGACCCAGTAAATGGTTTTCTTATTATTAATAAAGGTAAAGCAAAAGTATATTCAACAAATTCAGAAGGTAAAGAAATGATTATCCGTTTAGCTGCTGACGGTTATATCATTGGACATAGAGGGTTTGGAGGAGATTGGACTTACCCTGTTTCTGCAAAAGCCTACGAAAAAACAATAGTAACTTACATTCCTTTAACAATTTTCAATCAAGTAGCTAGAGCCAATGTTGAATTTACATATCAATTAATGATGTTTTTTGCCGAAGAACTAAGACAATCTGAAGAAAAGAACAATTTAATTCCAGTTAAAAATAGAGTTGCAAAAGCAATTTTAGCAAATTATGCTGTTTTTGGTTCAGACCCAAAAGATTCATTAAAAATAAGTTACACGATTAGTCGAAAAGATTTTGCAAGTAAAGCGAATACTACTTATGAAACTGTTATAAGAGTATTAGCCGAATTAAACAAAGAAAATATTATTCAACTACAAGCTAAATCTATACGAATTTTAGACTTACAAAGACTGAAAGAAATATCAGAATTAGCCTAATTCTAACTCATTCTTTTAATTATTACTTCCTGTTTACTCGTGTTTTTTCACAACACGACATCATCATCCATCTATTTATTTTTACTGTCTTTTATGATTTAAAACATTATTACTACTCAATTTAACCTTAAAATATGACATGAATCATGTTTGTATATGATTTGAATCATTTTTAAAAAATATTAATCTATAGAATTTTATATCGTTAAAAGAACCTAATAAATAAAGTCTGATATAAATCATTAAAAAGCACAATGAAAATGAAACTAAAATTAATCGGAGCAACTGTTTCAATAGTTTTGTCTGGCATGACAATGAATGCCCAAGATGGAGAAGCATTGTTTAAACAAACTTGTAGTGCATGTCACACTATTGGAAAGGGTAAATTAGTAGGTCCTGATTTAAAAGGAGTAAACACTAAAAGAAGTGAAGCGTGGATTATTAGCTTTGTAAAAAATGCACAAACTTTTGGTGAAAAAGATGCTGATGCAAAAGCAATGATTGCAGAATATGGTTATCCAATGCCTAGCCAAACTATTTCAGATGCTGACATTAAAGCAATTATTTCTCATATAGAAGCAAATAGCCCAACAGAAGCTGCTGAAACAACAACTGAGGCAGTACCTGTAGAAGAAGTAAAACAAGACCCAGCTTTAGACCCAGCAAATGCCAGTCAAGAAGATATTTTAGCGGGTATTATGTTGTTTTCTGGTGAACACCGTCTCGAAAATGGTGGACCTTCTTGTATTACCTGTCACAATGTACAACATGGAGATTTAATTGCTGGAGGCTTGTTAGCTAAAGACTTAACCAAAGTATATGAACGATTGGGTGCTGCAGGAATAAACGGAATGTTATCTGCCCCTCCTTTTCCAGCAATGGCAGCATCTTACAAAGACAGTCCATTAACTGAAAAAGAAATTTTTCAATTGTCTGCTTTTTTTAATGATGCAGCCGTAAATACTGTTTATCAACCTCAACGAACCTATAATGATAATTTGCTTTTATATGGTGGAGGTGTTGCATTTATCATTATTGCATCAATAATACTATTAATGTTTATTGAACGTAAAAGAAAATGTGTGAAAGAAGACATTTACAAAAGACAAATTAAAGCAGCGTGTTCTAAATAAAAGCCTCCCCAACCCCTCCGAAGGAGGGGCTATGTAGAGGGACAAAAAATGTTAAAAGTTAAAACTAAATATAATTAATACAAAGGCTTTGTGCCGAGGGCTACCCTCCCCCGTCAGTTGACGGGGAGTTGGAGGGGGCTTAACTTAAAAACTATATATTATGAGTTGGATAGAAGACATTATCTCACCTAAAACCCGAAAATGGGAAGAATTTTATCGTAACAGATGGCAGTATGATAAAGTGGTACGAAGTACGCACGGTGTTAACTGTACAGGTGGTTGCTCTTGGGCAATTCACGTAAAAGACGGTATAGTTGTATGGGAAATGCAACAAGTAGATTACCCACAATTTAATAAAGAAGTTCCTCCTTATGAGCCAAGAGGTTGTCAAAGAGGTATTTCGTATTCTTGGTATTTGTACAGCCCTATCCGTGTTAAATATCCAATTATGCGTGGTGCATTAATTGATTTATTTAACATAGAAAAAGAAGCTGCTGGAGGCGATTTAGTAAAAGCTTGGGAAAACTTACAAAAAGACCCTGTAAAAAGAGCTCGATATCAAAGAGCAAGAGGTAAAGGTGGTTTTAGAAGAGTTAGATGGGATGAAGCATTGGATTTAATTGCAGCGGCTAACATCTATACTGTTCAAAAATATGGTTCTGATAGAATTATTGGTTTTGCTCCAATTCCTGCAAAAAGTATGTTGAGTTACGCTTCTGGTGCCAGATACCTACAATTAATGGGTGGTGTTAACTTAAGTTTCTACGATTGGTATTGTGATTTACCAAATGCTTACCCTGAAATTTGGGGAGAACAAACTGATGTGTGCGAAAGTGCCGATTGGTTCATCTCTAAATTTATTGTTTCGATGGGTGCAAACCTTGGTATGACAAGAACTCCAGATATTCACTTTTTCTCAGAAGCTCGTCATAATGGAACAAAAACGGTGGTAATGTCGCCCGACTTTAGTATGGTAACCAAACATGCCGATCAATGGATTCCTGTTCATGCAGGTTCTGATGGTGCTTTTTGGATGGCAGTTACACATGTAATTTTACAAGAATACCACGTAAACAAAAAAACACCTTACTTTATAGAATACACGAAAAGATACACTGATTGTCCTTTCTTGGTACGGTTAAATAAAGATGGTGATAAATTGGTTCCCGGAAGAATGGTTAGAGCCAACGAAATGGAACAATTTAAAAACATTACCAATGGCGATTGGAAATTCTTAAATTTCGACACAAAAACTGGTGGATTAGTTATTCCAAAAGGCTCAATGGGTCAACGTTGGGATGACAAACAAGGTAACTGGAACTTGAAATACGAAGACAGTGAATCTAACGCAGTTTATGATCCAGAATTAACATTCATCGATAAATACGATGATGTTGCTCAAGTTGAATTTGTGGAATACGGATTAGATAAAAAAGCGATGAGAGGTGTTCCTGTTCGTTATATTACATTGGCTTCAGGCGAAAAAGTTCCTGTTGCAACAATTTATGATTTAACCATGTCGCAATATGGTGTTAGTAGAGGTTTGGCTGGTGATTATCCAACATCTTATGATGATAAAGATCAAGCCTACACTCCGGCATGGCAAGAAATTTTTACCGGAATTGGTAGAGATACCGTATTGCAATTGGCTCGTGAATGGTCTGATACTGCTGAAATTACTGAAGGAAAATGTATGGTAATTGTTGGAGCGGCTATCAATCACTGGTTTCACGGCAATTTAATGTATCGTGCAGCTATTATGGCTCAAATGCTTACCGGTTGTAATGGTAAAAATGGTGGTGGTATGAATCACTATGTTGGACAAGAAAAATTAGCTCCAATGGATTCATGGTCAACCATAATGAGTTCTAAAGATTGGGGTACAATTCCAAGATTACAACAAGGGCCTATTTGGCATTACATCAACTCTTCACAATGGAGGTATGATGGAAATCAAAAATTCTATAACTCCGTTCCTGAAAATAAATTGGCACACACACATACTGCCGATTGGGCTGTAAAAGCGGTTCGTAACGGTTGGATGCCTTATTATCCTCAATACAACAAAAACAATTTCGAAATTGTAAAAGATGCTCAAAAAGCAGGTTTTACTACTGATGACGACATGCGTAACTACATTGTTAAACAACTAGTTTCAGGCGAATTAAAACATGCGGTAGTTGAACCAGATGAAGAAATCAACTTCCCAAGAAACTGGTTTATTTGGAAAGGTAACGCTATTGGAACTTCAGCAAAAGGGCATGAGTATTTCTTAGATCATTATTTAGGAACGCATACCAATAAAATTGCGGATGAAGTTGCTGATGATATTGTTGAAGACATTGTTTTCAAAAAAGAAGGTGCAAGAGGTAAAATGGATTTAGTAATTGATATTAATTTCCGTATGGATACATCAGCTTTATATTCTGATATTGTTTTACCTACTGCATCTTGGTACGAAAAAGCAGATATCAACTCAACAGATATGCACTCGTTTATTCATCCATTATCTGCTGCAATTGACCCAGTTTGGGAATCAAAAACAGATTGGCAAATTTTTGAAGCATTAGCTGAAAGAGTAAGCGAAATGGCTCCAAAATATTTACCAGGAGTAATGAAAGATGTGGTAAACTCACCGCTATCTCACGATTCTAAAGATGAAATTACGCAACCTCGTTTACAAGATTGGAGCAAAGGCGAATGTGAAGCAATTCCCGGAAAAACCATGCACAAAATTGCTTTTGTAGAACGTGATTATTCTAAAATTTACGACAAATTTATTTCTCTAGGAAATGGTGTAGCTAAAAACGGCTTAGGAGCTCATGGTAATCACTATCATTGCGAAGATGTGTATGGCGAAATGTTGGAGAACAGACAACACATTAGTAAATGGGATGATGGTACCGAATATCCATCATTAAAAGAAGATGTGGAAGCGATTAATGCAGTATTAAAATTATCAACCTTAACCAATGGTAAACTAACTAAACGTGCTTACGAAATAATGGGTAAAAAAATTGGTGTGGAAGCTGTTGAAAGATTGGGCGATGGTTACGAGCAAATCGAAATGGAATATCGCGATCTACAAGCTCAACCAAAACGATATAATTCTTCACCACTTTGGTCAGGTTTAATGCACGAAGGAAGAACCTACGCTGCTTACACCTACAACGTAGATATGTTAGTTCCATGGAGAACATTAACCGGAAGACAACATTTTTACTTAGACCATGATGCCTACATTGCATTTGGTGAACATTTATCAACCTACAAACCATCACCAACTCCTGAGGCTTATGGCGATTTAAGGGTAACGATTAACGATGGTAAAGCAAGAATGTTAAATTGTTTAACTCCTCACGGAAAGTGGCACATTCACTCTACTTATGGTGATACATTAAGAATGTTAACCTTATCGAGAGGCGGAGAACCATGTTGGTTAAGTGAAAAAGATGCTGAAGAGTTAGGAATTAAAGATAACGACCATGTAGAAGTGTATAACGACCACGGAACTTATGTAACTCGTGCTTGTGTGAGTGCTCGTATTCCTAAAGGTGTTTGTATTGTTTACCATGCTGTGGAAAGAACCTACAACATTGCCAAATCTCAAGAAAGAAGAGGTAAAAATGGAGAACCAAGACGTGGTGGTATGAACAACTCATTTACCAGAGTTCACTTAAAACCAAACTTAATGTGTGGTGGTTACGGACAATTTTCTTACCACTTCAATTATTGGGGACCTGTAGGAGTTAACCGTGATACGCATGTATTAGTTCGTAAAATGACAAAAGTAGAATACTAAAAGCCCCACCCAGCCTCCCCGAAGGGGAGGAGTATTCCCCTCTTGAGAGGGGTTAGGGGTGTGTTTAAAAACATGAACAAAACGAAATAAATAATAAACTAAGCTCTAAATTCCTCCCCTTCGGGGAGGTTAGGAGGGGCTTTAAACATAAAAAAGATGAATATAAGATCGCAAATATCAATGGTTTTTCACCTCGACAAATGTATCGGTTGCCATACTTGTTCAGTTGCTTGTAAAAACATTTGGACAGACCGAAAAGGTGCTGAATACATGTGGTGGAATAACGTGGAAACTAAACCAGGAACTGGTTATCCAACTAAATGGGAAGATCAAGAAATTTACCAAGGTGGTTGGGTAAAAAATGGTGATACCGTTTCATTAAAAGGAGCTGGAAAATTAAAAGGATTGAAAAATATTTTTCACAATCCAAACATGCCAGTATTAGATGATTATTATGAGCCTTGGGCTTATCGTTACCAAGATTTGTTTGATGCACCGGAAGGTGATGATCAACCCATCGGTAGAGCAGTATCATTAATTACTGGCGAACCAATGGAAATTCAAGCAGGTCCAAACTGGGATGATGATTTATCTGGAACACCTGATTATGCTCGTAAAGATGTTAATTTCAAACATTTAAGTCAGGCAGAACAAGAAGCCATGTTCCAACTGGAAAAAATGACATTTCATTATTTGCCCCGTATTTGTAACCACTGTTTAAACCCTGCTTGTGTTGGTTCTTGTCCTTCAGGAGCTTTATACAAAAGAGGTGAAGATGGTGTGGTTTTAATCAATCAAGAAAGATGTAGAGCTTGGAGAATGTGTGTAACTGCTTGTCCTTACAAAAAAAGCTACTACAACTGGAATACTGGAAAATCTGAAAAATGTGTACTTTGTTATCCACGTTTAGAATCGGCTCAACCACCAGCTTGTATGCACTCATGTGTGGGAAGAATTCGTTATTTAGGAGTAATGTTGTATGATGCAGATCAAATTCAGGCTGTTGCTTCTTGTGATGAAAATCAATTAGTGGACAGACATTTAGATATTTATCTGAATCCAAACGACCCTGCAGTGATTAAAGCGGCAAAAGCAAATGGAATCGCTGATTCAACAATTAAAGCAGCTCAAAACTCACCAGTTTATAAGTTCGTAAAAGAATGGAAAATTGCTCTTCCTTTACATCCTGAGTTTAGAACTTTACCTAACTTATTTTACGTTCCACCATTGTTGCCTGCTATGGCTTCGGTTAGTGCGGATGGAATTTACGATACCGTTTCTGAACATTTATTAGCTGGTGTAGAAAAATTAAGAGTTCCAATTCGTTATTTGTCTTCATTATTTACTGCCGGAAACGACCAAAAAGTAATTGATGTGTTTAAAAAATTGCACGCAGTTAGGGTTTCTAGAAGAGATACAACTGTAAAAGATGTTACTGAATCTCAATTAAATACGGTAATGAACGAAGCTAATATTGATATTCATACTGCTAACGCTATTTTTAGATTAACTTCTTTAGCAACTTTTGAAGAACGATTTGTAATTCCTGCTGCTCACCGTGAAGAAGCCATTGAAATGCTTGAAAACACAGGTGATTACAAAGGAAGTACAGGTTTTGGATTTAAAGAAAAACCAGCGAGAGGATTATAACAAGGGGTTGAAACCCCTTGTCGATTAGAAAACAACAAGGGAGTATGCTCCCTTGTCAAAAAAACTAAAAAGAAAATGAAAAATTTAGAACATTATACATTACTTGCCGAGTTGTTTCGATATCCCAAACAAGATATTAAAGCAACAGTAGTTGAAATTCAGCAATTTTTAACTAAAAATTATCCTGAAGCTGGAAAAGAATTTGTTCGTTTTTCAGAATTTATTGCTGATTCTACCTATCCTCAAATTGAAGAAATTTTTCAAAAAACTTTTCATATTCAAGCCATCTGTTTTTTAGATTTAGGTTATGTAATTTTTGCCGAAGATTATAAAAGAGGTGAGTTTTTAGTAAATATGAAAGCTGAACAAGATAAATATCAAAACGATTGCGAACATGAATTAGCTGATAATTTACCCTATGTTTTGAGGTTACTACCCATGCACAAGAACGAAAGTTTCGTTAACGAATTGGTGGTGATGATAATGATTCCTGCACTTGAAAAAATGCTTTCGGAATTTGATGCAGCAAAAACTCAAATAAGAGAAAAGGTGTTGAACAAAAAGCAAAAAGTAATTATTATGGAAGGCATTAAAGATGGAAACATTTATAAGAATGCCATCAGTTCATTAATCATGGTGTTCAAAAAAGATTTTGAAGATGTGGTATATGAAAAACAAGTTGAAATTATTCCAGCTTATGCAAAAGCATTTTTACACAGCGATTGTGAAGATGGTTGTAGTGTTTCAACACCCACACCAGAACAAGTTAAACAACGAGCTATGGAACAAATGGGAATACCCACCTAACCAGTAACTGGCAGGTAAAGTTTCCCCTCTTGAGAGGGGTAGGGGTGTGTCCTTTAAGTATAAAAATAAAATTAAAAACAATAAATTATAAATCAGCAATCCCTAACTAGGGGCTTAAAACTTAAAACTATGTTAGATTATTTATTATTCGGAGCCTTACCTTATGTTGCACTAGCAGTGTTTTTAATAGGTTCAATTTACAGATATATGAAAAAAGGTTTTCAAGTATCTTCATTGTCGTCTCAATTTTTAGAAGGCAGACAATTGTTTTTTGGTAGCCAGTTTTTTCACTGGGGTATTGTGATGTTGTTTTTAGGGCACTTAATCGGATTTTTAGTACCAAGTGCTGTTATGGCTTGGAATGGCTCCCCTGTTCGGTTGTTAATTTTAGAATTTTCTGCTTTTGGTTTTGCAATATCAGCATTAATTGGACTATTGTTGTTAATTAAAAGAAGAGCAACTACCAAAAGAATTCAAATGGTATCTAATTACATGGATTATGTAGTTTATTTGGTGTTATTTGTACAAATTGTAAGTGGAATTTTAATGGCTTATTATGGCAGATGGGGTTCCAACTGGTTTGCATCAGTAATGACACCTTACTTACGTTCAGTTTTTGCTTTCAATCCAAATGTAGATTTAATTGCACAACTTTCTACCAGTAATGCCATGGCTTTATTGATGGTAAAAACACATATTGCATCAGCTTTTTTAATTATCGGAATTATTCCTTTTACACGTTTTGTTCACTTCTTGGTAGCTCCAATCGATTACATCTGGAGAAAATACCAATTGGTTATTTGGAATTGGAATAGTAAAGAAATTAGAACTTCCAGAAATTATTTTCCCGGAAAAAGTAGAGATTTCAAAAACAATTAATAAAACTGCCTATTGTTTAAAACCCTAATCATTTTTACCGAAACTAAATAACTTTTCTGAAAATGAATGTGATTTAGTTATCGAAAAAAATTAGAAATTGTAAATTTCTGTTGTTATAGGATTCGAGAAAACCTAACAGGTTTTTGAAACCTGTTAGGTTTAGCGTTACTTCAACTTTTTAATCTTTAATCGTATAGAATTTACAACAACAATTACATCTGAGAAAGCCATTGCCAAAGCTGCTATCATAGGGTTTAAAAAACCAAGTGCAGCCATTGGAATTGTTAATACGTTTTAGAGAAAGACCCATTTTTAATGTTTTGTTAGGGTCTGCAATGAAATAAATTTGAAAGGTTGTAATTTTTATTAAATTTTTTACTATTTTTGGACAGATTTAAAGTTGAACTTAAAAAATGTCCGAATTAAAAAACGATTTTCTAAAAAGGCAGCTACAAGTCAAATTAGAGCGACTTATAGATTTATACAGTGTTATAGTAGTTACCGGACCGAGACAATCTGGAAAAACGACTTTGTGTAAAAAGCAATTTTCAGCATACCATTATGTTAACTTAGAAAATATAAGTACAAGAGAGCAAATACAAACTGCACCAAAAGCTTTTCTGGAACAATATTCGGAGGGATTGATTATTGATGAAGCTCAACATTTAGTTGAATTGTTTTCATATATTCAAGTTGTTGTTGATGAAAATGAAAACGCAAAGTTTGTACTTACAGGGAGTAGTAATTTTTCGTTGATGCAAAGAATTACTCAGTCATTAGCTGGAAGAGCTGCAGTGCTTACTTTACTTCCTTTGTCATTACAAGAGTTGGGTAAAAATTTGAAAAAAGAGGATACAAATACGATTTTGCTAAATGGAGGTTACCCTGCGGTTTGGGCAAAAGGAATTCCCGTACAAGACATTAGCAGAAACTATTATAACACTTACATAGAAAGAGATGTTCGACAATTACTAAATGTAAAAGACATCACAAGGTTTCAAACTTTTATGAAATTATGTGCAGGAAGAATAGGAACAGAATTTAACGCTTCAACTTTATCTAATGAAGTAGGAGTTTCTGTACCTACTATACAAGAGTGGGTTAGCGTACTAGAAGCATCATATATTTTGTTTCGATTACCTCCTTTTTTTAGAAATATAGGAAAACGATTGGTAAAATCACCCAAAATTTATTTTTACGATACCGGATTAGTTTGTTTCCTCTTAGGAATAGAGAACGAGCAGCAACTTTCTACCCATCCACTACGAGGAACAATTTTTGAAAATTTGGTGGTATTGGAATTTTTTAAAAATCGTTACAATAAAAGTAAATTACCTAATTTTTATTTTTATCGTGATAAATCACAGCATGAAGTTGATTTAATAGAAGAAAAAGGAGCAAAATTGTTTGCTTATGAAATTAAATCTGCAAAAGCATTTACTAAAGGCTTTATTGTAGGTTTAGATTATTTAAGAAAAGTGGTTGGGAAAGATGTGATTTCTACTCAAGTAATATATGATGGAGAAAATGATATTTATAGCCCTGAAAATGGAATGGTCAATTTTAGGAATATTAGATTTAACGAATAAAAAATGTTCAATAACTGACAGTATTTTGCTTAACCCGAACTCGGATTTATAACTTAGGGTCTGTAATGAAATAAGTTGTGCAAAAATGACACAGGTATTTTGCTCTTATACGATTTGAAATCCCGATGGCTATCAGGAGCGAATAGCACCGCTCTTTAATGTTTTTTCAAAGAAGTAGAAGAGTAAAAGAGCAAGTCAGAATGTGCAAGTTATTTCATGCCTATTCCTTAACACCACTAAAAAAATGAACTAGAGCAACCGTAACCCTTTAAGGTTTAGAGTCACTTCAATTTCTTTGTTTTCAGCCGTATAGAGTTCCCAACAACAATTACATCTGAGAAAGCCATTGCCAACGCTGCTACCATAGGATTTAAAAAACCAAGTGCAGCAACAGGTATTGCCAGTACATTATAGAAAAATGCCCAGAATAAATTTTGTTTAATGGTTATTAAGGTGTGTTTACTTATCAAATACGCTTCATATACTTGAGATAAGTCTTTATCATTAAGTAAAACAATTTGTGCAGAATGAACCGCTACTTGTGTGGCTTTGCTCATAGAAATACCTACAGAAGCTTTTGTAAGTGCTGGAGCATCATTTATTCCATCGCCCACCATTACCGTTGGTGCTAGTTTTTCTAATTCATCAATTTTTGCTAATTTTTGTTCTGGAAGTTGTTCGCCATAAACCGTTTTAATATTCACTTTTGTAGCTAACTCTTCACATTTTTGCTGCACATCTCCACTTAATAAAATCGTATTTAACCCTTGTTTATTCAGTAAAGAAATGGTTTCAGGAACGTGTTGTTTCAATTCATCTTCAATATCAACCCCGGCAATAAGTTGTTGGTTTTTAAAAATGAAAATAGTGTGTTGTTTGTCTTTAGTTTGGGTTTCATCAATTCTAAAAGAACCTACTTGATAATGATTATTTTCTTTATCAAAAGCTTCTAAACCTACGCCTTTTATTTCATTTATAGTAGGAAAATCAATAAGCGTAGCATCGGGTTTTAAATAAGCTACAATAGATTGAGCAATAGGATGCGAAGAATGTTGTTCTATACTAAAAAGTATGTTTTTAAGTGCTTGTTCTTCAACAGAAGCGTATAATTTGGTTTTTTTTATGAAAAAATTTCCTGTGGTAAGCGTTCCTGTTTTGTCAAACACCATATTTTTAGCATTGGCAAATAATTCAAGTGTGCTTCCACCTTTAATCAGAATTCCTTTTTTGGCAGCCCTTCCTATTCCTACCATTACTGCTGTTGGTGTTGCTAACCCCATGGCACAAGGACAAGAAATTACTAATACCGCTATACTTTGCATTAAGGCTTGTTGTGTACTTATATCAAAACCAAAATGAGCAATTAAAAAAGTGAGTAATGCAATAACCAACACAACAGGAACGAATATAGCACTGATTTTATCTCCCAATCGCTGAATGTTTGGTTGGTTCTGTTGGGCATTTTTTACCATTTCAATAATTTTTGAAAGGACTGTTTCGCTACCCACTTTTTCAGCTTTAAACTGCATGCTTCCATCCATCATTACTGTTCCTCCAATCACTTTGGAGCCTATTTCTTTCTCTACAGGCGTACTTTCTCCAGAAATCATCGATTCATCAATAGTTGCATTTCCTTTACTAATTTCACCATCAACAGCTATTCTATCTCCACTATTTACCTGAATAATATCTCCTACATTAATTTCATCATAACCTACAACAATTGTGGATCCATCGGGCATTATTTTTTTGGCTTCACTTTGTTGTATCTGACTTAATTCTTTAATGGCAGTAGTGGTTTGGTTTACCGAACGATGTTCCAATACATTTCCCAACAATACTAAGGTAATGATGGTTGCAGCAGTTTCAAAAAACAAATAATTATGTGCTTCGTGTGTGCCGTGGTAGAGATAAATCCCAACAATACTATAAACAAAAGCAGCTGTTGAACCTATGGTAATCAACACGTCCATATTAGGAACGCCAGTTTTTAGTGAACCCCAAGCACTTTTTCCAAAATGAAAAAATCCAATAAAAAAAACAGGAATACACAATGCTAATTGCACCCAACCATTATTCAACATATTGTCGTGTGGCATAAACATGTGTAAAAACAGAGGAATGGAAAAAATTAACGAAATGTAAAATTTTTTCTCAATGGATGATAATCCTTTTTGCTCTTTAGGAGTGTCAATTACTTTATAACCCAATTGGTTGATGCTATCAATAATTTCTTGCGTTTGGAGTTTGGTATTGCCATCATAAGTAACCTCGCCTGTGGAGAAGCTTACATTTACGTTTTCTAATCCTTTTTTAACTAACTGTTTTTTAATGCCTAATGCACAATTGGCACAGGTCATTCCTTCTACATTTAGGGTAATATTTTTTGTATTGCTCATCAACTACAAAATTAAGAAAAAGCAGGTGCTACTTATTTTTTAAGATGAAAAATAAAAAATAGTAGTAGAATTATTTTGTGTAAAAAAAAAAGTATATTTGCCCTCTCAAAATGGTGGTTGTAGCTCAGTTGGTTAGAGCATCGGTTTGTGGTACCGAGGGTCGTGGGTTCGAGCCCCATCTTCCACCCATTTTAAAGCTGTCAAAAGACAGCTTTTTTTGTTTTATGAGTTATTTTATATTCAAAAGTTTTAGACAACTATTACATTGGTCAAACTAATGATGTAGGTAAAAGATTAGAGCGACATAATAAAGGATATGAAAAATTTACTAGTCGGGGAATACCATGGGATTTGAAAGGATTCAAGGAGTTTTCATCAAGGAAAGAAGCAATGAAAGAAGAAAAACGAATTAAAAATTTTAAAAGTAGGAAAAAAAGTACTTATAAATACTTAGTAATTTGTCGTTTATGTGTTTCTGTGGTAGAAAAAAGTACTTGAGAGTTGAACTATTTAGTGCCTGTAAAGTCGGAAGTCCGATGAAGAACGTCATTGCGAAGCCTAAGCGTTTGGAATGGGGGTAGGAGCTGAAGCAATCTGTCTAATCGAAGGGTAGATTGCTTTGGTCGTACCTCCCTCGCAATGACGGTAACAATGGGCAGATTGCTTTGTTTCGTTCCACTACACTTTGCTCGAAATCTCAGTTTTTTAACTTTTAACCGATTTAGTTTAATACCCTAAACGGTTTTTTCTTTTTATGTTCATCTACAAAAACATTAGATTAACCGAATTTAAAAAACTTTTTATCTAAATTTGTTGTTCATTTATTTAATCTAAAAATTATGTTGAAAAATTATTTTCTATTAACAGTTGCTGTTTTATCATTACATTTCATAGTTACAGCACAACCTTTAACTTATCCCTCAAATCAACACCAACAAGCGTTTGATGTCGCATATCAACAATATCCACAAGTTCCAAAAGGAATGTTAGAAGCCGTTTCATTTACCATGACTCGTTTTCGTCATATAGAAAATGAAACAAAAGGTTGTGTAGGGTTGCCATTGGTTTATGGCGTGATGGGACTAACATTGGACGGAGAAGGTTATTTTAAAAATAATCTGAATTATGTTTCCCTGTTATCAGGAATAAGTGTTCAGCAAATACAAGGCAATCCGCAACAAAATATACTTGCTTTTGCAGCAGCTTATAATGCCTTATTACAACAACTAAATGGTAATAAATCGAATATCGAAAATCATGTTTCTATTTTAGCAACTCTTAGTGAATTACCTTATAATGGGTTGCAACAAGATTTTGCGTTAAATTCACATCTATACTCAGTTTACAATTTTTTAAACGATAAAACTGCACAAGCAAAATATGGCTTTCCTCAACACTCTTTTAGTTTGGAGAAGATTTTTGGAAAAGAAAATTTAAAAATCTTA
>JAHYJH010000171.1 GCA_019429185.1 Vicingaceae bacterium
GAAAAGTGGTTTGAACTCGAACCTAAAATTTTTAAGGAAAAGCCAGCAGTGTTTAAAGAAAAAATACTACTTTTGAAGAGTAATAGTAAACAAGACTTTAAGGAACAACCTTGTGAAACTTAACAATAAAATAACTACTTTAACAACAAGAGCGGAAAACAAGCACGATTTTCCCCAAACAGATGAAGCATTAAGTGGAAACACCACATTAAGAAAAACCGAAGATAACAATGAGGTTAAAGTTTTTAATGAAATGGGAGAAGTTGTACAGTTAAAAAACCTAATTCAGCTTGCTATTGACCAAAAACTTACTGAAATAAACGAATATGATATTATAACTGATTCTAGTTATAATATTATTCTTTCTGCTTTGGAAGTTAAAGAAATTACAATAGAAGCAGCCGAAAAAAAAACGGATGAAAAACTAAAAGAACTTTATAAAAAAACAGATAAGCTGATTCCTAGAAAAACCTATTCACTTATCGGGAAAGAATGGAAAGATATTACTCCAATTTTTAACCCTAATTATGTGGTGCAAGATGAAACTGGCACTTCCATAATGGTACATACTCATGGCTGTTATCTGAAATATCCTGTTCAGGTTGCCGATTTGCGTGTAGTTGAACAACAAACAGTTGGTTATCTTCCTGCTGAAATTGCACACATTAACAATACGCAAAGAGGTGAAAAAAACACACGAGTTACTCGTAGATTAAAAAAAGTAGAATCTTTTGAAAGCATTATTACTGATGTAGAAACTACACATGAAACCGACACGCAATCAACCGAAAAATTTAGTATTGAAACCGAAGCATATAATGTGCAACAGGAAGAAAATTCTGCAAATGTGAATGTGAGTGTTTCGGGGTCTTATGGACCTGTTAGCACAACGGTAAACGGTGGTTATTCAAGTAGTAGCTCGGAATCATCAGAAAACAATACTTCTCAACAATACGCCAAAGAAATTTTTACACGTGTTCTTGATCGTGTGAGCAACCGTACTCGTATTGAACGATCAGTTTTAACCATTGAAGAATTTGAAGAAACTGTAACCCACGAAATTGATAACTCTACACAAGAAACTAAATCTTATATATATCGTTGGTTAAATAAGTTAGTTAGAGGAACACTTAAAAATTATGGCAAACGCCTTATTTTTGAAATTCAAGTTGCCCATCCTTCCAGTTATTTTATTTCAAGGATGATTAAAGAAAAACCACAATTAAATATTCCTGACGACCCGAGAGAGTTAATCATTGGCGACATTAAATTTAATCCTCAAATGATTGACCTAAACAATTACATTGCTTTGGGTACGGTATATAAGGCAAAATTAGAAGCACCACCCGAACAAAAAATAATTATTTCTGAGACATTCAATGCTACTTCTGGTAGCATTTATTCAGGAAAATTATTGCCCATCAAAAAAGGATATGCTTGTAAAAAAGCAATTGTCACCAATATATATGGAGTTCCTTGGCCTGGTGGTCATCGCCTTGCTTATATAATAGGTAACTCAGGTGTTCAATATTTCTCCAATCAAATTGATTTTTACCCTTCTCGCACCGTGTGGCTTGCTAATGAAACAGAAAACTTACCAGTAAGTATTTGGCAGGGTAATGCTGGATATATTTTCAATATGGAGATTCATTGTGAACTTACACCAGAAACATTAAGCGAATGGCAAACAAAATCGTATTATGCTTTATTGGATGCTTACGACAAACTGAAAGCAGAGGCTGATGCTAAATTGAATGAGTTTGACCCCAATGCACCAGGGTTACCTCCAGAAAAGAAACGTGATGTTATTAGAACCGAACTAAAAAAAGAATCTATCAGAAAAATGTTCCGTTGCAATCCTTTTTGGGTTAACGACAAATATCAAGTTGGGAAAGAGTATTACCCTAATTGCTGTATAGATAGTGCTAATGCCGAAAGAGTTCGTTTTTTGGAAACTGTTTTTGATTGGCGGAATATGACGTATGAATTGTATCCGTATTTTTATGCCAACAAAACACAATGGAATAAAATTCTTGACTTGGAAGATGACGACCCGCATTTTGAAGCCTTTTTAAAAGCTTCGTTTGCGACTGTTCGTATTCCAGTTCACAGAGATAATCTAAAAGAAATTGCTGCATGTAATTTCATCATCAACAACGCTATTGGAAATTACGAAACTATCCCTCAAGGACTGGAAAGCTTATTAGAAGAATTGGCTACAGAACCTGCAACTAAATTTACTTATGACCTTGACGGCAACGAACTTCCAGAACCTAAAGCTACCGTTGATTTAGGTATTTTCCCCATTCCTACAAGTCTAGTAATTTTGGAATGTAGCAATCAGGATGGTGTTAAACCTATTGGCTTTCCACAATCTGACATCGTTGACCCCGATGTGGTTATTCCTAAACAATATTCTCCGGCTATTATTGCGGATAATTGTGACATTAATACTCCTTAACGTCAAATGTTTTTATGGCGAAACATATTATTGGTGGCTTGCTGCCTACTATTAAATTGCACTTTATTAAATGCACAGGATATTGATTACAGTAAATGCTCGTGTGATTCTATTGCGAGATATTTTACTACAAGGCTCAGCAATCCTGACAGCCATCCGAATAGTTCATTGAAAGATACTACAATAAAAAACTTTATAGACGGATATGAACGAGAAATAGAAATTGGAAAAGTTAATTGGTATTGGGATTCTAAATCTAAAATATCCTATGGATTAAAAAAATGTATCTACAGTAATGAAAGAGACTCCATTATTGTTAAATATTCTATTGATAATATTATTCAGGCACAAGGACAGAATGCTAGTTTTCATTTTGGAGAAAAATTTTTAGCCTATTATTACAATGATGAACACATCATTGACCCTGAAAAAAAAGGAAGAGGAATCAGGTACATTAATTTTAAAACTGATTCAATAATTTACGCTGCAAATAAAATCTCATATTATGTATTCTCTTATTTTTCATTTTCTGATAGTGTAAAAAACGATTACCAGTTTAATCTTATTCATGTAAAATACAAAAACATAACAGGTGTGGATAGCATAATTTATAGATATTATCTTCCTGATGAGTTATTTTATTATGGCTTAACTAAAAATGAGATAACCAAAATAAAAAGAAATTATAAACCAATTCTATTCGCTAAGTATGAAGGACCAATAGATAGAACGGATAAGCTAAACGGTAAATATTCAGCTTATGATTATAAAGAAACCAAGTTCATGGAAATAAATTATAGAAATGGACTAAAACATGGTAAATATTTTTATACACCACAAGTTTGGTCGGGACTAATAGGAAATTATGATAAAGGTCAATTTATTGAAGGAAAGAAATCAGGTACTTGGCTATATAAAAGGGTAAGTCCATTTTCAAAGTTTCCCAAAAAATATAAAATAAAGTATGATGATAATGGCAAACCAAAAAATGTTACGATTGCAAAAAATGATAAGCAAGCAATAAAACGACCAGAATTAAACGACAGTGGTGACATTTATGAATATGAACCAATATTATTTAATATATACGGACATTTCCGTGGAACAGGGTATTAAAATGATTTATTGCTTACTGAGATATAAGTATGATAAATAAAAAAATAGAATATTTAACTTTTGAATGTGGGGGCGGAAAGGGCGTTGCTTATTTTTTATGGCGAAACATATTATTGGCGGCTTGCTGCCTACTATTAAATTGCACTTTATTAAATGCACAGGATATTGATTACAGTAAATGCTCGTGTGATTCATTGTTTAAAGTAATCAAGATTCGTTATTCGGAACCTTATACTGACGATTATCAGGGAAAACGCAGGTACATTGATGGTATGAAATGTATTACTGCTACAGATTTAGATTCCATCATTGTTCGATACGAAACAGAGACTATTTGGACAACAAAAAATGATAGTGTCCTTAGTAGCTTAATTACTGTAAAAACAGATTCAACAGTATTTCACAAAAAAAAAGAAAATCATTTTTCAGAAGTTGAACTTTATCAAAGAAAAGTTTCGAATTTAGAAGCTGAGTATAAATATTTTAAAAAAGATTTTGGCTTAGAGTTACGATTAAAGGTGCATAAAAACATAGCTGGAAAGGATTCTGCATTCTATTATTACTCAGAAAAGAGCTATGGTATTGTTTATGAAGCAGGAGATGGGAATAAAGTACCAAAAATATCATCGATTTACTTAGGGAGTGTTCCTATTAAATATACTTTTACAATTGATACCAACGGTTATTTAAATGATAGGTATATTGCTTATTGCCCAAATGGGGAAAAAATGACAGTTCAAACTTTTTCGCATGGTGTACTAAACGGATATTTTTATTATTCAAATGTATGTAAATTAAATGAAGATTCGTATGGTGATAAACTTAAAAAAGGAAAATACTTTAACCCAAGTTGCAGCTAATTAACCCGAACTTCCTTTATTTAAAGCATATTGGTAATTTTTAATTTCCAGTTTGTGTACTACGGATTTTTTTGTAAAAGGTTGTTTTTTTATTTTTAGGGTGGTG
>JAHYJH010000021.1 GCA_019429185.1 Vicingaceae bacterium
AGGTCGTTGAATAATTTCATAATGATTTTTTTTGTAAATCTATACCCCAAAGCTACAATAATTTTCTCTAAAAAAACAACATAAGTTACTAACAATCAGATGTTTATAAATTTATGGACAGACACTATTTAATCTCCTTGCCGAAAGCTTTTTCCAAATGCTATCCGCCAATTTTATTTCTTTTGATAACTATATTTTTCCTTAATTTCATTCATAAAATAACTTCCCATAGCTGGCGAATTCATCAACTCCTCATACACCCTTTTCGGCACATCAACATACCTATAAATCGCACCGTGGTGAAACTCTATTTCTAAAATGTGTGCTTCTTTGTCGTAGCCAACAGCGGCAATGTTTGAAGACGCTACAGGAATTCTTTGATTAACATCTTGGTCTACCAATTTTCGAACATAATTAGCAGTTATGTATTTTTGATTTTTGCTAGTGAGCTTTTCGGGAAGCGTTAAATTTAACCAACCGAGTTCAATAATGGGCTTTATGTACTTGTTATAATTTTTACTGTTATTAAATAAATTAATGTGAGTAAAAATTTCTTCCCTTGTTTTTGGTTCTGTACAAAAGCTTATTACACTTAAAAGTGTTTCATCGATATAAGAAATTAACTGAGGTTTAGCTTGATTCCATCTTTGGCTCCATCTTTGGTTCTCCGAGAGCCTAAGATAAGCATCTATATCTACTAATGATTTGATATTCAAATCAATATCTTTGACTCCATCTTTGGCTCTTTCTTCTTTAGCAATGCTAGTTAAAGGATGTATGGGAAGAATACACAAAAAGTAAGCATTGTTTTCATCCGTTTCAAAAACAGGTGGCGGTGAACCGTTTTCTTCCATACTACTGTGAATAATGGGCAATCCTGTTCCTCTTCCTTCCGTGAGTTTCAACTCCTTTAAAAATCCGCCTATTTTGCGATTTCTATAATCTCGTGCTACTACTCGTTGATTTTTTAGCATAGCCTGATTAATTGGAGGCATAGGACCAGGGAAACTCAATATTTCAATTTTATCTTTATGAATTTGAATCTCCACCGGATTTTCTCGTTCATAGCTCTTATGATAAACCGCATTGACTATAGCTTCTTCTATAGCCTGAAAGGGATAGTTGAAGAAACGTATAGATTCTGCTTGACTAGCTGATTTAACTACCAATTCTTCTATAATAGTTGATTTGAAATACTGCAAGATATCCCTAATCTGTTGTATGATAGATCCGGTAAATAACTTTTCAGTATAGTCTTTCCCAACTTTATTTTTGTGGATTATCAAATCAATTTTTGCTCCTGAAAAGAATTTTTCGGGATGCTCATTAAACAACAGCAACCCAGCATTTGTAGGACGTAATAGTTCGTCAGAACCTTTAGCTATCATTAAATGTCTGCACAATTCGGCAAATGGGATTTTTGTACTCTCTTCATATAGGGAACTCCTCACTTCTTTTAAATAGTTTTGAATCAAACGCAAATTCAAATCATCTAGGGATGCAGTTTGGTTGATTCGGTCATCAAAAGGGATACGTGCCGTGAGTTCAATAAGTCGTCTTTCGTCATCAGAACCATCTTTAACTTTTACCGTTTTAGAACCACGTTTGATGAACATTGCTCTTTCTGTTCTTTTTTCACTTAAACTAATAGGAGCTTTGTAGGGTCTGTTATCTCCAGCGGGGGCAAATACAACCAATATGTGCATTCCATTTATTAAATATGGTTGAAAAACAGGAATATAAACAGGGATTAACTTATGAGATAGTTCAATCAGTTTTTTCTGAATAGCATCCAATTCTTGAACGTGTAAACCAATAGGTGGCAACTTAGCTTTCCCATTCTCTTCTTCAACTCCAATAATGACATAACCTCCATCCCAATTATTAATATCATTGGCGTATGCACATAAAGAGTGAACGATATCCTCTGGATTCCACCCCTTTTTCAACTCAATCCGATCCCATTCAACCGTATTGCCGTGCAGTAATTCATCTATATTTATAGGTAACGCCATAGTGTTTATTATACCATATTAAAATCTCGCTCAATTTCATCATCCAAATTGACCGGAATATCAACAAACGCTGACCACATTTTTTTTAGTTCTGTTATTGTCATTTCTTCTTATTCGCTTTAATATATTTGGCTCTTTCCTCTGCTACTTTCAGTGCTTCTATCCCTAAATCTTCGTCCTGAATTTCATACAAAATCTTGTCGCTTAGGAACGAAACCAAAAGTTCGTCTGCGTTGTAATCGTATATTTCGGCAAGTTTAAGAACTACTTCTTTTGTAATTCTCCGTTCCCCACGTTCCATTTTGCTCAAAATAGCAACGTCAATGTCGAGCAATGCAGCAACTTTCCGCAACGGAAGTTCCTTTTCTTCTCGAATGTGTCTTAACTTTTCGCCTATTGTTTCTGTTGACATAACATCTATTGACATAATGTGTCAAAATTAGAAAAAGTTTTTTGATTTATTTTCACTTATTTCAAATTCTTTTCAACATCCTTGTCGAGCGTTGGGAAATTGGCTCTTTTGCAAAACTTGGGTCGTATGTCGGCTTGTGCGGTTTTGCAAATGTGTCAATGTGTGGCTGGCTAAAATTATTTTTTTAAATGTGCGGTGGGAAAAATTTTTAAAACATTTGGGTCGGTTTGGGTGTCGCCAAAGTCAGTCCGTAGGTACTGTCAAGATGTCAAAGTTCAATTTTCAGATGTCTGTTTTCGAAGTACGGTCGTTCTCTAGGCTTGCTTACAACTTATTTATATGTGTAATAAAACTACATATATACATCCAAATTGGGTAGATATGTGTAACTATTATCACATAATATATACAAATATAAACTTTATTTACAAATCATCAAAAGGGCTTTTTATCACTTTGATGTTATTTATTGTAGTAGGAGTAAACTTCTTTTCCGATAGTGAGAACGTGTGCTGTGTCCTAATAAAATTCGATGTGATAAATTCGTAAAAACTCCCAAAAATGAGTATATTATAGCTTCTGTATTGCAATTAATTTTTTATACACCGAACTTGTCGGACTTTCGAGCAATTCTTTGTGAGTACCTTGTTCTACAATTTTGCCATTGTTTATTACTACAATTTCATCGGCATTTTGTATGGTACTTAAACGGTGAGCTACAACTACAGATGTTCGGTTCTTCATAAGTTGATTTAAGGCTTCCTGCACCAATTGTTCAGACTCTGTATCTAAAGCAGAAGTAGCTTCATCTAACAGCATGATGGGAGGATTTTTTAATACCGCACGAGCTATACATAAACGCTGTTTTTGTCCTCCAGAAAGTTTCATTCCATTGTCGCCTATTTCTGTTTGGTATCCTTTTTCCGAAGCCAAAATAAATTCATGTGCATTGGCAACTTTAGCAGCTTCAATCACTTCTTGCTCTGTAGCTGTTTCATTTCCAAAAACAATGTTGTTGTAAATGGTATCATTAAACAAAATAGAATCTTGAGTAACTATACCTATTTGCTCTCGCAATGAATGAAGCGTTATTTCTTTTATATTTTTATTGTCAATTAAAATTTCGCCTTTGTTAACATCATAAAATCTTGGAATTAGATTGATAACTGTTGATTTTCCTCCTCCAGACGCACCAACCAATGCTATTGTTTTCCCTTTTTGAATACGTAAATTAATATTTTTCAACACTTCTGTTTCGCCATAACTGAATGAGATGTTTTTTAGTTCAATGGCGTCATTAAATTCAGTGATTTTTATTGCATTAGGTGCATCGGTAATTTCTTCAATTGCATCTGTTACTTCAAAAATACGCTCTCCAGCAATTAATCCTCGTTGGATATTAGCAACTAAGGTAAACAAACTTTTCAATGGCGAAATAACATTGGCAAACAACAACACAAACACTAAAAAGTTTTCGGGAGGCATATAGTTTTCTTTCAATACCAATGTTCCTCCGTAATATAACACCATACAGAAAACAGCGACTCCCATAAATTGAGAAATAGGCGATGCTAATCCCTTTTTATAATCCATAGAGCGTAATGCTCGTTCATATTTTATGTTTTCGTGGGTAAACCGCTTTATAAAAAATTCTCCAGCGTTAAATGATTGAATAATTTTCATGCCTCCCAACGCTTCATCAATGGTGTTTAATATCTTTCCTAAATAATCTTGTCCTTGTTTTGCTTTTTTGCGTAATAACGATGTTAATTTCCAAATGATAAACCCTGAAAGTGGTAATACCAGCAGAGAAAAAAGCAATAATTGAGGTGATAAATAATATAAAACTGCAAAAGAAACAACAACAGTTATGGGTTCTTTCACAATGCCATTGAGGGTGTCTATTATGGATGACTCCACCTCTTTAACATCATTGGTCATTCTCGACATTAAATCACCTCTTTTTTCGTTAGTGTAATAGCCCAAATGCAATCGGTTTATTTTCTCAAACAAGGCTAAACGTATGTTTTTAATCATTTTAGCTTTCACAAATGCTAAGATAAAACGAGAGAAAAATGTAAAGAAATTTGCAAAGAATACGGAGATTAATAAGACAAAGCAAATAATTTTTAAGGCTTCTGTTTTATCTGTAAAGGAAACAAGGTAATTTTTAAACCAAACGCCAATGTTGCTTATATAGTCTTTACTGAATTCAAAAGCAGGAAAAGCAGTTTTTACAACTTCCTGAGCTTCATCACTAAACAATATTTTTAGCACTGGAGCAACAAAAGACAAGTTAAGAATTTCAAAAATTATCCCTAAAATGGTGGAAACAATAAACATTGGAAGAAAACTCCTGAATGGACGAGCAAAAGAGAGTATTCTTAAATATATTTTCATTAATTCCTTTATTTTCTTTTATGCTTATTACAATTTATTATTTATCAAAGCTATGGTTTCTTGCTCAATTGTTACCGTTTTTTGGTACAATGCTTCCGCTTTTTTGATTATATTTTCAGCAAATACCCTGTCTTTAATGTCTTTGGCATTGATTCTAACATTAAAATAAGCACCTGTTACGGCTGCTTTTGCACACAAAACACCAACAGCTCCGTCCGACAACGAAGATTGTAAACCATTGGTTAACATCGCTTGCATCACTTCTAACGAATTGAAAGCTGTTTCCATAACTTTAAAAGGAACTTCGGTTGCATATTTAGTCGCATTTTCAATGGCTTCTGCTCTCAACTTCTTTTCCTCTTCCGTTTCTTTAGGCATTCTGAACCCATCAATTATTTTATTAAATGCATTGGTATCTTCATCTACTAATTGGAGTAATGTTTTTTTATAGGCTTGTCCTTTTACAGCCCACTCCGAAAAATATTCCCATTTATCGTCCCAACCTTGTTTGTGTCCAGAAATATTCGCCACCATCGTTCCCAACGCAACACCTAAAGTTCCAACATAAGCTGATATTGATCCTCCACCAGGTGCCATTGACTCTGCGGCTGTTTCGTCCGCAAAATCTTTTAACGATAAGTCAATCAGTTTTTTAGAAGCACCCTTTTGAAGTATATATTCAATTATTTTTTCTTCAGGAATAAATGGTTTTAATTCATCTAATCCCAACGATTTTACTGCTATTTTAATTTTTTCTTTTTCAGAACAACCTAACGAACGCTGTTGTTTTACCAAAAAATAATCTGCGGCATCTAACATTGCTTGTAAAGGAATTACCCCAATCAATTCAGAGCCAGTTACACGCAATCCTCTTGTTTGAGCTGCCATACAAGTTTCCTCAAAAGCAATGTGCATAGAGGTTATTGAAATGTTGGTAAGGTTATATGAGATTTGAGCAATTCCATATTCATCAATGTACCAACCAATGCCTTTTACTGCCTTGAGTTTCCCTGGAATGCGTTTTTCAATGCCATTTTCTTTAACTATTCTACCCGCTTCTCTAACGTCAAATGCAATGGCATAAGCTCTTCTGGTTGATGTTGAATTTATATTTACATTAAATGCAATTAAAAAATTTCTGGCACTAATAGCAATTGCTCCACTTTTTACAACACTTTCGGTAAATTTACTTGGACCAAAATCGGGTTTCCATTCAGGGTTTGCTAATTTTTCTTTCAACCCTTCATATTCACCAGAACGGCAATTTGCTAAATTTTTTCTTTTTTCTTCCGTTGCTGCATTTTCATAACAATACACAGGGATAGAAAGCTCCGCTCCTACTCTTTTTGCTAATTTATGAGCATATACTACCGTTTCTTCCATAGTAATTCCAGCAATTGGAATTAACGGACAAACATCGGTAGCACCAAAACGAGGATGTTCGCCTTTGTGATTGCTCATATCAATTAATTCGGCAGCTTTTTTTATCAATAAAAATGCTGCTTCAATAACCTTTTCTGGTTCACCTACAAAAGTAATTACAGTTCTGTTGGTTGCTTTTCCTGCATCAACATCCAGCAATTTAACGCCTTCAACGGTTTCAACAACAGCGATAATTGCTTTTATTTTAGCTTCGTTTCTTCCTTCACTGATGTTTGGAACACATTCTATTATTTGTTTTGACATAAATTTAATTTGTATATTTCAGGATGCAAATCTAATAATAACCAATACATTTTTACAATTTCTTGTTTATATTGTTAGGCTATAAATTTTTTATCAGCCTATATTTTTATGCTTTTATAACTGCTGAATAACAAAAATTATTATGTATGTTTGTGTTTAACTAATTCATTTTTAAATGAAACCTAAACTGCTCCTTTTATCTTTACTATTTCTTTTAATAAGCGTTATTTCTATTTCGTGCGATGATTATGTTGTTCACAAAATAAATAAAACCATAACTGATAGTTTTTCCAAACAAGACAAAAAAATGATCAAAGAATTTACTAGCATAACCATTGATTTTGCGAAAATAAAAATTGAGCTACCAAAATATTACTTTAAAACCAACCATGAAGAACTAACTTCAATTATTGATTTTATTGACGAAAACACTCAGATACAACTAAACAATATAAAGGAATTTGAAAAATCGAATAAAGGCTTCATTATTTTTGTTGACTCTAATAATGTATTTAATCAAATAATGATTTTCGGTGCAGAACATACTTATTTTGATAAAAAATCAGCAGGACAATACCTTTATTTACTTGAAAGACAACTTGAAAACGAATGGATTCCAAGAAATATTAACTATACAAGATTGGAGAGCAATTATTTATCAAACTCTAATGTAAGAATTCTAAAAGTTAAATACGAAACAAATATTAATAACATTACTAATTATACAACTCAATACATTATTACTACAGCAAAAAAATCATTTAGTATTGTTGTTAATAATAGTACTAATGAAGACTTTCAAAAAAATATTGCAGCTATAAAACTATTTTAAAAACTAAACCAGTTCTAAGCTGTAAATTTACGTCCATCTGAAGCAGATTGTGTTGGTATTGTGTTGTTTCTTAGGTCTATCAAACACAAAACCTTATAAAAGAATACTATTTTTGTTACGATGATTTATGATAAACATATTGTTAAGCCTTACGCTAAAACTGCTAACTTGTTTTCGTTTTTTACCTATTTTTGATGAATTGGTTTTCCAACTTTACGACTTGACAGATAAAGAAATAAAAATTGTGGAGGGGAAATGATATTCAACCGCTTTGCGGTTGTACGAAAGGAGATATGTATTAACACTGCATTTCATACAGTGTTATTCAAATTAAATCCTTTCAGGATTTTGAAGCATTATCAACTAAGCCTGAAGGGCTTAAATATGAATAACCGCAGGTGTAACCTGTGGAAACCGCAGGTGCAACCTATGGAAACCGTAGGTGCAACCTATGGAAACCGCAGGTGCAACCTGTGGAAAAAACAGTAAAAAAATGAGTACTTATACCCAAATACTCTACCAAATTGTATTTAGTACTAAATACAGAGAACCTACATTCATTAAGAATAACAGAGATGAACTATTCAAATATATTTGGGGTGTACTAAAAAACAAAAAATGTCATTTATATCGAATAAATGGAGTTGAAGATCATTTACACATTGTTACACAAGTTTCATTATCATCACTGGTAAAGGACATTAAAGTATCGAGTTCTTTGACAGCATTATGACTACAGAAAGGAAATTTCTCCTTTAAAAACCATTTCGGCAGGTCCAATTAGCCATATATCGGTAAATTTAGTCGCATCTCTTTTAAAGGCAACTTTTAACAAACCACCTTGTGTTTGAATTTCTATTTTTGATGCCCCTAATTGTTGTTGGTCAGCAATGCTCAACGCTACTGCGGTTACTCCTGTTCCGCAAGAAAGTGTTTCATCTTCCACTCCTCTTTCATAAGTGCGAAGGGTTATTTTACCATTTTTTTGTTCCACAAAATTAACATTAGTTCCTTCGTTTTTAAACCTTTTGTTGTAACGAATTGCTGCTCCTTGCTCTTTAACATTGAGTGTTTGCAAGTTATCTGTTTGAATGATATAATGCGGAGATCCTGTGTGAATAAAGTAATAATCCGCTCCTTTTTCTATGTTTTCCACATCGTGCATTTTCAAACTCACTTCTCCATTTTTGTTTATCCATGCTTCATGCTCTCCATCGGTTGATAAAAAATAAGCCTGACTTTCAATGATTTCTAAATACTTAGCAAAAGCAACAGCACATCTGCTTCCGTTTCCACAAAAACTTTTAGAGCCATCGGCATTAAAATATATCATTTCAAAATCAAATTCATTGTGGTTTTCAATTAAAATTAACCCATCTGCTCCAATGCCAAATTTTCGATTACATAGTTGTTGCACCAACTGAATGTTTGTTTTATCAAACACATTGCTCCGATTATCTATCATCACAAAATCGTTTCCTGTTCCTTGGTATTTATAGAAGTTCATAAGGTTAAAATTTATCTTAAAGTGAGTTTTTTAAATTATAAATGGCTTCGGTTAATTTATTCCAATTGTATTTTTCTTTCTCTTGCTTAACTCCTTCAATAAAATCATTTTCTCTATGGTTATTAAAAAAATCAACTAAAGCATTTGCAACAGCATTAGCATTAGGCTCAACCACATAACCTACTTTTTGGTGAGGAACCATTTCTTTTAAACCTCCAACATCAGTAACCAACATGGGTTTATTAAAATGATAAGCAATTTGAGTAACCCCACTTTGTGTTGCATTTCTGTAGGGTTGAGCCACAATATCAACAGCACAAAAATAATTTACTACTTGATTATCAGGAATAAATTCATTTTTAAGGATAATATGCTCTTGAATATTTAATTTTTTCATTAAGTCGAGATAAGGTTGCTCATCTTCATAAAATTCTCCTGCAATAATTAGTTTTATGTTCGTTTTATCAATTCTTTCATCGGCAAAAGCTTCAAGTAAAATATCCAACCCTTTGTATTTTCTAATAATTCCAAAAAACAAAATATATTTAAAATTAGAAGCTAAGTTAAGAGCCTGCTGGGCATTACTTTTTGATTTTTCACCGCCAAAATTATCATACAACGGATGTGGAGATATTTTTTTAGGTTTGAAAGGTGCAAAATTATTCAAATCGTCAAACACACGTTGCGATAACACTAAAAATGCGTCCATTTTAGAAGTAAATAATTTTGTTAAACACCTGTCTCCTATTCTTTTTTCGTGAGGAATAATGTTATGAGTAAGAGCAATACATTTAGTTATTTTATTTTTTTTTGAAATGGATGCAATTGTTCCAAAACAAGGAGCCATAAAAGGCATCCAGTAATTAAAAATTACCATGTCAGGTTGACGTTGTTTGAGTTGCTTCCCTACTTTTATCCACGAAAATGGATTTATTGAATTTATTTTTCTAGAAATGCTTAAATCATTAATGCTATTTGAATCAGAAAATTGTGTTTTACCAGGAAATAAAAAACTTGGATATTGAAGTGTGAATGTGATTATTTCAACTTCGTGTTTTTCTTGAATAAATTGTTGTGCTAATCGTTCCGTAAAAAGTGCAATTCCTCCTCGATACGGATAGGCTGGACCTATAATTACAATTTTCATTAGGGCGTGTTTTTGTTTTTCTTAAATCCTATTGGTACTCTTGGCTCTTGTGGCGAATGGAGTAATTGTTTTAATGCTTTAAAAATTAGCTGTATTTCTTCTTCGTGCTTGTTAGTTTTATCGTCTTGCGTAATTACTCTTTTTTCTAACTGCTCCATTTTTAATAAAACCTCTGTATTTGTTAAAAAAACTTCTCGTATTCTAGTAAAAATACGGATGATTTGTATGTTTACTTCTATGGCTGTTTCACTATTTAAAACACTTGATAACATCGCCACTCCTTGTTCTGTAAAAACATTTGGCAATTTTCGTAATCCCATTTTCTCTTTATTGGATGTCGCATTTTGCAACTTCCAATTTTCTAACTCTTCTTCGGTTAATTGAAACATAAAATCGCTAGGAAAACGTTTCTCATTACGTTTAACGGCTTGGTTTAAAACTCTGGTTTCTACCCATACATTTCAGCTAAATCTCTATCCAACATCACTTTTTTACCCCGAATGTGGTAAATTTTATTGATTACTGTTTCGTCTGTTATTGTTACTGATTTACTCATTTATTTTTATTGATATGGTATTATTTACCAAAGATAAAATTGGATATCACAGATTGTGATATCCAATTTTCTAATACTTTTACTACAAGTTCAATTCATTTTATATTTCTTTCTCAATTTGGTAATTGTTTCTGTGAGGGGAACTTCTAGAAACAAGTTCTCCTAAAAAGCCTGCAATAAACAATAAAGAACCTATTATCATTGCTGTTAATGAGATATAGAAATAAGGATTATCTGTTACCAAAATGGCTTTTACTCCTTTACTTAAATAATACAGTTTTGATATTCCTATATACAATGCACTTAAAAAACCTATCACAAACATTAATGTGCCTAATGAACCAAACAAGTGCATGGGGCGTTTTCCAAAACGAGCTATAAAGGTTATTGAAAGTAAATCTAAAAAACCATTAATGAATCGCTCTAATCCAAATTTTGTAACACCATATTTCCGCTCTTGATGATGTACCACTTTTTCAGTTATTTTTTCAAATCCTGCCCATTTAGCAATAACTGGAATGTAGCGATGCATTTCTCCATAAACTTCTATGTTTTTTATTACATCTTTTTTATAGGCTTTTAGTCCGCAATTAAAATCATGCAAATTTTTAATTCCCGACATTTTACGTGTTGCAGCATTAAACAACTTGGTTGGAATGGTCTTGGTTATTGGGTCGTAGCGTTTTTTCTTCCATCCAGAAACTAAATCCCATCCTTCTTCAACTATCATTTTATACAACTCGGGCAATTCATCTGGACTATCTTGTAAATCGGCATCCATAGTAAAAACAACATTTCCGTTTGCTGCAGCAAAACCAACATTTAATCCTGCTGATTTACCATAATTTCTTCTAAATTTTATGGCTCTAATGTTTGGATTTAATACTTTTAATTGTTCAATCACTTGCCAAGAGTTGTCTTTACTACCATCGTCAATAAAAAGAATTTCATAGCTATAGTTATTAACTTGCATCACATTAGCAATCCATTCGGCTAATTCGGGTAACGATTCCTCTTCATTAAAAAGTGGGATTACTATAGATATGTCTAAAGTTTCATTCATGAGGGTTCAAAGATAATAAAAGAATAATTTTATTTCTGTTTTACTCCTTTAGATTTAAAAGTTATTTATACTTTTGCAACGGGCAAGTCTTATACGACCAGCTCCTGCTGAACTTCCCCAGGCTGGGAACAGAGCAAGGATATGCGGTTGAGCGGTGCGATGTAAGTAGCTTGCCCACTTTTTTCTCTCCTTTTTTTCTTTTATACAAGCATTTATTTTTAGTTGGTTTTAGTATATTACGTGTACAACAACTATTCATTTATCATTATCACAACAAGACCTCCAAGGTTTTGAAAATAATATTATCTATGGATATAAACCTCCAAGGTTTTCAAAACCTTGGAGGTTTATAGAAAATCGAAATAAAATAATAACATTTTTGATTGTTCTTTCGTATAACACAACCCACACGCTTAATTTTTATAAACAATTTAAATATATGGATAGAAACCTCCATAAACCTCCAAGGTTTTCAAAACCTTGGAGGTCTATAGAAAATCGAAATAAAATAATAACATTTCTGATTGCTCTTTCGTATAACACAACCCACACGCTTAATTTTTATAAACAATTTAAATATAACTGTTATGAAAAAATATGCAATGTTGTTCTGTACTGTTTTATTTTCAGTATGTTGCGTTTATAGTCAAATTAATTTCACTGGGTACTTAACAGATGAAGAAAATAACAAACTAAAAGATGTAACCCTCAATATTTATGATCAAAATGAATTAATTTCTACAGAAATAGTTTCAAAGAAATTCTCTTCTAATCTAAATATTAACACTTATTACACGCTAGAATTGGTTAAGGATGGTTTTTACACTAAACGTATTGCTATTTCAACTTTTGGAGCTAAAAACACAACAGAACCTTTTCTTTTTGCTGTTGAAATGTTAATGAAGCAACAAGGTAAAGATAATTTAGACACTGATTTTCCATCTGCATTAATTGAATATCAAAAAAATAAACAGTGTTTTAGTTACAATGCTTCCTATGCTAAAAATTTAAAGAAGGCTCAGGAAGAAATATTGGTTGAAAAAGAATAATCAACGTAACAACATTTTAATAGCATCTATCATTCCATCTGTTGTGTATTCAGAGGCAACAGCATCAATCCTTAAATTGTTTTTTTGAGCTACTTTTGCTGTTTCAGGACCAATATAGATAAGTGATGTATTATTTGTTGGAATGTTAAGTTTTAGAAATGCATTCACACAAGAGGCACTTGTAAACGTAATAAAGTCAAGAGGTTGGCTAAGAAGTTGTTTTAATTCTTCTTTGGTATAAAAAATAGGTGTGTTTTGATATGTTTTTATCGAAAATACCTGAGCTGCACGTTGTTTTAATTGATTAATTAAATTATCGTTAGCTAATTCAGATAAGGGTATGAAAATTTTTTCATTTGGAAGTATGGAGATTTCTTTTCCCAACACAGCAGCTTTAAATTCTTTAGGCATAAAATCTACATTCAATCCCAGTTTTTCTACTGTTTCTTTTGTTTTTTGCCCAACAACAGCAATTTTTGCTTTAAATAAGTCTTTTCTAATAACTTCAAAAAAAGTAATTACAGCATTATAGCTTGTAAAAACAACCCAATCAAATTGATGTTGATTAAAAATAAGTTGTAGTTCTTTTTTATTAATAGCTTCCAACTGAATTAAAGGTAAAGAAATTACCTTTGCACCCAATGCTTTTAATTGATTTGAGAATAAGACTGATTGAGCTTTTGGTCTTGTAATTAATATAGTTTTATCTTTAAGAAACATTAGCAAAAAGTGCTTTTTTTTTGAGTTCAACTTCATCTTTAAGAGCAAGAGCAAGTTGTCTTGCTAAAGTTCTTTTATCATTTATACTTCCACTTATTGTTTTTCTTGCAAAAAAATCACCGTCTTTTGTTGCAAAAATGCCTTCAATTTTAATTTCCGTTTCTGTTGCTTGAGCATAGGCTGCCATTGGCAAATTACAGCCTCCTCCTAGTGCAATTAAGAAAGCTCTTTCTGCATCGGCAGCATCTTTTGTGGGTTGGTGCGATAATTTTTTTACTAAATCATAGATATAACCGTCTTTATCTATCATTTCTATGGCTAAAATTCCTTGTCCAACAGCAGGAAGCATAACATCAGTATCGAAAATTTCAGTTGCAACATCTATCATATTCATTTTCTGAAGACCCGTTGCTGCTAAAATAATAGCATCATAATTTCCTTTCTCCATTTGTGCAATTCTTCCATCCACATTTCCCTGAATGAATTTATACTCTAAATCAGGTCGTGTTTGTTGCAACTGAACACTTCTTCTTAAACTTCCTGTTCCAACTACAGCTCCTGGTGGTAATTCCTTCAATGTTTTTCCAGATTTTGAAATAAGCACATCTCTAACATCTTTTCGTGGTGTAACAGTAATTACACGTAAGCCAAAAACATCTTCTGTAGGAACGTCCTTAAAACTATGCACAGCCACATCTATTTCTCCTGCCAACATGGCTCGTTGTAATGCTGATGTAAAAGCTCCTACTACACTAATATCTCCTTCATCACCACTGGTTTTAATAATTTTCGTTTCAAACTCATAAGTCGGTTCCAATTTCATTAACTGTTCAACAATCCAATTGGTTTGAGTAAGAGCTAATTTGCTTCCTCGAGTACCAACAACTATTTTTCGTTTTGGAACAAAAATATCCACACCATTAACCGCTAAGATATTTTTAGCTGTATTAATAGGACTGTCTGTTTGATGAAGATTTTGGGCTATTTCTTTAATTGCTTCAATTGATGGTTTTGATATTTTTCGAAGTAATCGATGTGTGAATCTTTTTAATACTATTTCTGTGTGCTTGTCGATATCGCCTAATTTTGGAAATAACCATTTTAACTCTTCGTTTCTAATGTCATCTAAATTATTCCAATAAGCCTCAATAACTGGAGCTACTTTTCTGTTTTTTAGCCAAACAGAAAACCAATCTACTTCCTGATTAACAATGGTTCTTGCCATGGGAATTTCATCGTATCTTTTCAGCAAACCTTTGTATGTTATTTTTTTAATATCATCTAAATCGAATAGTTTAATGTTATCATGTTCTTTTAGGTTCGGATTAAAGTTTCGAGGAACACCGAAATCTAAAAATAATTTACATCCTCCAGATTGGAGTGCAAAATTTGCTCTAGGGCATTTACTTTCCGCCATAGTTTCTTCATGAAGTAGGTTTATTTCTCCTTGAGTTCCTCCAACAATAATATTCGCTTCAGAAAGTGCTGCATGAATTTGATCCATTTGAACAGCTTCTCCATTCCACTCTAATGCCATCTCTTTAGCTCTTTCAAAATCGTGGCTGGCAACATATAATTTTTTGATTTTAGTTCTATCCAATACTGTGTTTACTAAATTTGCCATGTTACCTGTTCCTATGAGTAAAAAAACAGATTCTTCAAATTTATATCCTTCTTGTTCTATCAATTCAAAACCAACAGTTGCTAATGAAGCAGAAAATTTTCCTATATTGGTTTCTTGTCTTACTTTTTTCCCTGTATGAATTGCATGCCGAATAAGCTCGTCCAATACTGGTCCTATGGTGTTTTCTTCTCTTGCCAACGCTAGAGCTTCTCTAATTTGACCAGTAATTTGATGCTCTCCAACAGCTTGAGACTCCAATCCGGCTGCAGTAGAAAATAAATTACGGATGGCAATTTCACTGTCTGGCAAAATAGATAAAAATTGACGATAATTGCCGAACTGATTAAAATATGCTAAAATAGCATCATTATTTTCGCCATAAGCATAAATAGATAGTCTATTACATGTTGAAATTATAAAAATCTCTTCATAGTTTTTTTTAAGAAATTTTAGGGCTTCTTTGGTTTGTTCTTTATTAAGTGCTAATCGCTCTCTGATTGCAATAGAAGCAAACCTATGACTTAATTCAACTCCGATTATTTTGTTCATTCTTCCGTTTCTTCTATTTAATTCTATTCTAAATAAGAATGCAAATTTATTAAAAAATTTACGGGTAATACATGAATAAAGTCAATTCAATTGAAATTAATGAAAATAAATTGATTTTATTAGAGTTCGGGGCTGTAAAATCAAACAAGGAGGCATACCCCTTGTCAACACTATAAAATTTGATTTCACAGAAGTCTCTAATTAAATTTTTCTCATTCTCAAACTTAGAGGTGTAACTTCTAAATATTCATCTGCTTGGATAAATTCCATTGCCTCTTCTAATGAAAATTTAATTTTTGGAGCAATTTTAACTGCTTCATCTGTTCCAGATTTACGCATGTTAGTAAGTTGTTTTCCTTTTGTTAAATTTATTTCTAAATCATTGTCTCTTGTGTGTTCTCCAACTACTTGTCCTTTATAAATAACATCCCCTGGCTCAATGAAAAACCGACCTCTATCTTGTAATCTATTTATTGCAAAAGCTGTTGAAGGACCAGCATCCATTGAAATTAAAGACCCTTTATTTCTTTCAGGAATTTCTCCTTTAAATGGACCAAATTCTCTAAATCGATGTGTCATAACTGCATTTCCTGCTGTAGCTGTTAACATATTATTTCTTAATCCTATCAAACCACGAGATGGAATATCAAATTCTAAATGTTGCAAATCTCCTTTAGGTTCCATTACCAACATATCTCCTTTTCTTTGTGATACTAAGTCAATGGCTTTACTAGAAAATTCGGCAGGCACATCAATAACTAATGTTTCATAAGGCTCGTGCTTTTGACCATTAACTTCTTTAAAAAGAACTTGAGGTTTACCAACTTGCAATTCATAACCTTCTCTTCGCATGGTTTCTATTAAAACAGATAGATGCAAAACACCTCTTCCGAAAACAATAAATTTATCTTCCGAACCCGTTTCTTCAACACGCATCGCTAAGTTTTTTTCGAGTTCTAAATACAAACGATCTCTTAAATGCCTAGATGTAACAAATTTTCCTTCTTTTCCAAAAAATGGAGAATTGTTAATGGTAAACAACATACTCATTGTTGGCTCATCAATAGAAATTCGAGTTAATTCTTCAGGATTGTTTAAATCTGTAATGGTATCACCAATTTCAAAATCTTCAATACCAATAATGGCACAAATATCTCCACTTCTTGCTTTAGTTACTTTTACCTTTCCCATTCCCTCAAAAACAAACAATTCTTTAATCCGAATTTTCTTTTTGGCGCCTCCTTGCTTACAAATGGTGTAATCTTTATTTTCTTCTAAATCTCCTCTAAAAATCCTTCCGATTGCAATTCTCCCTACAAATTTTGAATAATCTAAGGATGTAATTTGCATTTGCGGTGTTCCTTCAACATAAGGAGCTTCTGGAATATTTTCTACGATAGCATCTAATAAAGGAATAATATTTTCTGTTGGTTTGTTATGATCCGTACTCATCCATCCATTTTTAGCAGAACCAAAAATTGTTGGAAAATCTAACTGATCTTCAGTAGCATCTAAACTAAACATTAAGTCAAAAATAGATTCTTGAACTAAATCTGGAGTACAATTTTCTTTATCAACCTTATTCACTACAACTATTGGTTTCAATCCTAATTCCAACGCTTTTCCTAACACAAATCGAGTTTGTGGCATAGCACCCTCAAAAGCATCAACCAACAATAAAACACCGTCAGCCATTTTCAATACACGTTCTACTTCTCCACCAAAATCAGCGTGACCAGGGGTGTCAATAACATTTATTTTCACACCATTGTAGCTTACACTCACGTTTTTAGCTAAAATAGTTATCCCTCTTTCTCTTTCCAAATCATTGCTGTCTAACAATAATTCTGTTCGTTCCACTCGGTCATCAAACACCTTGCATTGGTCTATAATTTTATCAACTAAAGTGGTTTTTCCATGGTCAACGTGGGCTATAATAGCTATATTTCTTATCGATTGCATATTTTTTTTTTAAGGCTGCAAAAGTAGAATTGTTTTTTTGATTATCGGATTTTATTTAGCTTATTATTTGAAACCATAGGAGGTGCAATGATTTATCAAACTTTCATTAACAAAATGGCTTCCTATTTTAGCTTCCATTCTTGTTTTCTTAACGTAAGTATTTATGTTTATGAATAAGCATTTCTGCTGTGAATTATCTTTAATTTTACCGACTTAAATTTTCATAGAAAATGAACAAGGAACTACGAATCATTTTTATGGGTACGCCCGATTTTGCTGTTGAATCACTAAAAATATTGGTCGAAAACAACTATAACATTGTTGGCGTTATTACTGCTCCCGATAAACCTGCCGGAAGAGGACAACAATTGTCCCAATCGGCAGTTAAAATTTATGCCGAAAAACAATCCATTCCCCTGCTCCAACCCACTAATTTAAAAGATGCACATTTTTTAAATGAACTAAAAAGTTTAAATGCCAATTTACAAATTGTTGTTGCTTTTAGGATGTTGCCCGAAGTTGTTTGGAATATGCCCATTTTAGGTACGTTTAATTTACATGCTTCACTATTGCCGCAATACAGAGGTGCTGCACCAATAAACTGGGCGATTATAAATGGCGAAAAAGAAACTGGTGTTACCACCTTTTTTCTGCAACACGAAATTGATACAGGAAACATAATTTTACAAGAAAAAGTTAGTATAGGTGCTGATGAAACAGCAGGAGAATTACACGATAAATTAATGTTGTTGGGAGCAGAATTAGTGCTAAAAACAGTGCAACAAATTGAAACCAACACAACTAATCCAACACCTCAAAATACCAATCAGGAATTAAAATTAGCGTACAAAATTTTTAAACCTTTTTGTGAAATCAATTGGAACAAACCCATCAATGAAATTCATAATCACATTAGAGGATTAAGTCCTTACCCAACCGCTTATACTTTTTTAAAACATAAAAAAACACACAAAGTAATTAGTTGTAAAATATTCAAATCTAAACTATTAAAAGAAAATCATTCGCTAAAAACAAAAACACTTATTGCTACAAAAAATGAGTTAAAAGTAGCTGTTGATGGAGGTTTTATTTCTATTTTAGAACTGCAACCCGAAGGTAAAAAAAGAATGAACATAACTGATTTCTTAAATGGAATTAATAGTGATGAGTGGGAAATTTAGGGATGTTGAGTGTTGAATTTTAAATTAACTTTTATTTTTCTGCCACTGATTTCGCTTATTAACGCTGATTTTTTCGCTGATTGAACGAATTAAAATTTAAAACTAAATAAAAATAACAACAATAATTTCTGTGAAAGAAATCTGTGAAAATTTATGTAATCTGTGGCATAGAAAATAAGCTAATGATGTTTAGCACTAATCTTTCTGCCACTGATTTCAGCTATAAAAGACTATTATGGAAGAATCTACCTCGTTTTATACTAGCAGTGAAAAGTACCCTTTAAGTAAAGAAACCTATAAAATTATAGGTTTAGCAATGGAAGTACATAAAGAAATAGGTAAAGGGTTTTTAGAAATTGTTTACAAAGATGCTTTAGAAATTGAGTTTAATGACAATAACGTATCGTACGAAAGAGAAAAACCTTATGAAATTAACTATAAAGGTAGATTGTTAAAACGACAATATATAGCTGATTTTGTTGCTTTTAATCAAATTATTTTAGAAATTAAAGATCAATCGGGAATTTATGATGAAGATATTAAGCAAACTATTAACTATTTAGCTTGCTCAAAGCTGCATATAGGTTTAATTATAAACTTTGGAGAAGAATCACTAACCTTTAGAAGGGTTATTTTAACTTAAAATCCATAAATCAAATTATTAAAAAACACTTTAACATATTGCTTTCCTTCATTAAATATTATAAACACCTGGAAAAACACATTGTGCAATTTATTGCTGCTGAATTTTTCTTGCAATTAATAAACAGTGCGTTTATGGCAATTATGCTTATTTATATGGAGAAAGTGGGTTTTAAAGACCACGAAAGTGCCTCTTTTGTTTCTTTTCGGTTTTTAGGAGTATTGCTATTCGCTTTTCCATTGGGCTTGTTTATAAAAGGACGAAAATTAAAACCTATTTTTTATATTTCCTCTATTGCCACACCAACACTAGCTTTGATTATTATTTATGCCATTTCTATTCAGCAAAGAGAATTGCTTTATGCAAGTTTGTTTTTGTGGGGAACAAGTTTTATAGGCATACAAATTTCCGCCATTCCTTATATTTTAAGAAATGCTAAAAAACAAACGCATACCGAAGCCATTACGCTTAGTTATTCCACTTGGAGTTTAGCCAATATTTTTAGCGGAATAATCATTTTTGGATTAAAAAACCTGAATCCCGATTTATTTGATGAAAAACTGATTTTACAAATTATTTGTAGCATTGGATTTATTGGTACTTTCTTTATATTCAGCATCAAACACACTGAAACCCTTCCTGTTTTAACTAATAAAAGAACGAATTTAAAAGAATTTGATTGGATAATCATTTTTAAAGCGTTAATTCCGACCATGATAATTGCTGTGGGAGCTGGATTAACGATTCCTTTTGTTGGTTTATTCTTTTATAAAATACACGGCTTAGATTCCGATCAATTTGCAATTATAAGTGCTTTTGCAACGCTCATCGTTTTTAGTATGGTGCTTTATGTTCCTATTATAAAAAATAAATTAGGTTATAAACTAGCTGTTCCTTTAACGCAAACCATTGCTATTGTTGCTCTAATTATATTGGCTTTTACCGAAATTATGCCTTTTAAATGGGCTGTTTACATTGCAATTGTTGCTTATGTTATTCGCCAACCATTAATGAATATGGCTGGACCTATGACTTCCGATATTGTTATGAAATATGTAGGCGAACGCAATCAAGAAATGATGAGTGCATTAACCTCTGCCGTTTGGTCGGGAAGTTGGTTTATTAGTTCCGTAATTTTTCAGGTACTTCGTCAGTTTGGACTTCGTTATGTGTATGTATTTTTAATTACTGCAGCACTTTATTTTTTAGGTGTGTTGATGTATTACTTGCTCATTTTAGATTACGAGAAAAAAATAAATCAAGGATTAATTGATGAATAAATTAATTTTTATTATTTTAGCATTTTTAAATTTCTGATTACGAAAAGAATAACAACATATTGCTTTTTACTGTTTTTCGTTTTTTTTGTTGCTTGCAATAAAAAAGCAAATAAAATTGAACCGACAATAGTAGCACCTACTCCTACTCCTTCCACATTTGCTCAGATTTTTAACAACTCTAACAGTGGTTTGCCCGATAATTTTGTAAACGACATTGAAATTATTGGGTCAATTAAAAAAATAGCAACAAACAACGGACTTGCTTTTTTTGATGGACAAAATTGGACGGTGTTAAACACTTCCAACTCAAATTTACCCAGTAATATTATTCACTGTGTAAAAACAAATGGCACAACCACTTGGATAGCAACCGATAACGGACTTGTTAATTTTAACGGAACAACAATAACTGTTTATACAAGTTTAAATTCACCATTGCCCAACAATCGTATTAGAAGTTTAGAATTAGATGCTAACAGCAAACTTTGGATAGGTACTTTTAGTGGTGGCGGATTAGCAAGTTTTGATGGTGTGAATTGGCAAGTTTTTACGCCTGCTAATTCCAATTTGCCAAATAATTCCATTTCAGTAATAAAAAAAGATACCAACGGAAAACTTTGGTTAGGAACTGCTTCGGGTTTTTCTGTTTTTGATGGCGTTACCTTTACTAATTTTAATCCCAGCAATTCTTCGCTTCCAAGTCCTAATGTGTTTTCAATTGTGCACGATGCTAACAATGTTGCTTGGATAGGAACAAATGGAGGTTTAACTCGGTTTGATGGTGTTAATTGGCAAAGCTTTACAATGCAAAACTCAGGATTGCCATTAGATTTAGTACGCACTGTAGCTTTAAAAAACAACAATGAACTTTATGTTGGTATGGCCGGGCAAGGATTGGCTTTTTTCAATTACAGCACTTCTACTTGGGTGCATTATAATACAAACAACTCCAATATCCCAAATAACTTTGTGAATAACATCAACATTGATAATAATAATGTTGTTTGGGTTGCAACTGAGAATGGTGTTGCTCTAAAAGAGTAAAATGGAATTATAAAAACGATTCTTTTACTGATTGGTTAAGTTTATCCAATATTTTTTTTATTGTTTCACAAGTATAAGTTCTTGAACGATACGTTTCAACCCATTTTATTCCTGCTATTGAATTTGTTAAAAAAAGTTCATCTGCCTGAAGCAACATACTTGCAGTAATCATTCCTTCTATAACATTGATGTTCATTTCGTGAGCAATTTCTATAATTTGACTTCTTGTAATCCCTTCAGTACAACCTTCTTCAATGGCAGGTGTGTAAAGTGTATTGTTCTTATATAAAAACACATTAGAACTTATTGCTTCTACAATTCTATTGTGTTGATTAACCATTAAACAATCATCTAATTGGTGTTCTGTTTTATAAATACCAGTAATGATGTTTGGTATTTTGTTGGTAGTTTTTATTTGAGATAAGGGGGTGTTAAATAATATTATTCCATTATAGATATCTATTTTCAATCCTTTTGTATTTAGTTCAAACAGGTTATTTGAAATTGAAGTAACTTCAATAACAAAGGATTTTGTATCATTTTTAGGTGTATAAAGTCCTTCTCCCACTCTAAAAACAGTAATTCTTACTCTTCCTCCTTTTTTGATATTATTTTTATCAATAAGATGAATAATTTGTTCTTTGAGTTTTTCAAATGTCATCGGAATGTTTTTCATTCTAAGAATGTCCATTCCTTTTTTTAATCTTTCGAAATGATTGTCAAGAAAAATAGGTTTTCCATTTATTACTCTAATTGTTTCAAAAACAGCATCTCCAAATTTGAACGCTCTGTTGTTTATGGAGAAAATTTTTTCATCTTCTTCATAAAGAAAACCATCTAAATTAATATATTTTTTTGAACTCAAATTAGGTTGTTTTTTAATTGCATAAGATTGGAATTAGACTCTATTTTTATTCCCCTCATTCCTACATTTTTTGCAGCTTCAACATCTCTTTCACTATCTCCAATAAAAAAAGAAAGCGATTTATCGATAGAAAATCGTGCAATGGATTTTTCTAATAATAATGATTTTGGTTTTCTGCAAATGCAATTTTCATTTTCGGAGTGGTGTGGACAATAATAAATTGATAAAATATCTATTCCAACTTGTTTCAATTTGGTTAACATAAACTCGTGTACGAGATTCACGTCCTTATGGTTATATATTCCTTTGGAAATTCCACCTTGATTTGTAATTACAATGAATTCATATCCTTTATTTTGAGCAATTTTCAAAAAATCAAAAACTCCTTCATTTATCTCAAAATCAGTTATTTTAAAGGTATATGCTCCTCGTTCTTTATTGATAACACCATCTCTGTCTAAAAAAATTACTTTACGCATAAATTTAGTTTATGAGGTTAAAAATTTAATGCATTCATTAATTGAGCAACGAAATTCATAAAAGCTCCAGGCACAAAAATAAGCGTAAATAAAAACCCAAAAACCGCTCCCCAAGTGTGGGCATCATGAGCTACATTGTCGTTACTTTTTTTATCCATGTAAATTTCATAGGCTAAATAAAGAACTCCAAACAATAATGGATTAATAGTAAAAGGCAAAAAGATAATCCCTATTCCTCCTGAAAAAGGCATGAATGCTATAGCAGCAAACAATACTGCTGAAACAGCTCCAGAGGCTCCAACAGCATTATATGCATAATTATCTTTGTACCTAACCAAAGAAGGCAATGAAGCCACCGCTATTCCTCCAACATAAATAAACAAATAATAAGCAATACCTAATGCACCTAATTCATTGATTAAAATGGATTCTACTATATTTCCAAAGCTATATAGTACATACATATTAAAAATCAGGTGAAAAATATTTTGTTTATCATGTATAAACGCATGTGTAAACAAACGATACCATTCTTTGTTATGGATTACTTGATAGGGATTAAAAAGTAGTTTTAGATATAATTCATTATTACTATTTGCAATGAAAGTAATAATTGCGGTAATAACTATAATTAAAATGGTTATGCTCATGTATTATTTTTTTTTGATTGATGTAACTTGCTATTTAATTAGAGTCTGTCTTTAAAGCCCAACTTATTCAGCATATTTATTGTTTTTCTAAGGTTTTCATGAGCTCGCTTTGCTCGGTTCTTCGTTATTCTCGTTTTAAAAACCAGTCATTTACAAAAGTAAAACTGGCTTCGCCTTCTTCCTCCTTGCAAGGCATAGTCAAAGAAATCTTTGCCTCTGCCCTTGCTTCGTTCGTCAGTTCCTGATTTTCAAAACTTCGAATGCCTCGAATTTGAACTTTAAAGTTCAGCCTCTCGACTTTACAGACAGACTCTATTTAATTACAAATTTATTCGCAAAGGCAATCAAGTTTAATTCCTTCGAAAGAAATATTTACCAGTGTTGCAATGTCTTCTTTTTCTTCTACAGTAGATAATCGTCTTGGTTCGCACGTTTCTATTAAAAGGATAACTTCTCTTCCATCTGCTAATTTTCCTTCTATTTGGTATTCAGGGCAAGGCTCTCTTGTTGTTGAACTTTCCGAAAAATTTACTTTAGCTTTTTGGAAAAAAGTTTTATCGAAATCTTCAAGCGTAATGTTGTTACACTCAAGTGTACAAGTTATGTATTTATTCGTTACAACCAATGCTGTTTTTTCAATAAATTCTAACACTCTTCCTTCGGGAAGCCAAGAAGAACGAGCATCATCACCCGAATAAAAGATTGCCCAAACCATTACACAGCCAAGTCCAAAACCTATGAGGTAAAATTTTAATCTATTTATAAACTTGTCCATGTTTTTTTTAATTGAAAATTGATTATTATATCTTAACTATTTTCAACTAACTTGTAAATAGCTGGAAATCGGTGTTTGAAATATTCAGGTAATTTATCAGACATCAGAACAACTTCATTCTCCTCAATTTGCAACATATTTGTATAAACATCATTTTGTTTTGAATTATCAACAAATAAAATATTATCAAAAAACCGAAAATGCAAATTTACATTCTTATATCCCGCTTTCCACTTAAAATTAACTGTTTTATCATCAACAAAATGCCCTTTAAACTCTGTTCACACTTGAATCCTATGTCTTGCTATTTCTTGATTATCAATACAAAAGAAAATTAAATTGATTTGGTATCCTTGATTTTAAATTTCTCAGCCCAGTATAATGGATTAGTATCAAAGTTAGTTTCGTAACAAAAATCCGATTTATTAAACAACGCTTTTTCTATTGCCAATTCAAAATCTTTTGTTGTTTTATCTTTTGCAAACTTTTCTCGTAATTCACTATCAGGTAAACAATTATAATGTTCGAGAAATAATCTGTCGTAGTCAAATGAAACTAAATCATCTGATAAAAAAGTTGATGCAAAGGTTGATTTTCCTGCTCCATTACAACCTGCTATAATAATCAAGCTAGGCATTAGATTTTAATGCCCTATTCAATTGTTGACTAAGTTTTCCTTCTTTTTTTCTAATCTGAAATAATTCTTCTCTTGGAATAATTTGACTATTCAAAATATTTCGAGCTTTACTCATTTGTTGAATAACTCTTATACCTGTTATCAATTTTTCTTTACACATAACACAAAATTACAAAATAATCAATACAATCAGTTCATTCTACACTCACGAAATTTCAAAGGAATGAATTGTCTTGTTTACTAAGGGTCTGTAATGAAATAAACTATACATTTAGCCTTGCTCTTTTGCTCGCTAATTGCGTTGAAAATACTCGCCATAGCGTTGCTATGTCTGTGTTTTTCGTCTTATTAGCAAACAAAATAACTTCGCCTATTCTGTACACTTTATTTCATTACAGACCCTAACAAATTATCACATTGCCATCAACAACAAATTAATGTCTTTGTAAGGCAAGTTAAAAGTCTCAGCTAAGTATTTATTGGTTAGTACTCCTTTATAAATATATACGCCATTTTGAATTCCTACATAGGATTTTATCATAGATTCAATTCCACCATATTCTCCTGCATCTAAAATAGTTGGAGCGATTACATTGCTTAGTGCATAAGAAGCCGTTCTTGCAACTCTTGATGCTATGTTTGGAACACAATAATGAATCACTCCATGTTTTGTAAAAACAGGTGCTTGATGGCTTGTTAATTCAGAAGTTTCTACACATCCTCCTTTATCAATACTAACATCTACAATAACTGAAAAGTTTTTCATTTTTTCAACCATTTCCTCTGTAACAACAATAGGTGCTCTGCCTATTTTACTACTTATTGCACCAATAACTACATCAGCCGATTTTAATGATTTCATCAATACTTTAGGTTGAAGTATTGATGTTTGTAAGCGTTGCCCGATAACATCCTGAACCCTTCTCAATTTATGAATGTTGTTGTCAAAAATTTTTACAGATGCACCTAAACCTATAGCTGCTCGGGCAGCATATTCACCTACGGTTCCTGCCCCTAAAATAACTACTTCTGTGGGTGATATACCTGAAATACCTCCAAACATTTGTCCTTGTCCTTTTCGTTCACTATTCAAATATTCTGCAGCAATTAATATTGCCGTATTCCCTGCAATTTCACTCATGGCAGTTACAATGGGTAAAACACCATCGGGGTCTTTTATAAAATCAAAAGCAATAGCAGTTATTTTTTTTGAAATTAGTTTTTTTATGAAATCTTTTGGTTGAATCGGTAATTGCAACGCAGATATAAGCAATTGACCGTGTTGCATCATATCTAATTCTTCTATTGTTGGAGGCTCAACTTTTAGTATCATGGTTGCCTTATATACTTCTTCCGTTCCATAAACAATTTGAGCTCCTGCCTCACTATAATCTCTATCACTAAAACTACAACCTTCTCCTGCTCCTGTTTCAATGATTACTTCATGTCCATTATTAACTAACAAAGCAACAGCATCAGGAACGAGCGTAATTCGTTTTTCTTGCATGGAAGTCTCTTTGGGTATTCCTATTTGCAAATTACTTTTCTTTATAGCTATTTCAAGTGTTTCTTCTTGAGGCATAAAACCATGAGCTAAGGATTTGAGTAAGTCATCTGATGTGGACATATCTTTTGGTATTAAATGAGTTTGGAAAAACTATTAATTGCTACAAATTTATAAAATACAATTTACTCTTCTATGGTTATTTTACGTTTATTATTTATAAGTGTTTGTATGTTGATTTTCAAACAGTTTTTTGGCAACAAACCAACTATCTTTTCTGGCCATTCAATGAAACAAAGATTTCCACTATATAAATAATCTTCCACTCCAATATCATAAGCTTCTAGTTCGTTTTCTATTCGATAAAAATCGAAATGATATATTTTTTTATTGTCTTGTGTTACGTATTCATTAACAATCGAAAATGTAGGGCTTTGAATGTTGTCAATCACTTTTAGTTGGTTGCACAATTGTTTAATTAGTGTTGTTTTGCCTACTCCCATTTCTGCATAAAATGCAACAACTTTATGATTTCCTATTGCTTCTATCAACTGCTGAGCTATTTCAGGAAGTTCTTCTAATGTAAAAGCATTGAGTTTTATTTCTGGCACTTGATTCATATTTAGATATATAATTTTTTATTTTTTCAAAATTAAGGCATTATTCAACTCAAAATATCTTTTTAAATCTACATTCAAAAAGTGCGTAGTATCAGTAGTTATTTCTGCCGATGGCAAATATCCCGAATGAGGTAAGGGCTTTAAATAAATAGGTTTTTGATGCTTGATGGTTGTTTTTATTTTTGCTAACTCATCCATACGCTTATCATAAGCTCTTGCATAGTTGTTGTGAATTTGAAAGGTAATTACAACAAACACAATCATTCCTATTGTATTTATTGCTAAAATAACTTTTTTCAGTTTTTCTGAAATATAAATTTCACTTCCTAATAAAAATAAATACCTAATTAGTAATATTACTATTAAAACTGAAGAAACTGTGGTTATTCTTTCTGGCGACAACGCACCTAAAGGAATTACTGCAATTAAATGGTTAATAAAAACAACAATGCCAATTATTATGCATGAATACACGAGTTCTTTTAAAGGTCGGAAATTATTTTTGTTGGTTCTTTTAATCGTTAAGAATGTTATTGGTAGCACTAAAAATAAAGCTGGTAAAAATGTTTTATGAAATTGGAAAAATAATGTTTTAACAGTTGCATAACCAGTATAAAGAATAACATTTTGCCAACTAAGGTCGGGTGTTATGTTATCTCTTATTGCTGTTCCGTTTCCTAAATAGTTTATTAAAAAACATATTGTCAATATTATAGATGATATTAATAATGGCATTTTTTGTTTACTATTTCTAAATACTAAAAACCAACATATAAACATTAATAAGATAATTGTCATAGCTTCATTAGATCCTGGAATTGCCATTGATGCCATAATTAATATCAACCAATCTATTAATGATTTTTCTTTATTAATAAAAACACTTAATAAAAAAAGCAATGCTATAGTACTAGACATATATATAGCCACACCAGAATACCAAAACCAAACATCACTTATAGCCTTTGAAGCAAAGAAAAATACAGTAAGAATAAGAAAGGATAAAAGATTTAGATTACTTATTTTTAATTGATAAAACAATGTTACTTTTCTTAACAACCTGTTTATTCCTGAGTAAAGTAATAATATAGAAATTGAATTAAAAAAAATTAAAAAATATGGAGAATCACCCCACTGAATAAACCATGCTAATATCCAATTTGAAAAAAACCTGCCGTTCCACTCAAATTGCAAGTGGTAAAATATTTCATAAGGAGTTTTAGTTTTTATAGCGTATAAAAAGTAAAAATCATCTGCGACAAAACGATTAAAATAGGCTATTGAAGCAAAAAAAACTAGCCAAAGAAGTGTTTGAATATAAAGATATGGACGTATGGAAAATGTCATAATATATATATCGTAATTATTTAGTTATTAGTTTTTTTTCTATAAATTCTATTATTTCAGTTTGTTGATTGGGATGAAACCATTTATAATCTGCTGAACGCTTAAACCAAGCAATTTGTCTTTTGGCATATCTACGAGAGTTTACTTTAATTTTTTCTATGGCTTGTTCTAACGTAGTTTGCTTTTCCAAGTAATCAAATAATTCCTTATACCCTACTGTATTTAAGGCGTTTTTATTCTTAAAAGGTAAAACGCTTTCAACCTCAGCCAATAAACCCATTTCCATCATTTCATCAACTCGTTGATTAATGCGTTTATTTAACGCTTCTTTCGGACGATTAAGTGCTATTTTTATTACATTAAAATTTCTTAGTTGCTGTTTTCCTTTTCTCAGTTTTGAATAAGGTTGTTTTGCTAAAATACAAACTTCAATAGCTCTGATAACTCGTTTGGTATTATGTAAATCTATTTCATTATAAAAATCGAGATCGAGTTGTTTCAATTTTTCTTGCAACAAACCAATACCATATTTTTGGTAGATTTGGTTTAATTCTTCTCTTATTTCTGGATTTCCTTCGGGTAAATCAGCATCAAAACCATTACAAATAGCATCAAGATACAACCCAGAGCCTCCTGTTAAAATAACAATAGGATGTGTTTGAAATAACTCATTTAAAAGAGGTATAACTTCTTGTTCATACTCGTTTACATTAAAATCTTGATGAATGGAATGTGAATCAACAAAATGATGTTTCACTCCTTGCATTTCTTCAATTGAAGGTTTTGTTGTCCCAATGCTCAACTCTTTGTAAAATTGCCTGGAATCGGCTGAAATAATTTCAGTATTAAAATGCTGAGCAAGTTGAATGGATAATAAAGTTTTTCCTACTGCTGTAGGACCTGCTATTACAAGTAAGGTTGCTTGCATTATTGATAATCATCAAAATCATCAAATCCCTCAAAAATATCATCTTTATAAGGGTCTTCATCTTCAAAATCATCATCTAATCCTTCTAAATGAAGTATTTCTTTCATTATTTCTTCGTCTGATAGCACGTTGTTTTTAGAATTTTGTTTGGGTGCTTTGCCTTCGCTGTGTACTAATTTTGGAAAATCGCCTTCCTTTTCTTTTATCGAAATTTCGAGTAATTCGATAAAGAAATTCCACATATTTAAAAAATCGTACGTGTATAACAAATGGCAACCTATGCAGTTAATTCCTTCTTTTATAGTTGTTTTATTCATTATTAACTTTTCTTCATCACCTTCAGAAATACCCATATCAAACAAAGAGATTTCTTGTCCTTTGTTCCAATCAAAATCGCTTAAATAAAAAGATGCCATTTGAGAATTATCAAAACCAAATGAAGTCAAAATGCAATTATGAAATTCTTCAAAATTTTGATGGCTGTTTATTTCGATGTCACGAAAAACATTTTTTTCTCCTTCTATTAATACTCTAAATTTATATGTACTCATTTTTTAATTATGTGTTAGCAGTTAATGGTTATTAGCCCCCTAATCCCCCGAAAGGGGACTTTTCCATCACCCAAAGCCTATTTAGTTACGGCTGTTTGTTATTTGTTTTTTCTAATCCTAATTCTTTTCCTTTTTTTAGCATAAATTGATAAGCTGCTTCATAGTTATTTTCTATATCTCCTTCTAAAATGGCTTCTCTAATTGCATCTTTAATTTTTCCTATTTCCCTACAAGGTTTTAAATTAAATGTTTCCATAATTAACTCGCCCGAAATTGGAGGTTGCCAGTTTCGGAGTTGGTCTTTTTCTTCTACTTCTTTAAGTTTTTGTTTAACCATTTCAAAGTTAGCCAAATATTTTTTAACTTTTTCAGGATTTTTGGAAGTAATATCTGCACTACAAAGCGTCATTAAATCATCAATGTCTTCGCCTGCTTCAAAAAGTAGCCTCCTAACCGCACTATCACTCACGGTTTCCTTAACTAAAGCTATTGGTCTAAGATGAAGTAGTACTAATTTCTGCACATATTTCATTTTGTTATCTAACGGAAGTTTAAGTTTTTTAAAGACAGCAGGAACCATTCTTGCTCCTTTGTCTTCATGTCCATGAAAAGTCCACCCTACTTCATTATCAAATCGTTTAGTAGCTGGTTTGGCAATATCATGCAAAATTGCAGCCCAACGCAACCAAAGATTATCGGTTTTTAAGGCAATATTATCTAATACTTCAATGGTGTGGTAGAAATTATCTTTGTGTCCTTTTCCATATTTAATTTCTATACCTTTTAAGTTATCCATTTCTGGAAAAATAATCGCCAACAAGCCTGTATCGAAAAGCAATTTAAAACCTATTGAGGGTTGTTTAGCTAAAATAATTTTATTGAGTTCGTCAATAATGCGTTCTTGCGAAACAATTTTAATGCGTTCTTTATTTTTTGTTATAGAATTTAATGAGCTTTTATCAATATTAAAATTAAGTTGCGTTGAAAAACGTATGGCACGCATCATTCTCAACGGATCGTCTGAATAGGTAATATCTGGATTTAAAGGTGTTTTTAGTACTTTCTTTTGTAAATCACCAATACCATTAAATGGGTCTATTAAAGCTCCATAAGTTGCTGTTTGCAAACTCAACGCCATTGCATTTATGGTAAAATCTCTTCGGTTTTGGTCGTCTTCTAATGTGCCATCTTCTACTATTGGTTTTCGTGAACCTCGTTGGTAAGATTCTTTTCTAGCTCCAACAAATTCTACTTCAAAATCATTATAATTGAGCATAGCTGTACCAAAGTTTTTAAAAACAGTTACTTTGGTATTTTTTCCAATTCGTTTGGCTACTTCTTCAGCCAATTCAATTCCAGAACCATTGCAAACAATGTCAATGTCTTTACAAGGTCGGTTTAGAAAAAAATCACGAACAAAGCCTCCAATAACATAACTTTCTATATTTAATTTGGCAGAAGCATCACTAATGAGTTTAAAAACAGGGTTTTCTACTAATTCTTGCAGGGCTGTATGTTGATTTTTTAGGATTATTTTATTCATTTCTACTAAAAACTAAGCGTTAAACTAAAACCATTCATAACCTGATTTTGTTGTGTTAATTGAAAAGATGGCTTTAAATTTAAGGATAAATTGTCGTTTTTTGGAAAAGTAAACAAATGTGCATCAACAGTAGCATCAATAATATTCAACGCATAAAAAACTCCTGCTAAAATAACAGATAAATCTCTGTTTCGTTGATAATAATTAACATTAGATTCGAGATTCTGCACCGACATAATTCCTTCGTATTTATCAACCGTATTGGGGTCATCATCAACTCTTGCTTTCAGTGCATCTCTAAATTTATTGTAATCACTATTGTTACTTACCGCAAAAAAGATGGAAGTACCAATTGCACCATAAATGATAGGAATTTTCCAATATTTTTTGTTGTAGGCTTGTCCCAATCCAGGCAAAACTGCACTCATTAACGCTGCTTTTCCTGGAGAATGAGGTTTCTCTTTTAATACAATAATGGTATCCGTTTGTGTTGTTGATTGGCAATAAACAAGCTGACTAAAAACAAAACACAAAACAAATGTGAGTATATGTAGAATTGAAAATTTATTCATTTTGTGGCGTGTAGCTTATTGTGATGGAGGTGTAAAAATAAAAAATTGTTTTTTTTCTACATCATAAATCCAATTTTAAATACAATTACATTTTGACTTCTTAAAACCTCCTTAAAAGAAGTGTATTTATTGTTAATTTCTTCCCAATTATTTTTATCAAACTCAGGTTTTAAAGCGTGTAAAAAATCATCGCATAGTTTTTTTAATGCTTCAGCATCTACTAACTTATTGTAGCTTATCACTTCAAATAAAGAAGTTTCATCAATTGGGTAATAAAAGCTATGAATTGAAAAAGGTTCTGTTTGTAATAAATCAATTTCTTTATTAGTTAGCTCTGTAATTACGTTTGGATAGATACCAACCCAATAAAAACCATCAGTAATATCAAATTTATCACAATTATGGCATATGTTAAATTCAACCAACTTTATCTCTTTAATATCTTGTAAATCAATAGTTTTTAAATTTTCTAAAGAAGTGGCATTTAGATGAAAATCACAATCTTGTGTAAAATCAGATAGTTTTGGAAAAGCCAATGTTAGAACATTAAGATAAACGATTAATTTATTTTCTTGGTTAATACAGTTTTTAATAATGAAATCTTTGATAGTTATGTTTTTGAATTCATATTCGGCTTGATAACTGTTATTAAAAACAAACCCTTCTGTATAACTATCATCTAAAAGAGTAATGCCTAATTGATATTTAACGCAATTTCCTGCATCAGCATATAGTTTTCCTATCGATAAAATAATTATTAAAACAACTATAATTTTTCTCATTTAAGGCTTTTTAGTTTAATTTTCATAGACAACACAAAGCTAACATAAATTTTTAACTCGGTTTAAAGGAATTATACTGAACAAATGCTACCATCTCATTAACTTATCCAACTAGTGCATTAACTTGCAAGTTTCTGTCGGTATTTAACAGTGTTAAAAGCCCAATTAATAGGCTTGCTTAAGATATTGTTGTAGTAACAGATAAAATCAGCTATTTGTTTTTCCAAACTATCCACC
>JAHYJH010000022.1 GCA_019429185.1 Vicingaceae bacterium
TTAAAAGTAAGTAAAATTAACAAATTAATTACAAAAATAAAAATAAGTTATTGACAATCAATATGTTAATAACATTTTGTTGTGCTAAAAAAGAAGTTTTCCCGAAAAGCTATTTGATTTGTGTATATAATGTTACAGTTACTGATGCAAACGGTTGTACTTCTAATGTTTCAAATATTACCATTACAGAACCTACTGCATTAGCAGGTTCATTAACATCACAAACCAATGTAGCTTGCAATGGAGGAACAAATGGATCAGCAACTGTTTCAGCAACTGGCGGAACTGCTCCTTACACCTATTTATGGAGCAATGCTGCTACCTCAGCAACAGCAACAGGTTTAGCTGCAGGTAACTATAATGTTACAATTACTGATGCAAACGGTTGTACTACTAATGTTTCAAATATTACCATTACAGAACCTACTGCTTTAACAAGTTCAATTTCTTCTCAAACTAATGTAAGTTGTAATGGTGGAACAAATGGATCAGCAACTGTTTCAGCAACTGGCGGAACAACACCTTACACCTATTTATGGAGCAATGCTGCTACTACAGCTACAGCAACAGGTTTAGCCGCAGGAAATTATACAGTTACAATTACCGATGCAAATGCTTGTACTAGTGTTCAAAATGTTACCATTACAGAACCAGCTATTATAACAGGTACAGACGTTCAAACTGCTTGTAATACGTTTACTTGGATAGATAACAACACTTACACTGCAAATAACAACACCGCAACCCACACTATTGTTAGCGGTGCTGCAAACGGTTGCGATAGTATTGTTACATTGAATTTAACCATTAACAATTCTGCAACAAGCACAGATGTACAAACCGCTTGTAATACGTTTACTTGGATAGATAACAACACTTACACTGCAAATAACAACACCGCAACCCACACTATTGTTAGCGGTGCTGCAAACGGTTGTGATAGTATTGTTACGTTAGATTTAACTATTACAACCATAGATAACAACACAACCTTAAACACCAATACCATTTCAGCTAATCAAAACGGAGCTAGCTACCAATGGTTAGATTGTGATAATGGAAATGCTGTAATTTCTGGAGAAACTTCTCAAAGCTTTACTCCAACTGCAACCGGAAATTATGCGGTAGAAATTACTTTAGGCTCATGTGTAGATACTTCTGCTTGTACAAATGTTATCATAACAAACATAGATGAATCTATTATGGAGAGTATAAACATCTTCCCTAATCCAACAAAAGATGATATCTATGTTGAACTACCTTTGAATGAGTTTACATCTGTTGAAGTTAAAATTTACAGTGTTACAGGAAAATTAGTTTATAATGCATCTCAAAATAATGTTAGTAAACTATCAATTAGTACTGAAAATTGGGATAAAGGATTGTATTTTATTCAGCTAATAAGCAACAATCAAACGATTATTGAAAAAATCATTAAACAATAAACTTACATTTACTAAACATAAAAAACCCACATAGAATCTATGTGGGTTTTTTGTTTAATATAATTTTATTTAAGATTTAAACAAACTCACTAAAATCAATAGCATCTTCACCAAAAGTTTGAAAAACATCTTTCGCTACTAAATAAGTGCTTTTATTTCCTGCTTTTTTAGAGAAATACAACTCATACTCCATGTTATCTTCATCAGAAATCATGTTTATCATGGCGTGATCTTTTTGTTTTTTTGCTGACAAATCAACTTTACAAAGTGGGCAGAAAAATTCTACCAATTCGCCTTTTTCTAAATGAAACTTAGGATGTGCTTTGTAGCTATATTCTCCAATTTTTGGATTTAATAAAATTAATCCCTTATGTTTTCTTTCGGTTTTGGTTGCAAAAACCAATTGTCCTCCTACATTCAAATGTCCTTTGCATGAGGGACATAAATAATCATTGTCTTTAAAACTCATAGTTTTTTATTTTTGTTTTTTATGGTTATAAATTTAGGCTATTTTTTCTTTTCTAGCAATGAATTTTCGCATAATGTTCATAAAATTTTATTTCTAAAAATAATATCTAAAAAAGTTAAGCATCTTTGCAATCTGTTTTACCAACATTTTTACTTTGCAAGAAGAGCCTTATATATTAGAAATTAGTGTTTCACCCGAAGAAGCTGCCAGTGATATTTTTATCAAGCAACTTATTGCTTCCAAAACTAAGTTGGAAGATTTTGATTTTCAAATTGTAAGACGCTCTATAGATGCCCGAAAGAAGCAAGTAAAATTCAACCTGAAAATTGAAATTTATACCGATAAAAAACCTGCTCTTTTTCAATCAAAAAAATTTATACCAATTACAAGCAAGCAATCTGCTGTGATAATAGGTTTTGGTCCTGCTGGGATGTTTGCAGCTCTTAAACTATTGGAAAAAAACATCAAACCCATCGTGATAGAAAGAGGTAAGTCGGTAAGAGACAGACGAAGAGATTTAGCCAATATTACTAAAAATCAACTTATAAATCCAGAATCGAATTATTGTTTTGGCGAAGGCGGTGCAGGAACTTTTTCTGATGGTAAACTTTATACCCGTTCTACCAAAAGAGGCGATGTCAAAGAAGTGTTACAACTCTTGGTTCAACATGGTGCAGACGAAAATATTTTGATTGATGCTCATCCGCACATTGGCACCAACAAATTACCAAAAGTAGTGGAAGCCATTAGAAATACCATTATAGAAAATGGCGGAGAAATTCATTTTGAAAGTAAACTAACGGATTTATTGATAGAAAACAACGCTATTAAAGGTATTGAAATCAACAACGAAACAATTATTGAAACGTCTAATGTAATTCTCGCAACAGGACATTCGGCAAGAGATATTTTTTATTTGTTGGATAAGAAAAAAATTAAGTTGGAAACTAAACCTTTTGCTGTTGGGGTAAGAGTTGAACATCCGCAAGCGTTAATTGATAAAATTCAATACCATTGTGATGTTCGAAATGAATATTTGCCTCCTGCTTCTTACAAATTGGTTACTCAGGTCAAAAATCGAGGTGTTTTTTCCTTTTGTATGTGTCCAGGTGGAATTATAGCTCCCTGTGCTACTGCTCCTGGGGAAATTGTAACCAACGGTTGGTCGCCATCCAAAAGAAATAACCCTTTTGCAAACTCAGGAATTGTAGTAGCTGTAGAAGCTGAAGATTTAAAACCTTATGCCCAATTTGGTGCTTTGGCAGGATTGAAATTGCAAGAATCCATTGAGCGAAAAGTATTTGTTGCTGGTAAAAATGACGAGCAAAACAATTTCGGACAAATAGCTCCAGCCCAACGTCTGGTAGATTTTATTGATAGCCGAGTTTCGACTTCATTGCCCGATTGCTCTTACAAACCGGGAGTTGTTTCTGCTGCTGTTCATCAATTGTTTCCTAAACAAATTACAGAACGATTGCAGCAAGGTTTTAGAGATTTTGGCAATAAAATGAATGGCTTTTTAATACGAGATGCTATTGTTGTTGCTGTTGAAAGCAGAACTTCCTCTCCTGTAAAAATTCCACGAGATAAAGAAACCCTACAACATCCTGAAGTAAAAGGCTTATACCCTTGTGGTGAAGGAGCAGGATATGCTGGTGGAATTGTTTCTGCTGCTATTGACGGACAAAAATGTGCGGAGAAAATTACTAAAACATAAAATGAGCAACTCCAAAAAAATAATTATCCTACTTGTTTTTATTTTAGTGATTATTTTGTTGATTTTCACATACATTACCTACAACACCTACCAACAAAAACAAGCTGCAAACAACCTAACAGAAACTCATTCCTATCCTACTCAACAAACATCAACGATATTAATTGATACAACAAAAAACGGAGAACAAGATTTAATTGACAGTTCTTCTTTAGTAAAAAATACGGAAAAAAATTCACTGTTACAAAAGCTGAATGAAATACCCAATTTAGAACTTCCCCAGCTATTACAAAACGAAGAAGTGATTACGCACACTGGTTTTCAATTGGTATATAGTGAAACTCATGAGCAAGCCAAATGGGTTTGCTACCAATTCACTAAAGCCGAGACTAATAAAACGGCAAACCGTTCGAATAATTTTAGAGAAGATTCTAAAATTAAAACAGGTTCTGCAAACGACAATGATTATAAGGGTAGTGGTTTTGATAGAGGACATTTAGCTCCAGCTGGCGACATGAGTTGGTCGGAAAAAGCCATGAGTTGTTCTTTTTATTACAGCAATATGAGTCCTCAAACACCCAGTTTTAATAGAGGTATTTGGAAAAAATTAGAAGAACAAGTTAGAAGCTGGGTAGCTCTTTATGACACACTATATGTAGTTACTGGACCTGTTTTAGAAACTGATTTACCTTTTATTGGAGCAAATCAAGTAAGTATTCCCAACTTTTATTACAAAGTTATTTTAGATGTGAAAAAAGGACGAAAGGAAGCGATTGGATTTGTTATGCCCAACAAAAAATCAAACTTATCGCTTCAAAATTATGTAGTTACCATTGATAGTGTTGAAAAATTAACAGGCATAGATTTTTTCTACCAATTGCCTAATGAAATTGAAAACCAAATTGAAAAAAAAGTTTGTGCATCTTGTTGGAGATGGTAAAGCCAAATAATTAATCTTTTAGCCATCGTTCCGAATTACTCGGGACAATATTTTTTTGTTTGTGAAGACACAAACAAAAATTAATTATAAAGTTAGTTTGCTAATTTTAGTATTTTTGTTTTTACATATTTTTTTAGAAACAAACTTTTTCGGATGCAATTTCAATGGCTTATTAACCCAATTTCTTCTCAAAAAAAAATCAACTCTCTTTCCTCCGAACTCAATAATTTAGACCCAACACTTACCAATATTCTTATTCAACGAAAAATTGATACCTTCGATAAAGCCAAAGCTTTTTTTAGACCAACATTAAAAGCAATACATAATCCTTTTTTAATGAAGGACATGGATAAGGCTGTGAACCGATTACAACAAGCCATTGAAAACAAACAAAAAATATTGATTTTTGGCGATTATGATGTGGATGGAACAACTTCTGTAGCATTGGTTTATTCGTATTTAAAAAATTTTTATCCCCATTTAGCATATTACATTCCAGATAGATATACTGAAGGTTATGGAATTTCTTATCAAGGAATTGATTATGCTTCTGAAAACAACTTCAGTTTAATCATAGCGTTAGATTGCGGCATAAAAGCCACAGATAAAATTGCTTATGCAAACGAAAAAAACATAGATTTTATCATTTGCGATCACCATCGCCCTGGTAATGAAATTCCAGATGCCATTGCTGTATTAGACCCAAAACGAACAGACTGCTCCTACCCTTTTGATGAGCTTTCGGGCTGTGGTGTTGGTTTTAAATTGATGCAAGCGTGGACACAACAAACCAACAAAAACGAAGAACTTCTTTTTTCTTATTTGGATTTGCTAGCCATCAGTATTTGTGCCGACATTGTTCCAATTAGAGATGAAAATAGAATTTTTGTTCATTTTGGATTGGAAGTATTAAATAAATTAGAACGCCCAGGAATAAAAGCCCTTGTTCAACTTTCGGCATTTAAAAAGAAGCTTTCTGTTACCGATATTGTTTTCACTATTTCACCCCGTATTAATGCTGCTGGAAGAATAGAATCAGGCAACAGAGCTGTTGAATTATTAGTTACTGAAGATGAAAGCGAAGCCCTAAATTATGGAAAAGGAATTAACGGACTCAACAGCGACAGAAAAGATTTTGATTCAACCATTACGTTTGAAGCCTTAGAAATAATTGAAAACAACCCAGCTTTTGCATCAAAGAAAACAACCGTTCTTTACAATGAAAACTGGCACAAAGGCGTAATTGGAATAGTTGCTTCCCGATTAATTGAAACCCATTACAGACCAACCATAGTACTAACACACTCCGATGGAAAAGCATCTGGATCAGCTCGTTCTGTTCAAAATTTTGATGTCTATAACGCCATTGATGCCTGTAGTGATTTGTTGGAACAATATGGCGGACATAAATATGCTGCCGGACTTACCCTAAAATTAGAAAATTTGGACGCTTTTATAGCTAAATTTGAAAAAATAGTGAGTGAGCAAATCGAACCCGAAATGCTTATCCCTAAAATCAATGTTGATGCTGTTTTAACACTTCCTCAAATCAACAACAAATTTTATGGTATATTAAAACAATTTGCTCCTTGTGGACCCGAAAATATGCAGCCTGTTTTTATGACAGAAAAAATATTAACCTCTGATAAAATAAGAGTTGTTGGAGAAAATCATTTAAAAATGGAAGTTTTTGACCCCAATGCTCCTGAAACTAAATTTCCGTGCATCGGATTTAAACTTGGCCATTGGATAGACCAACTTACCGAAGGAATTTTATTCGATATTGTTTATACCATTGAAGAAAATGAATGGAATGGAACTGTGTCGCTTCAGTTAGTTGTTAAAGATATTCGATTAAGTTAAAATGTGTTATTTTGTGTTGTTTTAAAAACTATTGTATGCGAATCTTACTTTTTATATGCCTTATTCTCAGTTTAAACAATCTTTCAGCACAATATTATGCTACAAATGAAACAATAATTAAAGATTCTGCTTACACCATTCCTTTATTTACGGCTTCTTACGCTCGTCAATTTACAGCATCAGATATGGCAAATCGGTTTGGCTCTAACAATAATATTGGAGGAAGTTTTGCTGTAAAAACAAAAAAAGGTTGGTATTATGGCTTTAAAGGAAACTTTTTATGGGGAGCTGATGTTCGTCAAAACAACATTCTGGATGCCCTTAAAAATAGTGATGGCTTAATTACTAATACTGAAGGAACACCTACAAAAGTATATTTAGACCAACGAGGTTCTTCATTTTTTATCACAGGTGGAAAATTGTTTAATGTGTTAGCTCCAAATAGTAATTCAGGATTTCTTATTTATGCCGGACCAGGGATGCTTCAACATAAAATAAGTATCAAATTTTCTGATGAAATTAAAAGTTTGTCGGACGAGCATAAAAAAGGCTACGATAGATACTCTGTAGGGTTTGCTCTAAATGGTTTTGCTGGTTATATGTATCTAAGCAAGAATAGATTAATCAATTTATTTGGAGGTATTGATATTACTCAAGGTTGGACAAAAAGCCTTCGAAAATTCAATTATGATACTGGTCTTCCTGACAACAAAGTAAATTCTGATTTTCTTTATGGATTCAGATTAGGTTGGATAATCCGATTAAACAAACGAACACAAGAAGAATATTATTATCAATAAAACCACCATGATTAAAGTAGAAGAAGTACACAAATCTTATGGAGATTTAGAAGTTCTCAAAGGAGTTAATTTAGAGATAAAAGAAGGAGAAATTGTATCTATAGTTGGTTCATCAGGAGCGGGAAAATCAACCTTACTTCAACTTATTGGTACGCTCGATAAGCCTAAAAGTGGACAAATTTTAATAAATAACACAAATACATCTGTTTTAAAAGATGCAAAACTTTCTCTTTTTAGAAATAAGCATATTGGTTTTGTATTTCAATTTCATCATTTATTACCTGAATTTACTGCCTTAGAAAATGTTTGTATTCCTGCTTATATCCAACACATAAAAAAAGAAGAAGCCGAAAAAAGAGGAATTGAACTACTCACTTCTTTGGGATTGCAAGAACGAATGCACCACAAACCCTCAGAACTATCGGGTGGAGAACAACAACGGGTTGCTGTTTGCAGGGCGTTAATGAACAAACCTGCTGTAATTCTTGCTGATGAACCTTCGGGGAATTTAGATTCTACCTCAGCCAAAGAATTGCATCAATTATTTTTTGATTTACGAGCTAAAACCAACCAAACTTTTGTAATTGTTACCCACAATGAAGAATTAGCCAATATGGCAGATAGAAAATTAGTGATGAAAGATGGTGTGATTCTATAAACGGATTTATTTTTTATCAGTTGGCTAAAGCCAAACTATAATAGATATAGTAGCAATCTTTTACAGTTGCTTTTAAGCAACTGTAAAAGAAAGTATAACCAAGTGGCTTTAGCCACATAAAACAAAAATTATGAGTTGGGTAAGCGTCTATATGCACATGGTTTTTTCAACAAAAAACAGAGTTCCATATCTAAACACTAAAGAATTAAGAAAGCAAGTATTTCAACACATCAAAGCAAATGCAGCAGAAAAAGACATCTGGCTTGATTGTGTGAATGGGCATAAAGATCATGCACATTGTTTAATTGCTCTTGGCAAAGAACAAACCATTAGTAAAGTTGCACAACTTATAAAAGGAGAATCGTCCTTTTGGATAAATCAAAACAAACTAACTACTGATAAATTTATGTGGCAGGACGATTATTGGGTAGTTGGTGTAAGCGAAAGTCATCTGAAATATGTTAGAAAGTATATTCACAATCAAGAACAACATCATTCAAAAAAATCTTTTACTAATGAAGTGAATGGATTAATGGAAAAATACGGATGGAGTTACGTGAAAGAATAATCTTTTTATAAAACTAAAAAAGAATTTTGTAATTTTATCATTATCCATGAAAACACAGTAAAAAAAACATTAAAATGCGAAGCTGTATGGAGATTGTGAATTAAAAAAGTATCAACTTTTAAAAATACCTAATTATGGGCTTAAGTATTCATTATAGTGGTAGTTTCAAAAAAAAAGCTTCATTAGAAGCAATGATAGAGGAAGTAAAAGATATTGCCGAAATTTACAAATGGGAATATAATATAAGTGCTACTTGTTTTCCAAAAAACACATTTGGCAAAGCAGCCTACGATGGTAAGTTATACGGCATTTCGTTTACTCCTCCCAACAGCGAAACTATTTCCTTGACCTTTTTATCTAATGGTAAAATGTGTTGCGGGGCTCGATTAAAATTTTTCGGTAATTCCGATAATGAAAATGACAAAATGTATTTAAATACGTTGAGTTCAAAGACACAGTATGCAGGAAGTACAGTTCACAAAATAGTTATTCATTTACTCAAGTATTTAAGCCAAAAATATTTTCAGGATTTTCAACTTATTGATGAGGGCGATTATTGGGAAACAGGAGATGAAAAACTTTTAGAAAAGAATTTTAAAACTTATAATGACTTAATAGATGGGATAGCACATTCAATAAATAATTATCCTATTAACAGTGCTGAATCATTTCCTGATTATTTTGAAAGAATATTAAAAATACTTAACGAAAAAAGAAATAAAAAATGATACTATCTTTATTTAAAAGCAAATGATATGGAAAATAATGAAGACGAACTCAATAAGATTAGAATAGAGAACGAAATAAAGAAAATGAAACTTTCTTTAGAACATGGTGCAAATTTTTCATCTTCTAATGAAAATAAGTTACCTCCCGAATTGGAAAGTCAGTGGCTAAATCATATACAGCAATATGAAGATGCTTTTGCCAATTCTAAAATGATTTCAGTTTATGATTTTATTGGAAACCCAACATATAAATCTGTAAACGAAATCCCAAAAACTGAAATAAATGTTGAACTTAATAAGATTATAAAAATTCTTAATAAAAAAGGAATTGTTATAGATACTATTTGTGAGGTAGATGACAGCGAATTGTACCGATTTATTACTGAAGAATTGTTCAATGAAAAAATGGAGGATATTAAAATTGAGGGAATGGTGCATCATTATATTTATGAAGAATTTCATCCCAATCATGAACATGATATTAAAACTCAGTGTGAAGAATTTATTGACGAACTTTTAAATAAAAATTTCAAACTGAACCCCACTTATATATCTATTACAGATGAAATAAATACAAAAATCGGAGTAATCAAAAAAGAAGAGGCGGTAAAGAAAATGGAAGCGTTTAGAGATGAATTTAGCTCTTTTAACTTAGACCATTTCAACATAACCTCTTTGAAAATAACAGAAGATACCGCAGATGTTTATTTTGATATAAACTACTCAGGTTGTTTGGAGGATAGTAATGAGAAAATAGTTTTTTCAGGAATAGGAAGTTTTAAACTAAAATACGAATATAGTTATTGGTGGATTAGCAAGATAAATATTCCCCAATTCTGTCTTTAACTTTTTTTTATCAGTGGCTAAAGCCAAACTGTAATAGATTTGAAAGCAATCTTTTACAGTTGCTTTTAAGCAACTGATAAAAAAAAGTATACCCAAGTGGCTTTAGCCACATTTAAACAATAACCAGATGAAAGCACAAGGCAAAACCGTTAAAGATATTTTGTTAAACCTGCCCGAGGACAGGCTTGAACCTTTTAATAAACTGCACAATGTAATTGTAATAAACCTTCCTAAAGGATTTGAACCCGCCATTAGTTACGGTGGACTGGGTTATGTGGTGCCGCATAAACTTTACCCCGCAGGTTACCATTGTAAGCCTGAAGAACCACTACCTTTTGCTGGTATAGCCTCGCAAAAAGGGTCTATTAATTTTTATCACATGGGGATTTATGCTAATCCAAAACTATTAAACTGGTTTGTGAGCGAATATCCTAAACACAGCAAACAAAAACTGGATATGGGTAAGAGTTGTGTTCGTTTTAAAAAATTAGAAGATATTCCCTATAAACTTATAGGCGAATTAATAAAAAAAATGAGTGCAAAAGAATGGATTGAGATGTATGAAGAAAAATTTGTACCAAAATCAAAAAAAAAGTAAGCGTTATTGTTAGCTTTATAGCAACAACATTTCCATATACTTCCAATTCAAGTTGCATTTAAGCACCTAACTATTGCATACAAATAATTATTAATTTAGCACCTTTAAAAATTACCTAAATTCATTTTTCAATGAACAAAAACAATTATTGTGTAATTATGGCTGGCGGCATTGGAAGCCGATTTTGGCCCATGAGTAGAACTGCACATCCTAAACAATTTTTAGATATTTTAGGCACTGGAGAAACGCTGTTACAACAAACTTTTAATAGATTAAAGAAAATTTGTCCTGAAAAAAACATCTACATTGTTACCAATGACATTTATAAAAATTTAATATTTGAACAACTCGAAGGCATTACCGAAGAACAAGTGTTGTGCGAACCTTCTAGAAAAAATACAGCTCCTTGCATTGCCTATGCTAATTTTAAGATTGCATCTAAAAATCCAAATGCAACTATTTTAGTCGCTCCTGCCGATCATCTAATTCTTAAAGAAGATGAGTTTATTCGCATTGCTAATTTAGCGTTGGATTATACTTCTAAAAATGATTGTTTGCTTACACTTGGAATTACTCCAACTCGTCCAGATACTGGTTATGGCTACATACAATTTCTAGAATCTGACGATTACGTAAAAAAAGTAAAAACTTTTACCGAGAAACCTGATTTAGAATTAGCAAAAAAATTTGTTAGTAGTGGCGATTTTGCTTGGAATTCGGGAATGTTTGTTTGGAGTTTAAAAAGCATTCAAAAAGCCTTTGAAACACACCTTCCATCTATCTATCAATTGTTTTATGATGAAAGAAATGCTTTTAATACTGAAAAAGAAGACCTCGCTATTAAAAACATTTATGCCGTTTGTAAAAACATTTCCATTGATTATGGTATCATGGAAAAATCAAAAAATGTTTATTTAATTAGTGCCGATATTGGTTGGTCTGACTTAGGCACTTGGGGTTCTATTTACACACACTTGGAACATGATGAAAACAAGAACGCTGTAGTTGGAAAAAATGTGATGCTTTATGATTCCAAAGAAAATATTATAAATGTTCCAAACAAAAAACTTGTAGTTTTACAAGGATTAACAGATTATATTGTAGTGGAATCAGACAATATTTTATTGGTTTGCAAAAAAGAAGAAGAACAAAAAATCAAACAATTTGTAAATGATATTAAGCTAACGAAAAGTGAAAAATATTATTAATTGAGGAGTTACGATTACGAAATATAAAAAAAAGGTACTATTCGGGTACTAATGAAAAAAACTACAAAAACTTGCCTAAAATATGTAACAAGGAGTCATGACCTTGCTTCATAAAGCTTCATGTTTTTGTGGCAGAAATAATCAAACAACCCGAACAGTAACAAAAAAAGAATTTTTCTAAATGAGCAAAAAAGAATCAGAAGAAGAAAAAAAAGAAATGTCTTTCTTAGACCATTTAGAAGTATTGCGTTGGCATTTAGTTCGTTCAACCATAGCTGTTATCCTATTTGCTTCGTTGGCTTTTATTTATAAATCAATTTTATTTGATGACATCATTCTTGCTCAAAAAAATGCTGACTTTTGGACCTATCAACTGTTTTGTAAATTTTCAAACCTCATAGGAAAAGGAGATGCTCTTTGTTTAGGAGATATAAAATTCAGCTTAATCAATCTAACAATGAGTGGGCAATTTACCATTCACATCATGACTTCCATCATTGCTGGAATAGTGTTGGCTTTTCCTTATTTATTATTCGAGATTTGGCGATTCATTAGACCCGCACTAGAAAAAAAAGAACGAAAATATGCTACGGCTCTAATTTTTTCAGGCTCATTTTTATTTTCTCTTGGAATTTTATTTGGCTACTATTTCATTTCTCCACTTTCAGTTCAATTTTTAGGTAATTATGTGGTAAGTGATTTGGTTGAAAACAATATAAGCATACAATCTTTTATCTCAACCGTAACTACCATCACATTGGCTTGTGGACTTGTATTTGAATTACCCTTATTGGTATATTTCCTTTCAAAAATGGGCATTCTAACCCCTGAAATAATGCGTAAATACAGAAAAATAGCCATTGTATCCACGCTAATTTTATCAGCAGTGATAACACCTCCTGATATTTCAAGTCAAATATTATTAACAGTTCCATTACTTATTCTTTATGAAGTTAGTATCTTCATTTCTAAAATAGTAAATTCTAAATCCTAAATCCTAAATCTATGATTCTAAGAGCCGAAAATATTTTCAAGAAATATGGCGACAGAACTGTTGTTAATAATGTTTCTGTTGAAGTTAAACAAGGCGAAATTGTGGGGCTACTTGGTCCAAATGGAGCTGGAAAAACAACTTCATTTTACATGATAGTAGGTTTGGTTCATCCAAATGAAGGTAAGATATTTTTGGACGATGTAGATATTACTAAACTTCCAATGTATAAACGAGCTCAAATGGGCGTTGGCTATCTTCCTCAAGAAGTTTCTGTTTTTAGAAAATTGAGTGTAGAAGACAACATAAGTGCTATTTTAGAAATGATGAATCTTACTAAGGCTCAACAAAAAGAAAAATTAGAAGCCCTTATTGAAGAATTTGGTCTTAGTCATGTTCGAAAAAATTTAGGCGATAATTTATCTGGTGGCGAAAAAAGAAGAACAGAAATTGCCCGAGCTCTTGCTTCCGACCCTAGCTTTATTTTACTCGATGAACCATTTGCTGGAGTTGATCCTATTGCTGTTGAGGACATTCAGCACATTGTTGCTAAGCTCAAAAACAAAAATATAGGGATTTTAATAACCGATCATAATGTGCAAGAAACACTTAGCATAACGGATAGGGCTTATTTGCTATTTGAAGGAAGTATTTTAAAGGCTGGCACAGCAGAAGAACTTGCTTCTGATGAACAGGTTAGAAGGGTTTATTTAGGTAAAAACTTTGAGTTAAAACGAAAAAATTAATTGTTAAATTCATTTCCATTAGTTCGTCTTTTACTTCCTTTTGTTATAGGAATTGTAGTTGCTATTTATTTACCTTCAAACGCAATTTATCCTTTTTCAGCTTTCACATTCCTATTTATAATTACACTCCTTTCTCTTCTAATTAAAAATTACAAGTTAAAATATGTATTTGGAATTCTTGTACATATAAATTTATTGTTAGCAGGTTATTCACTAACTTCTTTTAAAGCAGAAAACAAAATAGTAACCAATAATAATTCAAACGATAATCAATTTATTATTGCTGAAATTAGTGAACCTATTGCTGTTAAAGAAAAAAGCATAAAAGCAATTTTAACCATTAAAGGTATTAAGAGTAAACAAAATTGGCTGAAATCCGAAGGAAAAGCCATTATCTATCTTCAAAAAGATAGCCTTTCAATTCAACTAAAAGCCAATGATATTATTGCTTTTGAGCCTATGCTAAAAGATGTTCCTCCGCCTCAAAACCCCAATGAATTTGATTTTAGAAACTATTTAGCCTATCATCTTATTTACCAACAAGCCTACCTAAAAACCTCAAATTGGACTATCCTAAAAAAGGCTACCAACCTTTCAATTTTTGCTTGGGCTAGTGAAACACGTAAAAATCTAATTAATAAATTAGAAAATTTAGGTATAAAAGATGATCGGTTGCATGTTGCATCTGCCTTAATATTAGGATATAAGGATGATATCGATGCTCAACTTAAAAATGCTTACTCAAGTGCTGGAGCTATGCACGTTTTGGCTGTTTCTGGACTTCATGTTGGTATTATTTTTCTCATATTTAATCAACTTCTTCTCTTTCTTCATAAAATAAAATATGGAAAATACATTCAAGGCGTTTTATTAATTCTTATTTTATGGGTTTATGCCTTGCTCACAAGACTTTCCCCTTCGGTAATGCGTGCTGCAACCATGTTTAGTTTCATTGTTGGAGCTAAAATGACAAATAGAAATTCTAACTTTTTTAATACCCTAGCCGCATCAGCATTAACGCTATTGTTGTTTAATCCATTGTTAATCATGGAAGTTGGATTTCAACTATCCTATTTAGCCGTAATTGGCATTGTTGTTATTCAACCATTAATCTATCATTTATATTACACCAAATGGTGGCTTTTGGATAAAATTTGGGAACTTACAGCTGTTTCAATTGCAGCTCAACTAGCAACATTTCCTTTAGGATTATATTATTTTCATCAATTTCCAAACTATTTTTTGCTATCAAACCTAATTGTGATTCCGTTGGCTATAGGAATTTTATATTTAGGATTGCTTGTATTGGCTTTATCTCCGATTCCTGTGCTTGCCTCTTTTTTGGCAAAAGTGTTAGATTATGTTATTTTATTTCTTAATAAATCTGTCATTTACATTGATGAGCTTCCTTATTCTTTAAGTCAAAACATTAAATTTAATTTATTAGATAACTATTTAACTTACACAACAATAATACTTATTATCTTACTAATTAATTTAAGGAAATACATTTACTTTTCAACGGCTTCAATTTGCATTATCTTACTTTTAGGATTACGTTTATGGGGTAATTACAATGAATTAAATCAAAAAGTTTTCACTGTTTATAACATTCCACAACATACTTCAATTAATTTTATTGATGGAAGCGATAACATCTTAGTTTCGGATTTTAAGATGAAAGAAAACAAAAGTAAGTTACTCTTTCATGTTCAGAACAACTGGATACAAAAAGGCGTTGAGTCTGAAAAAATCATCAACATCAATAAGTTAACAAAAAGAAACCAACTTTCTAATTTATATACACTTAACAGTGAAATTCTTTTTAATAAAGAAGCCTATTTTCAATTCTATGATAAAAAAATTGCTCTTATTACTACTAATTTTCAGCTGCCTAAAGTAACAAAACCATTGAAACTTGATTATTTAATCATTACTCAAAACACCAAGCATAAAATCAAAGACTTATCAACCGTCTTTCAACCCAAAAAAATAATTATTGATGCTTCTAATTCCAATTTCGTTACTAAAAAATTAAAATCAGAAGCAGAAGAATTAAACATTGATTGTTGGTCTGTTCCTGATGATGGAGCTTTTGAAATATACTTTTAACCAACTGTTAAGTGTTTGATTGATGGAGGATTTTATCCAACAACCTTTCGGTTAAGCACTAAACTTTGATTAACGGCAACACTTTTATTTTTGACTTTAAAACCATTATTACTTATAGAAAATGTTACATACCCGCTTTCTTCTTTTTCATTCGTATTCTTCTGCCTTTCACCTTTACTGATTTTTGTCATTAATAACTCTAATTCTGCATTCATTTTCATGTTACGTTCTTCTTTTCTTCTTAAAATTCCTATACAAGCTTTAGGGCTTAAATAGAATTTGTCAAGAGCATGATTAGGCTCTATAATATTCTTTAAATTACCTTCAATTGGATTGTTTGATATAGCAGAAGAGTTTAAATATCCATAATGACTAATTTGATTAATTCCATCAAGTAAATAGAGTAACGCGTTTTGTTTGTTCTTTTTTGGTTGAACAAATTTTTGCCATTCAGTAAATCCGTTTTTAATTTTATTATCGACAAACTCACTTATTTTACTACCAATCCATTTAACCACAGGAACGGCCCAAGAATTGCCAACAGCTTGAAATCTTTTTGTATGGCTATTTCCATTAATTTTTGTGTAGTTATCAGGAAAGCCCATTAATCGCTCACACTCCAAGGGAGTAAAACGTCTAATTTTATCATTTTCTGCTATATATAATGATCCATTATAGGCTGCTGCATTTCCGTTCCATTTTGTACCGTAGGCGGCATATAAACAATCCGTATATTCTCTGAATATTTCAAATTTAACTCCTTGCTTGTAAAACACCTTTTCATTTTTAATCCCTTTCTCTTGATTATTTATTGAAAATAAATCAGGAATATTTAATGTTGGTTTTTTAGCATTTAATTTTACTTCTTTCACAATGTCTTTGTTGTCAAACTCAAAAAGTACCTGATCGGGTTTAAAACCTTTGCCACCAGCAAGAACATACAGTCTTTTTCTTTGTTGTGGTAATCCAAAATATTTAGCATCAATAACTCTCCATGCTACATTCCTTTCTTTACCCTCTAAATATCCTGATTTAGACCATTTATCAACTTTAATTTCTTCATCATAACCTGCTAAACCTGCAATAAAATTACCAAAAGCATTTGTTCTATCGTTTAATACCCCTTCAACATTCTCCCAAAGAACTATGCTTTTTTCTTTTCCTCTTTCTAACCTAATTTTATCAATTGCATTGGCTATTTCAATAAATGTTATCGTTAGTTGCCCCCTTTCATCCGCAAGTCCATTTTTCCATCCTGCTAAAGAAAATGCTTGACAAGGTGTTCCTCCGCAAAATAAGTCAGGAGCTTCAATTTCTCCGCAAAGAATTGCATTAGGAATATTTATCATATCCCCAACATTTGGAATGTTAGGAAAATGATGTTCAAGTACTTTTGAAGGAAATTCCGCAATTTCTGAACTCCATAATTGCTTAAACCCATAAGGGGAAAAAGCTAATTGAGAGGCTTCTATTCCTGAACAGACACTGCCAAATGTTAAATTTCCTTTCATATTTTTCATTTATGCAAATTTACAAATGATAATTATAGTATGCAAATTGATTTATAATTTTTCTTTGAGTTTTATCTTCCAAAGTTCTAAATCATACCAAGGACAACCAACACAACCTTTTTCATCATTTTCAGTGGTGCCATTCCAATTTTCATCTCCTTGATAATACCATTTTATACCCATAAAATCTCCTCGTTTACCTATTTTTACACAAGTATCACAATACCTAGATTTCCACATATTAGTTTGGTTATTTAACAGTTGAAATTTTCTTCTTATATCTGCCACAGACATATCATCAGAGTTAACAGATTCTTTAGCTATCCATCTTTGTGATGGAAATTTGTGATCAATAATTAATTCTACAGAGGTTCTTTTCACATTAAAACAAACTTCCTTTTTACCCAATATTTTTTTAATACGTTCTTTTAATTTCTCTGACATTGAAGCTCTCAATTCATTTCCATCTTCAAACTTTGATTGAATTTTCGGCAGCATAATCAAAATATCATGCATAGTTTTTTTAGAACATGATGTACATGGTCTTCTTTTAGAGCCGATAATATACCCTTGCTTTTTTAACACACTTAAACGAGCTGCTGGTTGGGGATTTTCGGTAGGTACTGGACCACAAACTCTACACTCCCAATTTCCTGAGTATAATGCTTTAAGAACCTTATATGTTTGAGTATTCTTTTGATAATCAGACCATTTATCATCACTTTCGGTAATCCATTTTTGACGATTTTTAGGATTTAATTTATTGTACGATTCTTCAACAGAATTGTAAAAATCTTCTTCCGTTAAATCTAATCCTTGAAATTTTAAAAATTTTGGAAGCAACCCTTTCCATTTTTGAGTTCCATATTCGAACTCAACTTCCATAAAAACATCACTGGTTTTTTCTGCGATAAAAAATTCTTTTGATAGTTTATATTTTTTATTCTTTGCCATTTCTAAATCTTAATAAGTCCTCTATTTTGACTTCTAAAGCATTAGCAATTTTTTCAATGTTAGCGAGAGTTATATTTTTTTCGGCTCTTTCAATCATTCCAATATAAGTTCTGTGGAGGTCAGCTTTGTGGGCCAATTCTTCTTGAGAAATGTTCAGTAAGTGCCTGTATTTTCTAACATTTTCTCCGAATAAATTTAATATTTCGTATTTAGATTTCATTGCTAATAAAAGTCTCCACAAAGCTAACTTTAGTATTCAATTTCTACCACAGACTATAATTAGCATTTTCAGTTTTTTAGTTTGTATATAACTAACAGACACTACTACAACAAATCAGGTCTTCGTTCTGCTGTTCTTTTAAATGCTTGATCTTCACGCCAAGCCTCAATTTTTTTATGATCACCACTCAACAACACTTCTGGTACTTTTAACCCTCGGTATTCTTCTGGTCGTGTATAAACTGGTGGGGCAAGTAAATTGTCCTGAAAAGAATCGGTTAATGCAGAGGTTTCATCGCCAATAACACCTGGAATTAAACGAATAACAGCATCTGCTAAAAGAACTGCAGGAAGCTCTCCTCCTGTCAACACAAAGTCGCCAATAGAAATTTCTTTGGTAATAAACAAATCTCTCACTCGCTGATCAACTCCTTTGTAATGCCCTGCAAGTATAATCAAGTTCTCTTTCAACGAAAGGGTATTTACCATGCCTTGTTTCATGGTTTCTCCATCAGGAGTCATATAAATAATTTCATCGTAAGCTCTTTCGGCTTTTAATTTTTCAATACAATCGGCAATGGGTTGTATTTGCATTACCATTCCAGCACCACCACCAAAAGCATAATCGTCCACACTTTTTTGTTTGTTGGTAGAATAATCCCTTAAATTATGAACAACCAATTCTACCAAACCTTTTTCTTGGGCTCGTTTTAAAATTGATGTATTCAACGGACTTTCTAATAATTCGGGTAAAACGGTAATGATATCTATTCGCATGATGCAAATATAATAAAAGCCCCTATCTTCAATAAAGAATATAGGAGCTTTAATATAAAGAATTTTCTTATTTACCTCTTATTTAATTTCGGCAACACATCTAAAACCCAACCATGCTGTTGGTTTGGTATAGGTTAAATCTTTTTCAATATAAACTTCACTTGGTTCATTCATCCACGAGCCACCTTTAGCCAATCCTTGTTGATTAATCATTTCAGCAACATTTCCAATTAAATTGAAGCATCCTGCAGCATTTGGCCAATACGATTTAACCGGAGCTGTTACATCTGCATTTTGCGAAAAATTTCCGGCTATAACAACATTGTATTCCATGTTTCTTCGGTGTGTTCTGTATAGTAAGTGTAACGAAAATGAAGAAAGTTACATTGTGAGGAGTAAATTATTTAATTTCAGTTACGAAGTTAACATTAGATAATATAATTTCATCAAGTTATTTAGGTATATTTTTTATTAGTTGTATCTTGCACTATACAATGAACACTTCCACTCAACCAACCATAACAGCAATAAAAATTGTTTACGAAGACGATTTGTTGGTTGCTGTAAACAAACCCAATAACTATTTAGTTCATCAATCGCATTACGCTAGAAATATTAAGGAAATTACCCTTTTAGAGCAATTACAACAGCAATTAGGCTTTCCTCTTTTTCCTATTCATCGTTTGGATAGAAAAACTTCGGGAATTTTACTCTTAGTAAAAGACAAATCTTTTGTAGCTTCATTTCAAGCGTTATTTACCAATAACTTAATTAAAAAAAAATATTTTGCCCTTGTCAGAGGATTTTCGCCCGAAATTGGTAAAGTTGATTCTCCTGTAAAAAATGATGATACTGGAGTTTATAAAACTGCCTTAACGCATTATACAACTGTATCTTCTATTGAGTTGGACATTCCTGTTCATCCTTATGCTAAATCGCGTTATAGTTTAATGGAATTAACACCTAAAACCGGACGTATGCACCAATTGCGTAAACATTTAAACAAAATCAATCATCCCATAGTTGGCGATTATAAATATGGAGATCGATTTCATAACCGTATGTACGAAACGAAATTTAACTGCAATTATTTGTTTTTACATGCCCACCAGATTGAATTTGAACACCCCCTCTCCCACCAAAAAATGATTTTTACCGCTGATTTCCCTGGAGATTGGCTCAACATATTTAACGAATTTAACTGGCAAACCCCATGAGAATAGATAAATATACTTGGGTGGTACGTTTGTTTAAAACCAGAACCTTAGCCACAAAAGCTTGTGATACCGAAAAGGTTAAGCTCAACGGTGAGTTTGTAAAACCAAGCAAAACTATTGCTGTTGACGATGTAATTAGCATTAAAGTAATTACTATTTGGAGAAATTTTAAGGTATTGGATATTCCTAAATCGCGTATCGGAGTTAAATTAGTGAATCAATACTTATTGGAAACCACCACCGCAGCAGATTTACAACTATTAGAGGAAGTTCAGCAACAACAACACCAAAATAAACTTCTGGGAATTAAAGGTCGCCCCACTAAGAAAATCCGTAGGGATTTGGATAAATTAACTGATTAATCCACATTATTCATAACAAAACAGCTTAATAGTTATATATTTGCAATATATTTAACTAAACTAAAAAATTATGGAAACTAAAAAAACAATTCTAGTATCAATCCTAACAACTTTAGCGACAATGCTTGTTGTAGCATTAATTATTCATTTATCTTGTGGTAATTGTGGAAAAAATTCATCTTGTCCAATGCAATCAAATTGCAAAGCAACCAGTTATCACTGTGAAAAATCAGCATCTTGCTCTAATAAATCGGAATGTTGTAAAGACAAATCCAAATGTGAAAAAGGTAGTAATAAGAAATGTTCTAAATCAACAAAATGTAAGCATCAAAATTCAAATCAAGAAATTGAAAATGAGGTTGAAGTTGAAGAAAAAGTTATTGAATAATAAATTTATAGTTCATTAAAAAAGCCGCTGATTATATATTCTGCGGCTTTTTTTTTAATCATGTAGTACTAAAATTGGCACTTCGGCATGAAATGCAATTTGTTTGGTAAAACTTATATGAAATAAATTTTGTAAAAAAGAACGCTTTTTGTTAATAAGTACTAAAAGGTTAATATTTCGTTGGTTAACAAAATCATTAGTACCAAAAATAACATCTTCGTTTTTAAAATAATCTGCTGAAAGGTGTTCTATTTCTAGTAGGTTGGCAATAGATTCAGTAAAAATACTTTCCTTTTCTGTTATTGATTTATCTTCTTCTGTAACATTAAATAGCGTTATTTTAGGCTGATAATCTTCTTTTATAGATTTTAACACTGAAAAAATAGCTTTATTTTTAAGTTCTTTAAAATCAGTTGCAATGCCAATGTTTGCTGGTTTCACAAATAAGGTATTATCTGGAATGACCAAGGCAGGGCAATCAATTTCTTTAATTACAGCATACGTATTACTTCCAAAAACAATTTTTTCTACAGCACTCATTCCTTTTGCTCCCAACACAATTAAATCTACAGGATGTTTTTCTGTGAATCGTTTTAATATTTCAACTAAGCTCCCAAATGCTGATTTATAGCTAAAAGCATGGTATTTATTATAGTTGTAATTTATTTTAATTTCGTTAATTAATTCTTGAAGTTGCTTTTCTGATGCTCTGTTTAGTAAATCATTTAAAGAACCTCCTGTTATTGTATTTGCCATATCGTCATGTGTCGGATGATAGGCATTCAATAAAATGAAATTAACCTCTTGGTTTTTATATAATTCTATAGCATAACGTATTGCATTTTTTGCATTATCAGAAAAATCAGTTGGAAGTAGAATTGTTTTCATTTATTGTTCTATTTTGTGTTAATATATAGAGGATGAACTTTATAGACAGATTTTATTTAATCGTGAAGTACTAATAAAGGTGTGTCTGTTTGTAATGCAACTTGTTTGCTAAAGCTCTTATGAAATAAGCTTTCGAAAAATGATTTTTTTCTATTTACGAGTACAAGTAAATCAATATTGTGACTATGAATATATTTTTGCACACCTGTTAATGGGTCTTCTTCATTAATTTTTGTAATTGTAAATTGGTGTTGATTTAATTGTTTTGCATATTCTTCAGTTACTTCTTGTTCTGTTTTTTCATCAATTAAAACTTCATCATCTTCAACATAAAAAGGGCGTAACTGAGCTTTTGATTGAGTAAGAATTTCTGAAATGGGTTGAAACAAATCGTTTTTTATATTTTTTTGAAAATCAACAGCTATTGCAATTTTTTCTATGTTTTCAAAAGTTACATTTTCAGGGATAACAAATACTGGAGCCGAAGATTCCTTTACTATTTCCGAAGTATTACTTCCTATAAATAATTGTTCTGTAGCACTCATTCCTTTTGCTCCAACAACTACATAAACATTTTCTTTACCTTCTAATGTTGTTTTCACGGCATGAAGTACATCTCCATAAATTGACTCATAGCTAAACGCATGATTTTCATTTTTAAATGAGTTTTCTAGCTCATTTTTATACTCTTTTAAATCACTTATTGATTGTTTTCTTAAAATTTCATTGATAGAAACTACAGAACTCATTCCAGCTTGAGGAGAAAAATAAGCATTGAGAAGAATGAAGTTTACTTTTTCTTTCTTGTAAAATTGAATGACCCAATTAATAGCATTTTTAGAGTTTTCAGAAAAATCTGTAGGAAGAAGTATTGTTTTCATTACTAAAAGTTTTAGTCTAATAAATATACAACCAAAAGTACACTATTTTTTTTATGTATTTAGATGATTTTAATCACTATTAATAATTTATTAACACAAAAAGAGGCTTACTGAAAAACAGTAAGCCTCTTATAAATAAATGATTCAATTAAACTTACTCATATTTAGTTTTTAATTCTTTTGCTTTAGCATCTTCGCCAACTTGCGTATAAAGTTTTATTAACATGGTTGCTGTGTCTGTATCTTCCGGTTTAGCTTTGTTTGCCATTTCTATATAAGGAATAGCCGACATAAAATCTTTTTTTGCATCAGCTTTCATTTCTTCATATTTTTTAGATTGATTTAAAGGTAAATCATTGGCTGTATTGGTTTTATCAACTCCTTTGTTAAAATAATAAGCTCCTAAGTTAAATGCGGCATCGTGTTGTTTGGGATCTAATTCTATTGATTTTTTATAATCAGCAATAGCATTATCTTGGTCTTTTAATTTTTCATAAACAGTACCTCTTACATAATATAGAAAAGCATTGTTTGGCTCAATAGATATAGCATCATTTAAACTCACTAAGGCTTCTTGGTCTTTTTCTGACTGTAAATAATAATCTATTTCTTCAAAAATTAAATGTTGATTTTGAGGATAGGCTTTTCTTCCTTTTTTAATAACTTCAAATGATTTTTCTTTATCTCCTCCATTTTTATGAATTCTTGCTAATGATTGATAAATACTAGCACCATTTCCATCAATGTTGTAGTTCAATTGAATTAACGCATTATAAAGTTGTTTTGCTGTTTCAAAATCTTCGGCATATTCAGAGGCTAACGCTAAGTTATATAAAATTAAGGTATCTGTTTTTCCTGAAATTTGGATTAACATCAACGCTTTCTGAAAACTTTCTTGAGCTCCTTTAAAATCTTTAGTTTGAAATTGACCAATTCCTTTGTTGGCATATTCTCCACCTAATCCTGGTAATCTTGAAAATGCTGTTCCAAACAATTGTGGGTCTTCCATTTTACTTTTATTTTGCAACGCACCAAAAAATTGCACCAAATCAGCTTCTTTCTCCAAATCGAGTTTTTTTAATGTGGCATCTTCAAAATTCAATACTATTCCTTTGAAATAAGATTCTGTTGCTTTTTCAAGAGCATCTTTATAAAGTGCTTTACAATTTGCATCGGTTGTTGGAAGTAACACGTTGTAATACAAGTTACCTCTGTATATCCATGTTTTTGCCATATCTTTAGTAGATGCATCTTGTGTTGCTAAATTAATTGCTTCTAATCCATTTTGAATTTCAGAACATTTTCCATTTCTTTCAAAAGCATTATTGTAGTTATTAGCACTTTGTACTTTGTTTTTTTGAGCAGAAAGAGCTGTTATAGTTATTACTGCTAAAAGTGTTAGAATTGTTTTCTTCATTGTTGTATTTTTTTAAAATTTATTCTTCGTTATATAGTCAATTTTGCACATTAGGCTTTAAGTTTTTTAATTAATTCGGTAGTGTTTTTAGCTTTACTGATGCCTATACCGTTTTCTATATCTCTAATGGCTTTTAGCGTTTCAGCATTTGGTGTTTTCTTTTCTTTAGCCGAAGTTGGTATGATAACTTCTACGTTTTTATCCGTTGCCGAAAGTGTTCGGATAAACGCTAAAAAAGTTTTACCAAAATTGGTTCTTTCGTTAATTTTTAAGGTTATTGTTGTCATTGTTCTATTTTTTATTTGTCAGCATAATGTCCCATAGCAGAAAGTACAAAAACAGTTACAACATTATCATCTATCGTGTAAATTAATCTGTCTTTTTTATTAATTCTTCTGCTCCACTTTCCAGCAAGTTCATATTTAAGTTGTTCGGGTTGTCCTGTTCCAGTTGTTGGGTGTGTTTCTAATTCTTTTAAAATTAGTTCAATTTTTTTAATAGCAGCCTTATTACCTGATTTAATGTGTTTTTTTAATATCTTTTTGAGCCTCTGTTTTTATTTCAACCCTAAACTTCCCCATATATCATTTGTATTAATTATTATACCTTTTTGTTTTTCGGCTCGTTTAATTTTTTTAACAAACTCGGGGTTGTAAGGACTTTTTTCTTTTGCAACTGGTGTTTTCAAAACTTCAACACTACTTTCTTTAATAGAAAGTGATTTAATAAACGCTAAAAAAGTTTTACCAAAATTGGTTTTTTCGTTAATTTTTAAGGTTATTGTTGTCATAATTTAAAAGCTTTTACACAAAGATAATAAAAAAATAAAACACTATTCAGATTACTTTTTTTAGGCGTTAGTTATTTCATCTTTCACATTTATTCTTCATTATTATCAATATCAGTGCCATTTACATCTTCACTATCATCTTTATCTGAGTTGTCTATGTTTGTTTCGTCAATAATTTCGTTGCTTATTTCTTCGTCCTCATCTTCTGTTTTTTCCACTTTTGCAACTGCGGCAATTTGATCATTACCTTTTAAGTTGATTAAACGAACGCCTTGAGTGGCTCTACCCATTACACGAAGACTATCAACAGCCAAACGAATTACTAAGCCAGATTTGTTGATTATCATTAAATCATCATTGTCAGTAACATCTTTGATAGCAATTAAATTACCTGTTTTTTCAGTAATATTAAGGGTTTTAACTCCTTTTCCACCCCTGTTTGTAATTCTATAGTCTTCAATATTAGAGCGTTTTCCATAACCGTTTTCTGAAACTACTAACACATTTTTAGCATCATCATCAATGGTTATCATACCGATAACAGCATCTTGCTCATTGGCTAATCTTATACCTCTAACTCCAGAAGCATTTCTTCCCATAGGTCGTGTAGCAGATTCATTAAAACGAATTGCTTTACCTGAACGTAATGCCATTATTATTTCATCTTTTCCGCTTGTTAATTTTGCTTCCAATAACCGATCACCTTCTCTAACTGTGATGGCATTAATTCCATTAACACGTGGTCTTGAATAAGCTTCCAAGGTAGTTTTCTTAATAACCCCTTTTTCGGTACACATTATAATAAAGTTACTATTTATGTATGCTTCATCTTTCAAGTCCGTTACATTGATGTATGTTAATACTTTATCATCTGATTCAATATTTATAAGGTTTTGAATGGCTCTTCCTTTAGATTGTTTTGTGCCTTCAGGTATTTCAAACACACGCATCCAGAAGCATTTTCCTTTTTCCGTAAATACTAATAGATAATTATGAGTAGTAGCTACAAAAAGTTTTTCTAAGAAATCTTCATCTCGGGTTGCAGAACCTTTTGCACCAACTCCTCCTCTATTTTGTAGTTTATATTCATTTAAGGATGTTCGTTTAATATAACCTAAGTGCGAAATAGTAACAACAACTGTTTCATCAGGAATCATATCTTCTATGCTAAAATCTCCTCCAGCATATTCTATTATACTTCTTCTTTCATCACCATATTTAGCTTTTATTTCTAATAACTCATCTTTAATTATTTGCATTCTTCTTTCTTCATTTGCTAAAATATCTTTCAAATCTTCAATCAATTTCATTATGCTTTCATATTCAGCCCTTAATTTATCTTGCTCAAGACCAGTCAATTGTCTTAGTCGCATTTCAACAATAGCACGAGATTGAATGTCGGAAAGTTTAAAACGAATCATTAAATTTTCTCTGGCTTCATCAGGGCTTTGAGAAGCTCTAATTATTTTTATTACTTCATCAATGTTATCAGAAGCTATGATTAAACCTTCTAAAATATGAGCTCGTTCTTCTGCTTTTCGTAATTCAAAAGTGGTTCTTCTAACAATTACTTCATGTCTAAATTCAACAAATTCTCTGATTAAATCCTTTAGATTTAAAACAACAGGACGACCTTTTACTAAAGCAATGTTATTTACACTGAATGAGGTTTGTAGAGCTGTTTGCTTAAACAAATTATTCATCACCACATTAGGAATTGCTTCTCGTTTTAATTCATAAACAATACGCATTCCATTTCTGTCAGATTCATCTCTTATGTCTGTTATGCCATCAATTTTCTTTTCATTTACCAAGTCAGCTGTTCTTTTAATCATATCAGCTTTGTTTACTTGGTAAGGAATTTCTGTTACAATGATTCTAAAACGACCTGAATTGGTTTCTTCAATTTCTGTTTTAGCACGCATCACAATTCTTCCTCTTCCGGTGTGAAAAGCATCTTTCACTCCTTGATAGCCATAAATAATACCTCCAGTTGGAAAATCAGGGGCTTTAACGTGTTCCATTAAACCATCAATATCAATATCTCTATTATCGATAAAAGCAATAGTTCCATCAATTACTTCGGTTAAATTATGTGGTGCCATATTGGTTGCCATTCCCACGGCTATACCCGAAGCACCATTAAGTAATAAAGCAGGAATTCGTGTTGGCAAAACGGTAGGTTCTTCTATCGAATCATCAAAATTCAAACTAAAATCAACGGTTTCTTTTTCAATGTCGGTAAGCATTTCTTCTGCAATTTTTTGCAAACGTGCTTCTGTATATCGCATTGCAGCAGGACTATCGCCATCAATAGACCCAAAGTTACCTTGCCCGTCAACCAACATATAGCGTAACGACCAAGGCTGAGCCATACGAACCATAGCATCATAAACAGCAGTATCTCCGTGAGGGTGATACTTTCCTAACACTTCTCCTACTATTCTTGCCGATTTTTTATAGGGTTTATTGGAATATACTCCCAAATCCATCATACCAAACAAAATTCTTCTGTGTACAGGTTTTAAACCATCTCTCACATCAGGAAGAGCCCTTGATACAATTACCGACATTGAATAATCAATGTAGGCAGATTTCATTTCTTTTTCTATGTTTATTCTAATTATTTTTTCTCCTTCTTCAGCCATGTTATTTAAAATTAATTTTTAGCACTTTAGTTAACTAATAAAACCTTTTTTAAAGGTATTTTTTTGAACTTCCGAAAGTACTAATAATAGGTTTCTTTCAATCATTTTTTTTTGTGTTATTTACTAACAAAATTCTGTTGAAAAACATAATGTTTGTCAACTGCATGATAATAGCTATGTTTTTATTTTTGAAATATATTTTTTAGTAGTAATTTTATAGTGTGAAATAAATCGATGTAATTTCATTAGAAACTAAAAAGTAAAGAAATTAAAATAAAAAATTATGGATGCAAATTTCTCAGCAAAAGTTAAAGATGTTATTGCCTTTTCAAAAGAAGAAGCATTACGTTTGGGTCATGATTATATTGGTGTTGAACATCTTCTTTTAGGCATTATTAGAGAAGGTAATGGTTTGGCGGTTAAAATTCTTGAATCGCTAGGCGTAAACACTAAAGACCTAAGAAAACAAGTTGAACTATCAACTCGAATGGGAACAGGTATTCCTAATCAACTATTAAATCTACCATTAGTAAAACAAGCTGAAAAGGTATTAAAGGTTACTTATTTGGAAGCTAAAGTACTTAAAAGCAATATTATTGGAACAGAACATTTGTTGCTTTCCATCTTAAAAGACCAAGAAAACATAGCAACAAACACGTTGTTGAAATTTAATGTAACTTACGAAACCGTAAAAGAGGAAATTATGATATTAAATTCATCGGAAAGTTTTAACCCAAAATCAGAGTTTCCAGGAACACCTTCAGACGATGATGACGATAGCGAAAAAGGGTTCATGGGAGCAGGTTCTGGTCCTTCAAAAGGAAGTGAAGCAAAATCAAAAACTCCTGTTTTGGATAATTTTGGTAGAGATTTAACCAAATATGCCGAAGATGGAAAACTTGACCCTATTGTTGGAAGAGAAAAAGAGATAGAACGAGTTTCTCAAATATTAAGTAGAAGAAAGAAAAATAATCCTATTCTTATTGGAGAACCAGGTGTTGGTAAATCTGCTATTGCAGAAGGATTAGCACTTCGAATTGTTCAAAAAAAGGTATCTCGTGTTTTATTTAATAAACGAATTGTAACGCTAGATTTAGCATCATTAGTTGCAGGCACAAAATACAGAGGTCAGTTTGAAGAGCGAATGAAAGCAGTGATGAATGAGTTGGAAAAATCACCTGATATTATTTTATTTATTGATGAAATTCACACTATTATTGGTGCAGGTGGAGCAACGGGTTCATTAGATGCTTCTAATATGTTTAAACCTGCTTTGGCTAGAGGAGAACTTCAATGTATTGGTGCTACTACACTTGATGAATATAGACAGTACATCGAAAAAGATGGAGCCTTAGAAAGAAGGTTTCAAAAAGTAGTAATTGAACCAGCAACTGTAGAGGAATCATTACAAATTTTAAATAACATTAAAGATAAGTATGAAGAACACCATAATGTAATTTATACTCCTGAAGCAATTGCTGCTTGTGTAAACTTAACTGATAGATATTTAACAGACAGGCACCTTCCAGATAAAGCAATTGATGCTTTAGATGAAGCGGGTTCTCGAGTACATATTACCAACATAAAAGTTCCTAAAAACATCATCGAAATTGAAAAAAAGATTGAAGATATTAAAGAACAAAAAAATCATGTAGTTAAAAGTCAAAAATATGAAGAGGCTGCTCAACTCAGAGACACAGAAAGAAAATTACTAAAAGAATTGGATGATGCAAAAGTTGCTTGGGATGAAGAAACAAAAAACAACAAAGAAGTTGTGAGTGAAGATAGTGTTGCTGAAGTTGTTTCTATGATGTCAGGAGTTCCAGTTCAACGAATTGCTCAAGCAGAAGGAGACAGGCTGTACAAAATGTTTGATGAAATTCATGATAAAGTTATCGGTCAAGCTGATGCGATAAAAAAAGTAGTCAAAGCAATTCAACGGAACAGAGCGGGATTAAAAGACCCTAATAAACCCATTGGTTCGTTTATTTTTTTAGGACCTACTGGAGTTGGAAAAACGCAATTAGCAAAAGTACTTGCTCGCTATCTTTTTGATAGTGATGATGCTCTTATTAGAATAGATATGAGTGAATATATGGAAAAATTTGCTGTTTCTCGATTAATTGGGGCTCCTCCGGGCTATGTTGGTTATGAAGAAGGTGGGCAACTAACCGAAAAAGTAAGAAGAAAGCCCTACTCTATTATTCTATTAGATGAAATTGAAAAAGCTCATCCCGATGTATTCAACTTATTGCTTCAAGCATTAGATGATGGTATTTTAACAGATAGTTTAGGTAGAAAAATAAACTTTAAAAATACCATTATTATCATGACTTCTAACATTGGAGCTAGACAATTAAAAGATTTTGGGCAAGGTGTTGGTTTTGCTACATCAGCAAAAAAAGAAAGTGTTGAAGAAAATTCAGCTGGAATAATTCAAAATGCACTAAAAAAAGCATTTGCTCCTGAATTTTTAAATAGAATTGATGACGTTGTTATTTTTAACTCTCTAACAAAAGAAGATATCTTTAAAATTATTGATATAGAATTAGAAAGTTTATACCAACGCATTGAAAAATTAGGTTATCTTATAAATCTTTCTAATGAAGCCAAAGATTTTATTGCCGAAAAAGGGTATGATGTAGCTTATGGAGCTCGTCCATTAAAAAGAGCCATACAAAAATATTTGGAAGATCCATTGGCTGAGGAAATTATTCAATCAAAAATTAAAGAGGGAGATACTATTAAAATTGAATTAGATACTGTAACTAAAGAATTGGTGTTTTCTATTGTTAAAGCTAAAGTTAAAAAAACAGATTCTGATTTAAAAAAAGATATTGAAGAATAACTAATTTTTAATATTATTCCGTTAAAAAAAGTTGCTAGAAGATTTTCTCTAGCAACTTTTTTTGTTTTGTGATGTTAGTTTATCTCTCATAAAGAAATTAAATTGTATATTCGTGCGTTAACAACGTAATCATTAAAATGAATAAACTTAAATTATTTTTTATTGGAGAGCTTCTTGAAAACTCAGTTTCTCCTTATGAGAAAGCAAGAATTGATGTAAACTTCATTTTTTCAATATTCAGTTTTGTTGCATTCACATTTGTTTTTATAATCGCACTTACTATTTGTGCACTTCCAGTAACAATTCCTGCAGGATTCTCTGCCTTATTTTGTTTAATTCATTTATTTATTCTCAAATATACTAGGAATGTTCGTGTTGCATCTATAATATTTTCCATACTTATTTTCAGTATCCTTTTTGGAAATATGTTTTTTAACACTCATACACTCCATTTTGGTGGATTTCTTTGGGTAATTGTTTTGGTTCTTTTTGTTACCTTCAATATTGGAAGAACTGCTGGTATCATAGCATCTTTTACATCCCTTGTTTTCACTACACTTTTTTCAATTACAAAGCTTCCCGAAAACATAGAAAATGCGGTAAATTTTAAACCAATTATTTTTTATATGCTTGGTTTTGAATTTTTAATAGGATTGAGTATTATTTTCTATCTTATCAATGTGTTTATTGTTACAAATAAAAAAGTAACCAATGAATTGAAAAAATCGAACGAAAATTTAGAAAATCAAAATCGAATTGTTATTAAACAATATGATGAAAAAATTATTATGTTAAAAGAAATTCATCATCGAGTAAAAAATAACTTACAAGTCATCAATTCCATGCTAAGACTACAATCTGATAAAATTGATGATGTGAATAGCAAAATTGTTTTTAGTGATGCTCAAAATCGTATTTTAGCCATGTCTTTTGTTCATCAACGAATGTATCAATCTGGCAATTTTTTAGATGTTCAATTCGATAAATACATAAAAGAACTTTCTGAAGATATAATCAAACAACATTCTGTGAAACATCAAATAGAATCTGTTATAACTTCTTCTATTAATAATATTGACGTTCAAAAAATGGTTCCTATAGGTTTGATATTAAATGAACTTATATCCAACTCTTTAAAACATGGGATTTCATCCGTAGGAAAAATCACAATTGATTTAGCAGAAGAAAATGAGAAATTAATTTTTACATATTCCGATAATGGTATAGGAATAAAAGAACCTTTAAAAGAAGGTTTTGGGATGGAATTGATTAAACTATTAACAGAACAATTAGACGGAAAATTAAAAATAAGCAACCAACCTGATGGAGGTGTATTATTTCAATTTGTTTTTATGATGAACTAAATCTTACCAACTTCCTCCTGCTCCACCACCTCCTGAAGAACCACCTCCAAATCCACCAAAAGAACCGCCTCCAGAACCAAAATTACCAAAAGAACCTCCATGACTTCTGTTGGAAGCATTCATTAGCATTAAAGCAGCCCAAAATCCTAAATTGTTAGAGGAGGCATATTTTGATGCCCCTTTTGATTTTAACAGCACGAAGAAAACAATAAACAACAACACAAAAACAAATGGAATCCACCCTGCTGAATTTTTCTTAGCGTATTCATCTGCTGAAAATTCTCCTGAAGTAATGGACATTACTGTATTTACGCCTGCAATAATTCCCCAACTGTATTTCTTTTCCTTAAAGTAAGGAATCATTTCATTTTCTACTATTCTTTTAGCAATAGCATCAGGCAAAACGCCTTCTAAACCGTAGCCTACTGCGATATAGGTTTCTCCCTTACCGTCAAATTCTTTGGGTTTTACCATTATTACTATCCCGTTGTTTTTTCCATCTTGTCCTATTCCCCACTTATGCAACAATTCATGAGAAAAAACAACTTTATCTTTATTACACAAATTGGTAAGAGTAATTACCAAAATTTGAGTAGAAGTGGTATCATTAAAAGCAATTAAGGTTTTACGTAAATGAGCTTCCGATTCTGCATCTATAATATCGGCATAATCTTGCACCAAGTCTTGTTTTGCAGGTTGGTCTAACAGACATTTATCTTCTTGTGCTGAAAGCGATGTGAAAGAAAACAGCAATAAGAATATGTAGAGTAGTTTTTTCATTGTTTGTTATTTTTTTATCGTCATTGCAAACACCCAGTCAAAAAAAAATTAACTAACGTATGTGATGACGTTTAACAGAGTTAGTATTAATACATTGATTTACAATAAAAAAAGAATTGATAAATCTGTATAATCCGCCTTAAGCGGACTGTGGCAAAAAAAAGAAAAATAGTTTAAATTGTTTGAAACTATTTTTCTTTTTTTTGCTATTTTGCTTACTGCTCGTTGTTTATTTAAGATTTCGTTACTACTCAGCCGCTTATTTTTTTTCTCTTTGCCACTGATTACGTATATTCACACAGATTTATCAACAACTTGTTTATTTTTTAATATTGTGTTGATGCTACGTTCGTGGTTTTTCACAGATTTT
>JAHYJH010000172.1 GCA_019429185.1 Vicingaceae bacterium
TCATATTATTATTGTAGTTAAATAAAATATGATACAAAAATAGGATAAATATTATATTTGCATAGTCCATAAAATTATATGTTAATTTTTACTTACTACCATCATCTAAGTAGTTCCGAAAAACTTAGAAGCGTTTTTTATTTTCAAAAAACCGAGAACCGAGAACATCCAAAAGATATGGAATTAACATTCTACACCAACTTATACATCTTTCCAGGATAAGATTTTACGATACCGTTAAATTCTAAATTCAGCAATAAAGCCGCAGTTTTGCTCATGGGGAATGCTGCTTGCAGAGCAATAGCATCAATAGGTATTTTATCTGAAACGGAAAGTACATTGGTAATCGTTTTTTCTTCATCGCTTAATTCAACAAAAAGCCTTGTTTGTGTATGCGATTTCTTTTTATCGGTTGTTTCCCATCCCATAATGTATTCTATATCTTTAGCCGATTGTATTAAAGCCGCTTTGTTAATTTTAATCAACCAATTGCAACCTTCCGAATATTCATCATTTAGCCTGCCAGGCAAAGCAAAAACATCTCGGTTATATTGATTCGCTAAATCAGCAGTAATCAAAGAACCTCCTTTTTTACTCGATTCTATCACTATTGTTAAATCAGAAATTCCTGCAACAATGCGATTTCTTTTTGGAAAATTTTCTCTATCGGGATTCGTTTCATGTTTAAATTCTGAAATAATTCCTCCATTTTCTTGCATTTGGTTGGCAACAATTCCGTGTTGATTAGGGTAAATTCTATCTAAACCATGAGCCAATGCAGCCACTGTAGGGAGGTTATGTTGCAAAGCTGCTTTATGGGCACAAATGTCTATTCCAAACGCTAATCCACTAACAATTAACGGTTGGTATGGAACTAAATCAGCAATCAATTTCTCACAAAATTCTTTACCATAATCGGTGGCTTTTCTTGTACCAACTACACTAATTACCTTTTGGGCATTCAAATTCATAGTACCTTTTGTATAAAGCACAACAGGACTATCTTCACAGTGAGAAAGTCTTTTTGGGTAAGCCTCATCTAAAAAAAAAATAGGATTTATTTGATTTTTTTCAATAAACTTTAATTCTTTTTCGGCAGTTTCTAATGCTTCCTTCTTATTGATAAAAATATGCTGTGCATTTATTTTACCTATACCAGGGATTTTTTCTAACGCAGCTTTGTTCTCAGAAAACACCCTTTCTGCACTTCCACAATAAGCAATGAGTTTTTTGGCTGTTATTTCTCCAATGTTTGGAAGGCAAGTAATGGCAATATTATGGAGCAATTGGTTGTTCATTTTTTATTATTACTTAGCCACTTATTTTTTCTTTGCCACAGATTCACAGATTAAACTTGAACATTTTTATTATATTTTCACTACTTAAACAACCAAAGGTTGTTTAAATCTGTGTAATTATTATTTATGTATTGGTTTAATTATTATTGGTTTAATCTGTGAATCTGTGGCTATTTTATTGATAAATTAGTTGCTGAGTAGTTATCTTTTTTTAATTCTGCCAAAAATAATGTTTTTAGCTCATTTAAAATCGCATCAATTAATTAAATTAACTTTGCACAACTTATGAAAGCAAAACAAAACATCCGACATTTATCAAAAGAAGAACTTATTGAATTTTTTAAAGCAAAAGGCGAACAAGCTTTTAGAGCTAAACAGGTATATGAATGGCTTTGGAAAAAACACGCTACTACTTTTGATAAAATGACTAATCTTTCCGTTTCTACACGAAAATTAGTAGAAGACAGCTTTGTGATAAATGCTATTACCACAATAGAAGAGCAAGTGAGTTCGGACAGAACAATAAAAAATGCTTTTAAATTGCATGATGGAAGCATTATTGAAGGTGTTTTGATTCCAACACCAAAAAGAATGACAGCTTGTATTTCTTCGCAAGTGGGATGTAGTTTAACGTGTACTTTTTGTGCTACAGGTAAGCTCGATAGATTAAGAAATATTGATGCGGATGAAATTTTCGATCAAGTAGCACTCATAAAAAAACAAGCTGAAGAAAAATATAAAACTCCGCTTACTAATATTGTTTATATGGGTATGGGAGAACCTTTGTTGAACTATAAAAACGTACTTGATTCTATAGAAAAAATAACAAGTGAAGATGGTTTGGCAATGTCTCCTAAGCGAATTACAGTTTCAACTGCAGGTATTGCAAAAATGATTAAAAAACTTGGAGATGATGGCGTTAAATTTAACTTAGCCTTATCGCTTCATGCAGCGAATGATGAAAAACGAAGTAAAATAATGCCTATTAATGAGCAAAATTCATTAGAATCATTGAAAGAAGCTATTATTTACTTTCACGAAAAAACAGGAACAAGAGTTTCGTTCGAATACATCATTTTTAAAGATTTTAATGACAGTTTGGATGATGCTAAAGAATTGGCTGATTTTTGCAAAATTGTTCCTTGTAAAATTAATATCATTGAATACAATCCTATTGATGGAGCTAATTTCAAAAAAGCTGACACCAAAAAAACAGACGATTTTGCCCACTATTTGGAAGATAAATGCCGATTGGTTGTAAATGTGCGAAGAAGTAGAGGAAAAGACATTGATGCCGCTTGCGGACAATTGGCAAACAAAAAAAATAGGCAGCTGAGTAGTAACCACTTTTTTAAATAAAAATCAAGATCGTTTGCAAAATTAAGGTGTTGGGATTGGAATAACTTATAAAATATAAATTCGGCATAAAAAGCAAGTGGATTTGGATGTGGAATTGTTAGGTTTTTCCATAGGCTACAAAAAAAGAATACATAATAAATGGTTTGTTGGAGGGAGAATGGGAGCAGGGCTAAGCTGTTAAAAATTTGAGTTTAAAAAAAGAAAAGTTCCCCCCCCATTTTTGTAAGAGGGTAAATTATATGGCTATAAACAATTAATTATCAATAAATTACACAAATACCTTAAGAAATATAATTCAATAATTTCGATTCCGATAGCTATCGGAACAAACTAAAAAATGATTACTCAGCACTCGTATTGCCACAGATTACACAGATTTACACAGATTGGTTTCACAGATTGGTTTAAATTTCCACAAAAATAACCGCCTTCAGCGGTTATCAATCTGTGAAAATTAGTGTAATCTGTGGCGAAAAAAGAAAAAATAAGTGGCTGAGGAGTAACAAAAGATGGTCAAATCAAAAATACCAATTAGTCTATTTAAAAAGAGGAAAGTCTTGCTGGCTGCATGATACAAAAAAATGGAACGAACTTTTTTATCAAAAATAATGAATTTTTAACGGCTTAGAGCAGGGCTGAGTTATACTAAGATGAACTTTAATCATCCCAAATCTTTTGATTCATCTTTTTATGATGCTATTTTTATAGAAACTTTCCATACTCAATTGTTGGCACAATATGTTATTAAAGAAAATATAATGGTTGAGTCGGGACCAAGATTTTCTATTTTACGTGAATGGGTAAGAGAAGATATTCCTACCCATACTAAAATAGGAATAAGCGGGGCTTTTATCTTGAAAAAATCCTAAATTTGTTTCCAAACACCAACTAGTTATGCAACTGATTATTATCAACGGGCCAAATTTGAACTTATTAGGCAAAAGAGAACCTGAAGTCTATGGTCATACTTCTTTTGAGGAGTATTTAGCTGCCTTGAAAAAAGCCTTTCCAACAGTGGAGTTAAGTTATTTTCAAAGTAACATTGAAGGAGAAATTATTGATAAACTCCATGAAACAGGATTTTCTTATGATGGAATCATACTAAATGCTGGAGCTTACACACACACATCAATAGCGATAGCAGATGCCGTTGCCTCCATTAAAACCCCTGTTATTGAAGTACATATTTCCAATGTATTTGCAAGAGAAAAATACAGGCATCACTCCTACATTTCTAAACATTGTGCTGGTGTTATTGTTGGATTTGGATTAAACGGTTATCAACTTGCTATTAATGCGTTGATTAACAAATCAAAATAAGAGTAAGCCCCCATTTTTTCCTCTTTTAGCCATCGTTTATCCATCGTTTGTGTCACACAAATGATATCTTTTTTGTTGTGAAGATTTCATCCTTTGTTTGTGTCTTCACAAACAAAGGCTAAATGTTTTGCAAATTATTGACTTGATGCAAAAAACTGTTTCGTGTATCAATTACTCGTTGTAGGTGTAGGTTGCAAAACCGGTTAGGGTCTGTAATGAAGTAAAGTGTACAGAATAGGCGAAGTTATTTTGTTTGCTAATAAGACGAAAAACACAGACATAGCAACGCTATGGCGAGTATTTTCAACGCAATTAGCGAGCAAAAGAGCAAGGCTAAATGTATAGTTT
>JAHYJH010000023.1 GCA_019429185.1 Vicingaceae bacterium
CTCACACTTATAAAAAAAATAATCAGAAGTGGGTAATACCTATAAAAAAAATAAACAACAATGAGTAAAACCTTTAAAAACAATAGATACTTTGAATAAATCGGACATTATGGACAAACTCTAAGTAGAGTTTGTCTATAAACTCTAATTATGGAAAAGTTATTCCTCTATAATTACCCACAGGAACAGGAGTAATGGTTGAACCATAAAAATTATTGATTACTTGAATGAATTTATTAGCAATAATCGCATATCCTCTGGTGTTTGGATGAACTCCATCTAAAGAAAACACACCACCGCTTATAAATTCTGGGTTGAAATCTACACCATCAAAGGTTAAACCTGATTTTAAATCTCGCATAAATGCATTCATATCAGCAAGGGCAAAGTTGTATTTTGAAGCCAACGCTCTAATTTCATTGTTATAAGCAATCACACGGTTTTGAGAAATAAGTTTTTCATCTTTATCCAACACAAAATCATGTGCTAGAGGTTTTGCTTGAGACAAGCCATTTCCTATAGCCAATTCATCGGAAGCAGTTAGTAGAATTAAATCTTCATTGGTTGCTTTGCGTACATTTCCAGGATTGTTTGAATAAGGACCTTCCGTAATCCAAACATCTTTGTCAACGGCTTCTAATGTAACGGTGTTGAAATAAGGAATTGAAGTAACATCAGGAATGGTTGCACAAACTCCTTTCGCACCCATCTTTTGAAAAGCAGTTAATACGGAATCGTACTTGTTTCGGAACTCAGTAACGTCTGTTAATCGAGAAAAATATTCATTAAATTGCGATTCAAAACCGTCATCACCGCCATTGGTTGACCAACCCAACACATCATTGTTGCCTAGCCAATTGGTAAAAAAAGTGGCATTACTGTTTTTGATATGGTCTAAATAGCTTATTTTATTAGCAACTGTTCCCCAATCTAAAAAACGGGCATTTTCATTTACATTACTAATAAAAAAGTTAACAGCATCGGAAGTGTTTCCACCACCAACAACATTGGCAAGTTTAATTCCTGCAATGCCTAAATTATTGTATTTTATGGTTTTGTTTTGCCCCCATGTTGCCCAAGTAGGATCATCATCAATTGCCATTGGATGGTTGTTTGGGTTATCAATATCATAGGCTTTTATCACTTTAATTTTTTCGTTTATCCAAGCCAAGTGAATGTATCCAGAACCACTTCCTGAAGATGTTGGTTGAACATACACTAAATTAGGATTAATTTTTTTAAGTTGGTTTGCAATAATAGATGGATAGGAATTTCCATGTTGCCCAAATTCATTGTGTAATCCACCATCTTGATAGCCTTGTGTGAGTGAGTTACCCACAGCAACATAGTTTGCGAAATTGGCTGTACCAGCATTTGTTTCAACATTGTCGAATTCTGTTTTGGTACACGATAGAGCCAGTGCAGAAAGAGAAAGAATAAAGAGTTGTTTCTTCATTGAGATAAAAAATAAGTTACTGTTTGGGTTGTTTGATTATTTCTGCCACAAAAACATGAAGTTTCATGAAGCAAGGGGTCATGACCCCTTGTTACATATTTAGGCAAGTTTTTGTAGTTTTTTCATTAGCACCCGAATAGTAGCAAAATTAATAATAAAATGTAAATGTATTAAAAAAATAAAAAATCAATGTTTTTAGGAAGGCTTTTTATGTTTCCATCTTTTGTGCGACCACAACCAAAATTCAGGTTGATTTATAATATCTTTTTCTAATCGTTTGGTGTGCATTTCCGATATTTCGCCTGTTTTTGTTGCAACAGGATTTTCGCAGAGTATTTCGGTTTCTATATAATAAAAACCTCTTTTATAAGGTTTTACACATATATAAACAATGGGATAGTTTAATTTTTTTGCCATCAATTCTGTACCCCAAAAAATAGGCGTTTCTTGGTTTAAAAAGGTTGTCCAATAGGCATTTTTTGGCGATGGTGTTTGGTCTGCAATAAAAGTTGTGGCACTCAATTCATCTCCCTCTTTTAAATTCAACATGGCTCTTAACGATTCTTTCATAGAAAGAATTTTAACGCCAAAACGGGTTCTTTTTTTATTAATTAACGCATTGAAATACTTGTTTGAAAGGGGTTTATAAAGTACATACAATTGATAATTAGTGTTGAAAGCCATTTCGGCACCACCAAGCTCAAAACTACCATAATGTCCCATCACAAAAATTATTTTTTTATGCTGTTTACTGAGTTCATTTAAAAAGTTTTTATCTTTTAACGTACAGCGTTTTAGTGCTTCTTTTTTACTGATGGTTATGCTTTTTATCATTTCCATCATCCAATCGCAAAAAAAATGATAGAATCTTTTAGCGATAAGCTGAATTTCCTTATCTGTTTTTTCTGGAAATGAATTTCTAAGGTTGGTGTAAACTACTTTTTTACGATAGCCAACTATTCTAAAAATAATAAAATATAGAAAATCAGAAATTTCATAAAGCAACCAAAAAGGAAGGATAGAAAGCAGGTAAATAAAAGGCAATAACAGGTAAAACAATAAGGCTTGCATATTCAACTTATTTTTTTGATGAAGCAAAACTAAATGAATAAATTTGTAAAAAAAATTTATAGCTTGAATTATCCAAAAAAAATAGTGCTTGTAGGGTTTATGGGAAGTGGAAAATCTACTTTAGGAAAGAAATTGGCAACAAAACTAAAGGTTCCTTTTTTTGATTTAGATGAAGCTATTGTAAATCAAGAAGAATTAGATATAACAACTATTTTTGAAACCAAAGGAGAGAATTTTTTTAGGGCAATTGAACATCAACTATTAAAAGAAATACTTACTTCAAACAAGCAGTTTGTTTTGGCAACAGGTGGAGGAACACCTTGTTTTTATAACAACATGAAACTAATAAATGAAAATGGTACTTCTGTTTATTTGAAATATTCGCCTGCATTTTTATCGAGTCGTTTGATAGCAGCAAAAAAAGACCGTCCACTTATAAAAAATTATACCAACAATGAGTTGACGCTCTTTATTGAGCAATTGCTTTCGGAAAGAGAATCCATTTATAATGAAAGTAATTTTGTTGTTAATGAAATAAATGTAAAAGTAGATGATGTTCTCCAAGCTCTAAAAATAGAAATTGTTTAATTTTCACTTATTATTTTAACAATTTTTACAACTTTCACTTAACATTCTTTAACATCTACAATCCTTTTTATGAGGTAAATACATCATTTTTATGCTAAATTTTGTACTATCAAACTTTAAAAACGATGTATTATGAACACAACAGTTAAAACAAGTATTTTCGCCTTAAGTTTTTCCTTAATTGGTGGTTTTTCTGCTTTAGGAATTTATAAGCTAAACGAAACACCTCAGAAAGTGTATATTACTTCTACCAATGAGGATGAACCCCCAACTAAATTAGTTGCTAATTATGAAACAGTTGAACATCCAAAAAATTTTGAATTTGCAGCTGAAATGTCTTTAAATGCAGTAGTTCACGTAAAAACATCTTCCACCATAAATTATCAGGTTCATCCGTTGCATCAATTTTTTTATGGAAATCAGATTCCTCAACAACAAGTGAGCGGAGCAGGTTCAGGAGTAATAATTTCTAACGATGGATATATAGTTACAAATAATCATGTGATAGATAGGGCAGACGAAATTCAAGTTACGTTGAACAACAAAAAAACCTATACAGCAAAAGTGATAGGAACAGACCCATCAACAGACTTAGCTGTATTAAAAATTGATGAATCAAACTTGCCTTTTTTAGCTTTTGGAAATTCTAATCAATTAAAAGTAGGAGAGTGGGTGTTGGCTGTTGGAAATCCATTTAATTTAACTTCCACCGTTACCGCAGGAATTGTAAGTGCCAAAGGAAGAGATATTAACATCTTAAAAGGCGATCCTTTTTCAGGAAGCACAGCCATAGAATCTTTTATTCAAACTGATGCTGCTGTTAATCCAGGGAATAGTGGAGGAGCTTTGGTAAATGTTAGTGGAGAATTGATAGGAATTAATTCTGCTATAAAATCAAACACAGGTTCTTTTGCTGGATATTCTTTCGCCATTCCTGTTAATATTGTGAAAAAAGTGGTTGAAGATTTAAAAGAATATGGAAATGTTCAACGTGGTTTTATTGGCATTAACATCAGAAACATTGATGAGGAATTAGCCAAAGAAGAAAATATTGAAGATTTAAATGGTGTTTATATTTTAGATGTGGTTAAAAATGGTTCTGCAGAACGTGCTGGAATTAAAAAAGGAGATATTATTAAAGAAATTAACAACAAATCAGTGAATGATGTTCCTGAATTACAAGAGCAGTTAGGTCAATTCAGACCAGGAGATAATATTAATGTAACAATTTTGAGGAACAAAGAGTTGATATTAATTCCTGTTACACTTAAAAATTTAGAAGGTAATGAAACCATAATTAAAAAAGAAACTGTTTCTGTATTGAAAACATTAGGAGCAAAATTTGAGGAAGCGGATAGTGATGTCTTAAAAAAATTAAAACTTAAAAATGGGGTAGAGGTTACTGAACTTTTTAATGGTAAACTCAAAAATATTGGCGTAAGAAAAGGGTATATAATCACTCGTGTAAATCAGAAAAATGTGAAAACTGTGGATGAGTTGATTGAAATATTAAGACAATCAGAAAATAACGGAGTGCTTATGGAAGGTGTTTATGAAAACGGAAAACGAGAGTTTTATGGTTTTGGAATGAAATAAATTGTTGATTTATATTTTCAACTGTTTGGTTTATGGGCAAAAAAAAGCGGCAAAGTAAACTATTTTGCCGCTTTTTTGTTTGTGTGTTGGATTTTTTTATTTTTTTCCACCCAGCATCAATAATTCATTAACAACTACTTCGGTTACATATTTTTTAACGCCTGCTTTATCTTCATAACTTCGGCTGGTTAATTTACCTTCAATAGCAACCTCATTTCCTTTAGTGAGGTATTTCTCTACTATTTCGGCAGTTTTCCCCCAAGCAATAAGGTTGTGCCATTGCGTTTCTTTAACAGTTTCGCCTTTAGCAGTTTTATACGATTCGTTGGTTGCAACAGAAAATTTCGCTAATTTTTTACCGCCTTCTAAGTTAATGATTTCAGGTGCATTACCTATGTTTCCAATTAACTGTACTTTGTTTTTTAAATTGCTCATAATAATTAAATTTTAATGGTTTATATAAAAGTTTTTTTTTAGTAATCCTGATTTGTTCAGAATTGATGAGGCAAAGTAAAGACGGTTCAAATTGCACATTCGACTTTTAAGTGGTTACTTGTGTTTAATGTTGTTTGCTGTTAATTACAATCGTTTGTAAACGGATAATTCTTCTGTTTTACAAATAAGTATTGTTGATTTTAGGCGTAGTATTTAGTCTGTAGCTAAATGAGTAAGTCCCTTAGGCTGTAAGCTTCCGTATTAGTTTTTCTGTTGAGGAGTGAGAAGATTCATCATTTCATTTTTCTATTCCTCATTTTTCGGAATGAAAAAAATCGTTCAGAATGATAGTTCTAATTGGCTTTGTTGTGATGGAAAAGTCCCCCTTCGGGGGATTTAGGGGGCTAAACTATAAATCGTCAAACCACTTCTCATTTTGGGTTCAATGTATGTACTTTTTGGGGGCATAATTTCATTGTTATCAGCAATATTTTTAAGTTCATCAATAGAAACAGGAAACAAACCAAAAGCGACTTTTGCGTTGTGTTTAGTAACTGCTTTTTTTAGTGCTTTAGATCCTTTGTAACCTTCAATAAAACCAACTCGATTATCTGTTTTTAAATCATGAATTCCTAAAATAGGTTTTAGTAAATTTACAGATAGAATTTGAGCATCTAAACTACTAACAACATCGGTTTCATCAAAAGTACCTTTTTTAGCTTTTAGTAAAAACCATTTTCCATCTATAAACATTGAAAAATGATGTTTTTGGATAGGACTAAATCGTTTTTGTTGCTCTTCTACATCAAAATAAGCTGTGATTTTTTCTAGAAATTCAGAAGTAGTTAATCCATTCAAATCACTTACCGTTCTATTGTATTCCATGATGTTTAATTCGCTTTCAGCAATAAAAAAGGCTAAAAAATAATTGTATGGTTCATCAGTAGATGCGGAAGGATTTTTGGCTCGTTTGCTTTTTGCATATAATACAGAAGATGCAGAACGGTGGTGTCCATCAGCGACATAAATAGAATTAATAGTTAAAAATTCTTTTGTAATAGTTTCTATATCTTTCTGATTGTCAATAAGCCATAAATTTTGTTTGATTTTGTGGGTAGTACAAAATTCGTATTCAGAGCGTTGATTTACGTATTTATTTATGATGTTATTAATGGTGGTGCTGTCTTGATAGGTCAATAAAACAGGCTCTGCATTGAATTGGCAAACGTCTAAATACATTTTAAAAGTTTCTTCACGCTGAGTTAGTGTTTGTTCATGAATTTTAATGTTTCCATTGAGGTAATCATCAACAGAAATACCAGCAATTATCCCAATGTATGTGTTTGTTGGCGTAATTTGACGATAAAGATAGTATTGCTCTTTTTTATCCTGAATTAGAACTCCGTTTGTTCTGAATTCATCAAATTTTTCTTTTACTTTTTCGAAGCGTTCAACAGTGTTCGGCTGAGTTTTGTTATCTTTCCTAAATTCTGGGTTAATAATATGTAAAAAGGTATAAGGGTTTGTTTCTAATTTAGCTTCTAAAATATGTTTTTTATATATATAAGAAGGAAGGGAAGAAACTAAATAAGCTTTATCTCTGGTTGGACGAATTGCTTTGAAAGGAATTATTTTTGCCATATTAACTTAATAATGAAATTATTTGAACAGCTAATTCTTCACCAATTCTGTCTTGAGCTTCTAGGGTTGCAGCTCCAATATGTGGAGTTAGTGAAATTTTCGGATGTTTCAATAAATCTTCACTTGGAGTAGGTTCGTTTTCAAAAACATCTAAAGCAGCGTGAGCAACTTTGCCTGAATTTAAGTGTGCAATTAATGCGTTTTCATCAATAACACCACCACGTGCAGCGTTTATGATAATTACACCGTCTTTCATTTTAGCAAATTCTTCATTACCAATGGCAGGTTGGTCTAATTTAGGCACATGTAATGAAATAAAATCAGCATTTTGCAGCAGTTCATCTTTTGAGATAGAACTTAATTCGATAGCCACTTGTTGATTCCCTACTTTTACATTTACGGTAGCTTTTTCAGCAAAAGGATCGGTGAAAATCACATTCATTCCACAACCTAAAGCATAGCTTGCTGTTACCTGGCCAATTCTTCCAAAACCAATAATTCCGAGGGTTTTTCCTCTTAATTCAATTCCTTTAGCGTATTTTTTCTTTAAAGTGTTAAATCCTGTTGCTCCATTTGTAGGCATTTGTCGGTTAGCATCGTAAACAAAACGTACAGCACCAAATAAATGAGCCATTACCAACTCAGCAACCGATTGAGAGGAGGAAGCTGGAGTGTTGATGACATACAATCCTTTTTCTTTGGCGTAGGCAACATCTATATTGTCCATTCCAACACCACCACGTCCGATTAATTTCAAGTTCGGACAAGCATCAATTAGATCTTTTCTAACAGTAGTAGCACTTCTTACCAAAAGAGCTACATAATTTTCGTTATTTATGGTTTTGATTAATTCATGTTGAGGAACTGTTTCTGTTACAACGGTAAATCCCACTGCTTCTAGTTGTTGTTTGCCTATTGGGGCAATTCCATCGTTTGCTAATATTTTCATTTTTGTTTGTTTTTAGAGATTTCTTTTAACCATAAAACTTGTTTTCTAGCTTCATCTAAAGTGACTGGTTTTTGTTTAGAAAGTTGTTCTAAAGCTAATTTGCTTCTTTCTTTGAAGGATAGTTTATAGTTCGTTTTTTTTGTTTTCATGCCACAGATTACGTTAATTTTCACAGATTTACTTCGCTGATTTTATTTCTAATTTAAATATTTTGTTTTTTCAATTATAATCATAACAATCAGTGCAAAAATCTGCGTGAATCAGTAAAATCAGCGACAGAAAGAGTTTAGTTATCCAAATTTTACTGCAAATGCTTTCATTACATCTACCAATACTTGCACACTTTCTAAAGGCAACGCATTGTACATAGAGGCTCTGTAACCGCCCACATCTCTATGTCCTTTAATTCCGCTAATGTTGGCTGCTTGCCACATATTGTTAAACTCATCTGCTAAACTTTCATTTTTTAATACAAAAGTAGCGTTCATGTTAGAACGGTCAGCAACATTGGCTGTTCCTTCAAATAGTGGATTAGCATCAATTTCGTTGTATAATAAGTCGGCTTTTTGATTGTTTCTTTTTTCTATCCATTCAACACCACCATTATCTTTTAACCATTGCAATGTAAGCATGGAAACATAAATTGAAAATACAGGAGGAGTGTTAAACATCGATTCTTTTTTGATGTGTGTTTGTAAATCTAACATCGTAGGAATAGTTCTACCTGTTTTTCCTAAAGCACTATCCTTAACAATATAAAGAATTGTTCCTGCTGGACCCATATTTTTTTGAGCTCCTGCATAAATCATATCAAATTGCGAAACATCAATTTTTTTACTGAAAATATCGGACGACATATCAGCAATTAAAGGAATTGAACAAGAAGGAATTTCTTTTAATTGTGTTCCAAAAATTGTGTTGTTAGTCGTTATATGAAAATAATCAGCATCAGAAGGAATTGTATATCCTTTTGGAATATAGTTGTAATTTTTATCTTTTGAGGACGCAACTTCTATTACATCTCCAAATCCTTTTGCTTCCTTTTGAGCATTGTTTGCCCAAGTTCCTGTATTCAAATAAGCTGCTTTTCCATTTACTTTCATATAGTTGTAAGGAACTTTTAGAAACCCTAAACTAGCTCCTCCTTGCAAAAACAAAATGGAATAACCATCTGGTACATTTAATAGTTCTTTTACTAAAGATTGAGCTTTTGCCATTACTTCAACAAAATCTTTACTTCTATGAGAAATTTCTAAAAGAGAAAGGTTTAGATTGTTAAAATTAATTACGGATTCTGATGCTTTTTTTAACACTTCTTGAGGCAAGATACATGGTCCAGCACTATAATTATGAACTTTTGACATATAAACAGGTTTTTTAGATTAATTTATGCAAAGGTAATATTTATAAAGAGCTTAACTAAAAAAATGTAGCGTTTTAAATGTTGAATTCTACTTTATAAATGGGGTGTACTTTGTTGTTGGAGCAACATTTCTAATAATTTTGTAGTTGCCAAAGCATCACCAGCAGCTCTGTGTCTATCCTCTGCGGGAATGTTTATACCAAGTTCTTCACACAATTTACCTAAACTATAAGAAGGTTGATTAGGAAAAATTTTTCGACTTAATTCTATGGTGCATAATTTCTCTTGTCTAAGAATTAATCCTGTTCTTTTAAGTTCAGTATTTAGAATTTTATAATCAAAATTCACATCGTGAGCTACAAAAATTTTATCACAAACGAGCGAGTGAATCGAATGAGCAATTTCATTGAAAGTTGGAGCATTTTCAACCATGGCATTTGTAATACCAGTTAGTTTGGTTACATACCAATCAATTTTTACTCTTGGATTAATTAAAGAATTGAATTCTTGCACAATTTGTTTGCCATCATAAATATAAACAGCAATTTCTATTATTCGGGCATTAATGTGGTTACCTCCAGAGGCTTCGATATCAACAATTGCATACATCGATGCAAAGTTAGGATAAAAATTTGTGTTTTATGTTATTTTGACTATTCAGTTGGCAAGTGTTTTTTTTGAAAAAAACATTTCTGTATTTTGCTACCAAATCGTAAAAAAAATCTCGAATAAAACGAGGGAAAAGTATAAAAACATAAAACAAACACCAAAATCCTCCTAGTGTTTTTAATATGGTTAAAGCAGCTGTTGATTTAATAAAAACGATGTCTTTTTGAATGAAAACAACTGTATCTATTTTTTTGCTAAGGTTGAATTTAGTTAAATATTCTTGCCCAATTTTCGACTGTAAAGAAGCAAACCTAAAAGTATCTTTTTTATCTCTTTTTATGATAAATTTTACCCAAAAACTGCAAAAATCACATTCACCATCAAACAGAATACTATTTTTTTTGGTTATCATTTTTCAAAGTTAGGTATCATTTTGCTTTGAATAAACTTTGGACTTTGTAATCTTTTAACTTTCTAACTTCCTATATTTGTAGTCAAATTTTTAACGCATGAGCAGCAGACTTAGAGAAAACCGAAAAACAGCCGAAATTAGAGCAAAACTGAGCGAAACACAATTGCAAGTTACTGATTTTATTTATCCTCTTTTTATTGAAGAAGGTACGAACATTAAAAAAGAAATTGTTTCTATGCCCGATATTTATCGCTATTCATTAGATAGAATAAATGAAGAGCTGGAAGAAGTAGTTGAATTAGGAATTAAATCGGTAATTCTTTTTGGTATTCCTTTACATAAAGATGCCGAAGGTTCCGAAAGTTGGAATGATGAAGGGATTATTCAACAAGCCATCCGACAAATTAAAAGAGACTATCCTAACTTACAAGTAATTGCTGATGTTTGTTTTTGCGAATATACCAATCATGGGCATTGTGGCGTATTGTGTAATAATGATGTTGATAACGATTTAACACTCGTAAATTTAAGAAAGCAAGTGTTGGCTCAAGCAAAAGCTGGTGTTGATATGGTTGCTCCATCGGGCATGATGGATTTTGCAGTAAGAGAAATTAGAGACGAATTAGATAAAAACGGATTTCAACACATTCCAGTTATGGGTTATTCTGTAAAATATTGCTCTTCTTATTATGGTCCCTTTAGAGATGCAGCAGATTCAGCTCCAAGTTTTGGCGATAGAAGAACCTACCAAATGGATCCTGCCAACAGAAATGAAGCAATTAAAGAAGCTCAAGCAGATGTTGATGAAGGAGCAGCCATTTTAATGGTAAAACCAGCATTGTCTTATTTGGATATCATCAGGGATTTAAAAAATAATTTTGACTTACCCATTGCAGCCTATAATGTGAGTGGAGAATACGCTATGATTAAAGCAGCCGGTAAAAATGGCTGGATAGACGAACAGAAAGTAATGATGGAAACCTTACTTTCTATAAAAAGAGCAGGCGCAGCTATTATTATTACCTATTTTGCTAAAGAAGCAGCTAGGGTACTAAATGACAACAAGGGGTCATGACCCCTTGTCAAAAAAATAAAAATGAACAACACCAAATCACAAGAACTCTACACTAAAGGACAAAAACACTTAGTAGGTAGTAAAATCACCGAAAAATGACGATAATCTAAAACTTAATTTGTATCTTTGATATGGTTTTAATCTTAAGAAATGAAAAAAATATTCTTAGTAATTATCTTTTCTTATTGTTTTAGTGCAGCCTACGCTCAGTGGAGTTCCTTTTATACTACTCAAAAAGCTTACTATCAAATTAAAGAAAGTTATTCATATCCTGCCGATACTACTTTTCATCAATTTCATTACGACACCATAATTGATTATGGAAATTTTCAGGTAATGCATTCCAATTATACCAACCCTGATTTTAATGGTTGTTATCCTGTAGTTAATCAAAATCTTGGGAGTAATATTTATTCAAAGTATTACATCAGACCAGACTCAATACTACTTAAAAATGATACTACATATTTTATTTATCAATTTTATCAAGGACAGGCAGATTCTATTTTGTTTTTAACAGAAAGCCAACCTAATGATACTTGGGTTACTTCCATTAACAATTCTGCTAACTATAATACCTTGCAGTTTACTTGCGATAGTGTTGGATTTGGTAATGTTTTGTTGAATATTAACGATTCATTAAAGTATTTTTCTGTAAAAGCGTTTCAAAATTCAGCACCTGTAACATCTGTGTATGATAATTTGACTATTATTTTATCAAAGAATTATGGTTTTAAACAATTGATAGCATTTAGAGATTATAATCAGCAAGAATTTAATTTAGTTGGATTGGATTCAGCTAACATAAAAACAGGTTTTTCTTATCCTGGTTTTTCGGATTATTTTCATTTGTCTGTTGGTGATGTGATAATTTGGAAAGAACATTCGCCCATTGCAGGTCCTTTACACATGGGCTATACAAAATACCATAAAGATTCGGTAACCAATTCTCTTATTACTCTAGATTCTGTTATTTATAATTTCGATAGAGTTACGACTGGAGGTGGAAATACTTCTTCTTATATAAGTAAGTTTTATAGAGAAAATCTAAGGGGTTTAGAAATGTCAAGTTCTGTTTATGTGTTGAAAACAAGTTTGACAGCTGAAAATTTTGTTGAAGTTTATACTGGGGGTAATTTTTACAATGATTTATATGAAACTTCGGGAGCTTATGTTACTGATGATACTATAATTAATAGATTATATAGCTTTGTGGGGCATTATTTATTTGATACTTCAAATTGTTCAATTGGATATGGAACAGATAATGGGTATGTTTATGAATATAATACCTATTATGGATTAAATAGTTTCAAACATTATAGTTTTTATGATGTGTATTTTACAATTGAAAGTTCTTTGATTGATGGCGTTCAAATAGGTGATGATTGGGCAACGATAATAGCTTCAGTAGATGAAAATGACGTTGAAAAATTAATTCAAATATATCCTAATCCGAGTAATGATGGCAATATCACGATAAAACATAAAAACATCAATTCAATAACAGTTTATAGCATGGATGGAAAACGTATCCTTACAAAGCAATTAAAAAACAACGACTCTCAAACAAACCTTACGCTTCCTAAAGGAATTTATTTCATTCATCTTGAAAAAAATAATTCTATTTTGCGTGTCGCCAAAGTAGTTGTAACAGGATAATTTTTTTGTAAATACTACTGCTTCCAAAGCTATAATCCGTTCATAAAATCATATTTTTGCAGCAAAATTAACAAGGGGTTTAACAAGGGGTCATGACCCCTTGCCAACAAAAAAGAAGTAATGACCTCATGCCAACAAAAAAGATATGAACAACACCAAATCTCAAGCACTTTATAGTAAAGGACAACAACATTTAGTAGGAGCCGTAAACTCACCTGTTAGAGCATTCAAATCGGTTGGAGGAAATCCGCTTTTTATGGAACGAGCTTTTGGTTCAAAGATTTACGATGTAGATGGAAACGAATACATTGATTTAGTGCTTTCTTACGGACCAATGATTTTAGGGCATGGTAACACCAACGTGATAGAAGCAGTGCAAAAACAAGTCTGCACAGGTTTTACTTTTGGTGCAAGTACTGAAAACGAAATTATTTTAGCAGAAATGGTTTGCAATGCCTTTTCAGGAATGGATAAGGTGCGTTTTGTAAATTCAGGAACGGAAGCAATTATGAGTGCCATTCGTTTGGCAAGAGCCTATACAGGAAAAAATCACATTATAAAATTTGCAGGTTGTTACCACGGACATTCTGATGCTTTGTTGGTTGCTGCGGGGAGCGGACTAGCAACGCTGAGTATTCCGGGAAGTGCTGGAGTACCTAAAGAAGCTGTTCAAAATACCTTAATTGCAGAATACAACAATATCGATTCTGTAAAGAAACATATTAATGAATGTAAAGATATAGCAGCTATATTTATCGAACCTATTGCCGGAAATATGGGTGTAGTATTGCCTTCTGATGATTTTATTAAAGCACTAAGAAAAATCACAAAAGAAAATGGAATTTTATTGGTAGTTGATGAAGTAATGACAGGGTTTCGCTCTAAATTTGGTGGAGCTCAGGAATTGTTAGGCATAGAAGCAGATATTACTTGTTTGGGTAAAGTAGTAGGAGGTGGTTTTCCTGTGGGAGCTTATGGAGCCAGCAATGAAATTATGCAACTAGTTTCTCCTTTAGGCAATATGTACCAAGCAGGAACTTTGTCAGGAAATCCCGTGGCTATGGCTGCCGGTATTGCTACCTTAACAGAATTGAAAGCTCAACATCCTTACGATAAATTTAACGAACAAGCAGCTATTATTGAAAAAGCACTATTAGATGCTGCTGCAAAAAACGGTATAGCATTAACAGTAAACCGATTTGGGTCTATGCTAAATCCATTTTTTTCGGCTAAGAAAATTACCAACTTTACAGAAGCTCAGGAGTGTAACACTGCTCAGTTTACTAAATTCTTTTGGGGGTTAATAGAAAATGGTATTTATATTCCACCAAGTCAGTTCGAAGCTTGGTTTTTATCATCAGTTATTTCTGATGAGGATATGGAAAAAATTGTAACAGGGATTAATAATGCAATGAAACTAATTTAATTACGTCATTGCGAGGAATTCCGATAATTATCGGAATGACGAAGCAATCTGCTTTTATTTAACAGATTGCTTCACTCGTTCCTCGTTCGCAATGACGATAAAATACAACAAATAAATGACAACATTCAACGACAATTTTTTAAGAGCTTGCAGAAGGCAAGAAACAGATTACACACCAATTTGGTTAGCCCGACAAGCAGGACGATTCCAAAAAGAATACAGAGCCATAAAAGAAAAATACAGTTTAATAGAAATTAGCACCATTCCAGAAATAAGTGCAGAAGTTACGCTGATTCCTGTGAATAATTATGAGGTGGATTCTGCTATTATTTTTTCTGATATTTTAATTCCACTCGGACCAATGGGAATAAGCTTTGAATACAAAAAAGGTTATGGACCATTAATTCACAACCCTATAAAAACGGCTGCTGATGTGGATAAATTAAAAGTGGTTGACCCTGCAACAGAAATGTGGTACACTGGAAAAGCGTTGAACATTTTAAAAGCCGAATTAAATGTGCCTTGTATTGGTTTTGTTGGAGCTCCGTTTACTTTAGCAAGTTACATGATTGAAGGTGGTCCATCTAAAAATTATGAAAAAATGAAGGCTTTTATGTACAACGAAACTAAAGCGTGGCATTTGTTGATGGATAAATTAAGTACCGTTATGGCAAATTATTTAAACTTTCAGATAGAAAGCGGTGCTATGGTGGTGCAAATTTTTGATAGCTGGGTAGGTGCTTTAGATATTGATGATTATGATGAATATGTGTTTCCTCATGTGGAAAAAATGATTCAGATAATCAAAGAAAAAAATCCAACAACGCCAATAATTTCTATGGGTGTTAATTCTGCTCATTTAATACCAAGTTTAAGAAAAGCTAAGCCAGACGTAATTTCATTAGATTGGAAAACCGACCTTGCTAAAACATGGAAGGACTTAAACTACGAAGTGGCTGTACAAGGAAACTTAGATCCTACTGCTTTATTTGCCGATTGGGATATTATTGAACGTAAAACCAAAAAGATTCTTGATTCTGTAAAAGGTAAACCTGGGCATATTTTTAACTTAGGACATGGTATTTTACCAGGAACTTCAGAAGAAACAGTAAAGCAATTGTGTAAGTTCGTGCATGATTATACAAGGAAGTGAAATTAAGAAGCATTTAAAACATAAAAAAACCGAACATTTTTTGTTCGGTTTTTTTAATGTTTAGTTTAATGAAATTAATTTTTAAGTGTTCTAACGTAATTTACAATTAACCATCGATCTTCATCAGATGCAATTTTTTTCTTAAAACCTGGCATATCTTCATAACCATCAATGAGTCTGAAAAAGATTTCACCATCTGTTTGTTTGTGAAATTCAGCTGATGAAAAATCACCTAAATCACCTTTTAATTCTGGGGCTTTAGAACCATCTCCCAATCCTTTTTTTCCATGGCAAGATGCACAATGTTTTGCATATAATGTTTTCCCGATAGCTAAGTTTTCTTTGTCTTTAGCATCGGTAGGGTTTTTCATTGTTTTGTACTTAGCAGGAACAACCCAATCAGTTTTAACTATTGATGTAAAAGAGAAAGTAATTACTGCAATTGTTCCTAACAAGATTAATTTTTTTAAGTTTTTCATAGCGTTTAATTTTTAGATTTATAAATTTTAAATAGATTAATTACTAATACAAATAAGATAGACCATACTCCAATTAAAAGAATGTTTGGAAATATCCATAAATAAATAGGTGTTAATGTTGGAGGCGACCACATCGTTCTTTCGTTAAAGCTTGATTTGTCTGTAATTGGTTCTCCAAAACCTGCTTCAAAGTTAGCGATAATCGTGCCATATTCATCACTTTCTTCTAATTTAACTTGAAAAATTAATTTCCCATCTACACCTGTTAAACCAGCATCAATAGGGACTGTAATAACACCTTCTTCATCAGTAGAATAACTTTCGTCTTCACCAATTTGCAGGTTGCCAAATAATCGTTTTAAACCAACTTTTAAATCTTGTTCTTCTAAAGGTTCTCCATCAGCAGATGTTAAAATTGCTTTGATATGTTTGATACTATCAATTTCTTCAATAGAAACTTTTAGAGAAGCAGGCAAAACTTCAACACTTTCTTCTTCATCTTCAAATTCTGCACTATCTTCAACTTTGACTACATATTCATTCTTAGTTTCATTTATAGATGTAGCAGGAATAATGAATTTTGCTTTTCCGTCTTCATTGGTTTTTATTTGACCAATCTTTTTTTCTGATGTTTCGCTTTCACCATCTTCGAGTTCAGTTTCGGTTACAGCATAGATTGTGAGCATTAATTTTTCGCATGGAAAAAATGCTTTTTCTATTTTATATTTTGTTGAAATTTTTAAAATAGAATACTGACCTATGATTTTTTGATGCTCAACCGATAAAATCACACTCTTTTTTTCCTCTTCTTGACCAAAGGCATTAATTGAACTAATGGAGAATAATGCGAATAGAATTAAAAAGGATGATTTTCTATAATAATTTGTTAAATGTTTCATAATTCTTCTGTTTTATGAGTTTCTAAAAATCCTTTTTCTTCAGCTGTTTCGTGAATAGGAATGATTGGTAAATAACGAAATAAGATAGTCATTATTAATAATGCGGAAGCTAATGTTCCAAATGTTATCATCCATTCTAATAAAGTAGGGTGATAATAATGCCATTCTTCTGGAACTCCTTGAACTGGTAAAAAAGGATGTAGAAGTGTTGGTGAAACAATAAGATATCTTTTCCACCAAGCACCAAAAACCACTATTAATCCAATAATAAAAAGAGGTAGAGGCTTTCTTCCTTTCGGAAATATCAGAACAATAACAGGAAGAATTAAACCTAATATAATTACACTCCAAAACAGTGGTGCAAAATCACCAGTAAACATACCTTCTAAGTGGGCTGCTTCTTCAACGGTAGTTTTATAAGCAGGAACCAAGTATTCGTTTACATTAAAATATAGGTAAACTAAACAAAGTAAAACTAATAATTTACCCATTTTATCAAAATGAAAGTCTGTAATATATTCTTCCAAATGATACACTTTTCTAAGTACATACATAAGCACAACAACGGCTCCAGCTCCAGCTACAAATGCACCAGCAATAAAATAAGGACCAAAATTTGAACTGTCCCAACCTGGTCGGTAGGTAGTTGCAAATAACCAAGCTGTAACTGTGTGTATGGTAAATGCAATTGGAATTATCATTACCGATAGTGTACGAATGGCACTATTGTAAATTTTTTCTTGAGCTTCACTACCTTTCCAATTTAAAGAGAGTTTATCGTATATTTTACTCAGAAATGGTTTTTCTTTAAAATGTTTTTTAAGGATAGCAAAATCAGGTAATAGCGGATAGTACAATAATAATAAGCTTATTACAAGATAGGTTGTAATAACCAAAACATCCCATATAATAGGAGATTGAAGCCTACCATGTAAAAAAATGTTATATATCCTTTCTGGACGCCCCATATCAAGAATGATTGTAAGCCCAGCCATCATGATGGCTGCAACGGCAATAACCTCCGATATTCTTGTTAGAGGAGTACTCCAATGAAGCCCAGATAACCTTAAAATAGCGGTTACTAATGACCCAACTAAACTTATAGCCACAAAAAACACGAAGTTAGAGATATAAATCCCCCATAATGCATAATCACGCATACCAGTAATGATTAAACCTTTATCTATTTGTTGATAATAGGCATACATTGCTAATAGAATAATTACACACAAAAAAGCAACCCAAATTTGACCTAGTTTTCCAAATTTTCTTGGAGCTAAGTCTTGTATTAATTTATCATAATCTTTCATAGTTATTCAATTTTATCTACAGATTTAAATTCATTGAAGTTTTCCATTCCTTTTTCAAAGTCAACTAATCGATCTGCAGGTGGTAAGTAAAAAACACTTGGTTCAGTACCTAAACTTTCCATCAGTCTGTATCCAGCTTTTTCTTTTAAAAGAGCACTTAATTTAAATGTTTGTCCACTTCCATTAGTTACAGCATCTTCATAAGCATCACCAAAGGCAAAAACATCATTAGGACAAGCTTTTACACAAAAGGGAAGTTCACCTTTTATAGTTTCATGAGGACAGAAATCGCACTTATCAACAGTACCTTTCACACTTGGTTTACCACAATGATCGGGTGTGTATTCTTCTTCATGAACAACTTCGGGCTGATTGGGTTCATTCCAATTAAAAACTCGAATGGAGTAGGGGCAAGCAGCCATACAAAAACGGCAGCCAATACAACGTTCGTTGTCAATTAAAACTATTCCATCTTTTCGTTTAAATGTGGCATCGACAGGGCAAACTTTAACACAAGGAGGTTTATCGCAATGCTGACATTGAGTTGGTTGGAAATAAGGAGCAGTTTTTTCAGACTCCTGCATTTTATAAACTTTTAACCAAGCATTTTCCCCTGTAATATAGTGTCCTTTGTTACATGCTTGTTGGCATTTCAGTGCATTTTTACACTTAGCCAAGTCCACAACCATTACAAATTTTTTATTTGGAAAACCTTCTCTAGAATTATAATTTTCAGGTTTTATAGCAACCTCTTGAACTTCGGACGCAGGAACTTGAATAATATTTCCATCTGTTGACATTAGCTCAACCATTTCTTCTTTAGGCTCATTGTCTAAGGCTTTTGCAACAGCAACAGTTCCTATAGATGCTATTGCACCTAATTTAACTCCTAACTTTAAAAACTTTCGTCTAGATTTTTTATTATCTTTTTCCATGATTTTTATTTATCTTTATTTAACCAATTTAAAAGTGATTTGTTGGAAATATTTTTTTCTATAACTTTAGATTCAGCCAACACACTTTTTTTTACCCTAACAGCTGTTCCGTCAGGTTTAAGTAAAGTTTGGTATTCGTTACTTTCTTCCAAAACTTCTGGTGATGCTTTTCCAAATCCAAAAAGTGGTAGAATTAATCCAGCACCAAGCATTGGAAAGAAACTTCTTCTGTTGACGTTGTATTTTTTATTTTTTTCTAATTCTTCCATATCATTTTTTTTATAGGTGCCATAATCTTATTATATTGAATCCTATCATAAAATCAGCTTCAAAGAAATCATTTTGATTGTACATGATATTTTTTTGAGCCACTATTCCTTTATAATTGGTTATAAAGATTTGAAATGAATGTGATCCAGTTGCAAATTCAACACCAACACTAACCCCTGGTTTAGGACTACTATGTTTATATGAGTGAAGCATTTGTGTATATTCAAACAAAATAGATGCTTGTGGACTTACTTTTACTCTTCCACCTGCACTAAGAGCGAACACATCGTTTTCCATGTGTGATTCAACTAAATTGTAATGAGAAACACTTGGTGCAACTTGCAATGAGATTAATCTGTTAATTCTTCTTGAAATTAATAATTGATTAAAGAAAGAATATCTATCTTCTGTATGCGTAAAATTTTCCTTACGTCTAGCATCGTTAGTAAAGTTTCCATAATAACTAACATTTATAGGCATTCCTTTTCCTTTTGTTTGTCTAAGTAAAGTTGCTTTCCAATTAAAATCTTGTAAACGGTTATCTTTAGTTGTTCCGTATCCTAATGTTAATCGATCGTGAATGGCATAGCTCACAGCTATTCGAATGTTAGCTGGACCCCATATACCAATTAAATCATTAGATTTTGGACCAGCATCAACTAAACCAAAACGGTGATTCATTACCATTTCCAATGTTTTTTTATCATGAGCAACAGTTGTTTGGCTTTCTATTAATGAAGTACTTTCAAAAGCAGCTCTTTCAATTTTTTTTGTTTCAGTAGCAGGAGTTTCTTCTGTTTCTTGTCCAAAAGAAAATAGTGGGATTAGCACAGCTACAGCAATTATTTTATATCGTTTCATAATGTTATAATTTTAAAAAATTAATTATTAAGTGCTCCTTGATCTATCCATTGACCAACTAAATTTATTTTAGCTTGTTCCAAAGGTAAACTTGGTGGCATTTGGCTTGCTCCATTTCCTGTAAGTGTTTTGTATAAAACACTTCCTGCTTTGTCTGATGGAGTAACGTAATTTCCATTCGTTAATGCCGCATAAGAATTGCCTGCAGTTAAATTTGGTGCTGTGGTTCCATTATGACAGTTTATGCAATTTTGAGTGAAGATGGGTTGAATATCATCTTTAAACGACACATTGTCAACAATAATTACTTCTTCCTCAACTATTGGTTCTGGCAATTTATCATGGTAGCATGAATATGTTGTTAAGCCAATGACTGCAACAACAAATAATTGAACTATGTTTTTCATATTTTTCATTTTAGTTCTTTTAATAGGTTTAATTATAAAATTAGTTAAGGTGTTTATTTTAAAACACCTTAACTTAGCTCATTTAATTCGGATAATTAGTAGTATCAGCAAGTGCTTTATATAAGTCTTTCATTTCACTTAATGTAATTGCTGTTGGTCCCATAGAAGAACCTAATTGTCCAGAAACAATTTTGTGTTGTACTTCATGTGGGTTAGATCTTGTGAAATTACCTAGCGTTTTTCCTCCTAATAAAAAACTAGTTCCATTTGCACCATGGCATCCAGCACATTTAATTGCGTAAAAAGCATCTCCAGCAGTAGCATTACCATCTTTTCCAATATCAGAATATGTTCTGCTTCCTGTAGGGTAAGCTCCTGTTGTGCTAATAGTGTATAATTCATCGGTATTAAAAGCTCCCACTTTTAAGAATTTTACTAGATCCCAAATCATATCATCGCTAAGTATTTTACCATAATCAGGATGATTGTTTCCTCCTAGTGCTGGGTTGGTTCCATCGGCTGTTCTTGCTGGGTCAACCAATGCTCCACCAGTGTTTTTTATTTTATCAAATAACACTCTAATATCAGCATATTTTAAATTAGTAAGTTGGAAGGTTGAAACATCTGGTCTTGTCGTAGTTGGAGCCCTATTAATGTATGAAGCATATCTGGCTTTTTGATCCCAAGCATGACATTGTTTACATCTGTAAAAATCTTTGAATCCAGTAATGTTAGCTAGCACAACGCTTGGGTCTTTAGGAGTTGTAAACCCTGTTTCTGCTTTTGTAAAGTCATTATATAATTTACTACCATTTACCGCACTTGCAGCATTGTAAGCCAACAAATCATAATCTGTGTCATCAACAGGTGGAGGTGTTGGTTCTGGTAATTTTTCATCAGCATGTGTACATGCTTGCATTCCAATTAATAAAATCCCTAATCCGAATAGGGCAAGATTTCTTTTTGTTTTCATGATTGATAATTTTAGAGGTTTATAATTATTTTATTGGTTTATCTTATTTATATATATGTATTTGTTTTATATGGCAAATATCCATATCATTAGTAGGTAGATTAATGATTATTATTATCTGTAAAGATGTTTTTTGACAAATAAAAAAGTGATTTTTGTCATGAATTGGTTAAGAAGATTTACAATTTAAAAATTTTGTAATTATTCAAGGCCGCCTATTTTCAAAAACATAGTTAATTAGAGTTTGTCCATAATGTCCGATTTATTCAAAGTATCTATTGTTTTTAAAGGTTTTACTCATTGTTGTTTATTTTTTTTATAGGTATTACCTACTTCTGATTATTTTTTTTATAAGTGTGAGTGAGCTCACTATGTTCGGTTCGTGAACTCACTTTGTTCGGTTCATGAGTTCACTTCGCTCGGTTCTTTGTTATTCTCGACTTTATAGATAGGCTCTAATTAATAATCAGAATTATCTTGTTCTTGCCAAAAAGATATAATAAACATAACATTGTTATCTTTTGGTTATGAACTAATTTTTCATTCATCAAAGATGGGTAGTTAAAGTTGGAAAATGTTACATAATTACTTCAAAATGTTATACAATTAATAACTGCAAAATCAATTTATAACATCCACTTTAAAATTATTTGTTGCCAACACTAACCTGTAATCCTTGCTAAATAATCAAAATGATTGCCTTCAATTATTAATTCACAAGTTAATCCAATTTGAGATGCATGGTTTTGAAGGGTGTAAAAATCTACGAAAAGCCATGAAAATGGAAGTGTTTTGTGGTTTTTATAGCTCATTTGGTATGCTACTTCGCCATAATAATTTTCGTTTAAATTCAGTAAAAATGAGCCATCTTCTTCTTCAAACATATATTTAATGTCAGAAGAATCAAGTAGAATTTGACCATTTTCGGAAAGCAAACTTTTGCAATGTATTAAAAAAGGAGTTAATCTACCAAGTGTTTGAGCAATGCCAACACCATTCATTAGAAATAATAAAGTATCAAATTTTTTGTTTTTGAGGGCAAAGAAGTTTTTGTGCAAAGGGTTAATAACTCCTCGTTGTTTCATTGTTTCTACTGCTCCTTTTGAAGTATCAATGGAAGTAACCGCTAATTTTCTTTTTTGGAGTATAAGACTATGAATCCCACTTCCAGCTCCAACATCCAGTACTTTTCCTTTACAAAGACTCAGTGCTTTTTTTTCTATAATTGGGAGTTCTTCCTCAGTGCGAAACAAATAAGATAAAGGCAATTTATCGTTTTCAGAAATGGAAGAAATAACTTTAATGTCTTCTGTGTTTCTATCATTTAGATAATCCAAAAGAGCTTCTCCAAGTGCATCTGTGTTATTCAATTGTTTTTTATTTTATAGTTGAAAATTGGTTTAACTAAGGTTTTAATGTGAACAGGTGGCGTTTAGAAATTAATTTGTGAAACAAATCTGAGTAATCAGTGGCATACAAAACGAAGTGATAATAATCCAAATCAAACAAATAACCTCTGATTTATTTTTAGAATACTATTTTTTTGCCACAGATTTCGTTAATTCTCGCAGATTTGTTACACAGATTTTATTAAATTTATTATTTTCCCATTAAAAACTTACTATAGCCAGAAGACTCATTTTCCTCCCACCATTTTTTTTATTTCATTCAGTTTCATAAGTGCTTCAACGGGAGTAAGCGTATTAATGTCTATGGAAACTAATTCTTCTTTTATTTGTTCTAATACAGGGTCGTCTAGTTGAAAAAAACTCAGCTGCATATCGGCAATGTCGGGAGTTGTTTTTACTTTTCTTTTTACACCGTTGCTAACGTGAGAACCTTCGAGTTGTTTTAACACATCGTTTGCTCTATCTAACATTTTTTTTGGCATTCCTGCCATTTTTGCTACATGAATTCCAAAACTGTGGTTGCTTCCTCCTTGTGCTAATTTTCTTAAAAACAATATTTTATTGTTTATTTCTTTTACGGATACATTAAAATTTTTAATTCGTTTAAAAATATTAGTCATATCATTCAACTCATGATAGTGTGTTGCAAAAAGTGTTTTTGCTTTGGCTGTTGGATGTTCGTGCAAAAATTCGGCTATACTCCAAGCAATAGAAATACCATCGTAGGTACTTGTTCCCCTTCCAATTTCATCTAATAAAATTAAACTTCTATTGGATAAATTATTTAAAATACTTGCCGTTTCATTCATTTCAACCATGAAAGTAGATTCGCCTTGAGAAATATTGTCGGAAGCTCCTACTCGTGTAAAGATTTTATCTACAACTCCTATTTTTACATATTTTGCTGGCACATAGCAACCTATTTGAGCCATTAAAGTTATTAATGCAGTTTGACGCAACAAGGCTGATTTTCCTGACATATTTGGACCAGTTATCATCATTATTTGTTGTGTAGTATCATCTAAATAAACATCATTGGGAACATATTCTTCATCTAAAGGCAATTGTTTTTCAATAACAGGATGTCGCCCTAATTTGATATCAATAATATTAGATTCGTTCACTTCCGGTTTGGTGTAATTGTTTGTTTTTGCAGTTGTTGCAAAAGATAATAAGCAATCTAATTGAGCAATTAGCATTGCATTGAGCTGAATAGGAGCAATGTAGTCGGCTAATTCCAATACTAAATCGTTAAACAATTGTGTTTCGAGCGAAAGAATTTTTTCATCAGCACCTAAAATTTTGCTTTCATATTCTTTCAATTCTTCTGTGATGTATCGTTCGGCTTGTGTGAGTGTTTGTTTTCTATGCCATGATTCAGGCACTTTGTCTTTGTGCGTGTTTCTAACCTCAATGTAATATCCAAAAACATTATTAAAAGCAATTTTCAGACTTGTAATTCCAGTATTTTCAATTTCACGTTCTTGAATTTCTATTAAAGCATCTTTGCCCGAATGAAGAATTTTTCTGAGTTCATCTAATTCATTAGAAACGCCATTATTAATTACATTACCTTTAACTACCGCAACAGGAGGGTCTTCTTGAATGGTATGCTCAATTTTTTCTTTAAGCAACACGCAAGGATTGAGTTGTTCGCCTATCTTTTTTAAGGAAGTATTTTCGGTTGTTAAACAAGCCTTTTTTATAGGTTCAATGGCAGACAATGCTCTTCGGAGTTGAACTACCTCCCTGGGATTAATGCGAGCTGTGGCGACTTTTGAAATGAGGCGTTCTAAATCGCCAATTTCTTTAATAAATGTGGTAAGTTGGTCTGAAAGTAAGTTGTCGTTAACGAAATTAGAAACAATGTTTAGCCTATCGTTTATAGGTTGAACTTCTTTTAGAGGCAGTGTTATCCATCGTTTAATTAATCTCGAACCCATTGGGGTGATGGAGTTGTCGATTACGTCAATAAGTGTTTTTGCATTTTCGTTGGGAGAGTATATGAGTTCTAAATTTCTGATGGTAAATTTATCTAACCAAACGTATTTGTTTTCATCAATTCTTGATAATCCAGAAATGTGGTTGAGTTTTTCATGTTGCGTGTCTGATAAATAGTGTAATGCAGCACCAGCAGCAATTATTGCAGCACTAAGTTCTTCAACGCCAAAACCTTTGAGTGTGTTGGTTTGAAAATGTTTTTGAAGAATTTCTCTTCCAAATTCTTCGGTAAATACCCAATCTTCTAAACCAAAAGTATAAAATTGATTTCCAAAATGTTCTATAAATTCTTTTTTGAAATTTTTAGAAAAAAGCACTTCGGAGGGATTGAATCCGTGCAATAGTTTATCAATGTATTCTATATTGCCTTGAGCAGTTAGGAATTCGCCAGTGGAAACATCCAAGAAGGAAATACCTAATTCTTTTTTACCTAAATAAACTGCGGCTAAAAAATTATTTGATTTATGATCGAGAATTTGGTCGTTGAGCGTTACTCCAGGGGTTACCAATTCTGTAACACCCCTTTTTACTATTTTTTTGGTTGCATCAGGAGCTTCCAATTGGTCGCAAATAGCAACCCTCAAACCCGAGCGGACTAATTTTGGTAAATACGTATTGAGTGAATGATAGGGGAAGCCTGCTAATTCTAATTTTGAGCCTCCGTTGTTTCTGGCGGTTAAAACTATTCCTAAAATTGTGGATGCTTTAATGGCATCTTCACCAAAAGTTTCGTAAAAATCACCAACTCTAAAAAGCAACATAGCATCGGGATACTTTGCCTTAATGGCATTGTATTGCTTCATTAGTGGGGTAGTGGTATTGGATGTTTTTGTGGTTGCCAATGGTTTTTATTGTGCGTTTACTCAACATACAAACTTACGGCATTGTTCTAAAAATTATAAATAATTACTCAACCAACTATTTAATAGTTATTAACAACTCCTTAGTTTAATTTTTATTTTGCAGGTAAGCAACAACCAATTTTATATCTCCATACGTAAAATCATCACTTAAATTAGCTTTAAATGCTCCAAAGCCAGCAATATCCTTGTTTGTTGAATATAGCTCCTCAATGGCTTTAAATTTATGCTCATCAACCAATTCTTTAACATCTATCATTCCTAACCCAACATAATAAGCTAAATGTCCAGTTATTGTTCCTTCAACAAGACCTCTTTCTTTTGCAATTTCTTGTATTGATTTTCCTTTTTTATAAAGATCGAAACTCAATTTTTTCGTATCAATTTTATCTTTTTTTGGCGTTTTTTCTTTGGTGGTTTTTATTGTGCTGACAAGGGTTGTTCGTTGGTTATCTTCAACTACATTTTTAACCATTTCTTTGGTAAACTCTTTATTTTCTATTGTTGAATTAATTAAAATTTCAGCTTTTTTCATTAAGCCTATCTGTTTAAAGAAATGAGTTTCCAATTCTTTGAGTTCAGACAAATAAATTTTAATTTTTGAAGCAACACTTAAATCAGTAATATGACTAAGAATATGTTTAGAATGGGATTCCAGAATAGGAATAAAATAGGTGTTAGCAGCTTTCACTCTTTCGAGTAATGTTGTTTTATAATTTGAACTTTTAGTTTGAATAATTTGTTGAATTTGGTACTTAAATTTCACAGAAACAGGCAACAATTCATCAACTTTTACTTTTAATTCTTTTGCCCAAGAAACGTATTGCTGTTTTGCCGATTTTTTTTCGTCTTTGGAATAACTTTCAACATGATATTGAATTTCTTTTGCAAGAGAGCTTAAATCATAACTTTTTAATAAAAAATCTAAAAAATAGGCTTGAGCTTCGTTTTCCAACAATTGAGGTAACAAGCGTTCGTCTGCTTTTGTACTCGAAAATTGGGTAATGGTTTCATCTAATTGCAAACTATGTTGGTTGATGGAACTTGTTAATACCAAGCCTTCCAATCCTGTTAAACGAGATAGAGCCACATAAACTTGTCCAGGAGCAAAAGCATTTCCAACATCAATGATGGCTTTGGTAAAAGTTAACCCCTGACTTTTATGTACTGTAATAGCCCAAGCCAATCGGAGTGGGTATTGAATGAATTTTCCAACCACATTTTCTGCAATTTGGTTGGTGGCTTCATCCAATTTATATTTTACATTTTCCCATTCATATTTTTCAACTTCAATAGGATATTCATCTCCTTCGGATGTTACTTCTATGCCATCACTGTTAATGTTGGTAATTGTTCCAATTTTTCCATTAAAAAACTTTTGCTGTCCCGTTGGATCATTTTTTATAAACATTACTTGAGCCCCTTTTTTTAGGGTAAGATGTTCATCTACAGGATAATTGTATTCACTAAAATCGCCCGAAACTTTAGCCGTAAAAGAATAAGGTTTTGAAGTTAATTTATCAAGTTCTTCTTTATTGAGTTGGTCGGCTTGTCGGTTGTGGGTAGTTAAACGGATAAAACCATCGTCTTTTTTTGGCTGAAAATTAGGTGAATAATGATTTTCTAACAAATCAATATCAGCAGGAGTTACTGTGTTGTTTCTTAAATTATTTAATAAATTAATAAACCGTTCATCGGCTTGACGATAAATTTTATTAAGCTCAATTTGTAGTGGAGGATTATCTTTGAGAGCCAACGCATCAAAAAAATAAATACTCTTATAATATGACTTTAAGATGTACCATTCATTGTCTTTAACTACAGGAGGAAGCTGTAATAAATCTCCAATAAGGAGTAATTGAACACCTCCAAAAGGCGTAAATCTATTTCGTTTAACACTTCGCAACATCGTGTCAATGGCATCTAACAAATCGGCTCGAAGCATACTTACTTCATCAATAATTAACAACTCTAACTCTTGCAACATTCTACGTTTGTTTTTGTTGAGTTTTGAGTTCCGCATCAATGTAGCAGGAGTGTTTAATTGCTGATTTTCATTGAAATTGGATGTGCTATTTGAAGGAATAAAGCTGCCAAAAGGCAATTGAAACAAAGAATGAAGCGTAACACCACCTGCATTAATAGCAGCAATTCCTGTTGGAGCAGCAACAATTACGTTTTTGTGTGTATGATGAATGATGTGTTTTAAGAACGTAGTTTTTCCTGTACCTGCTTTTCCTGTTAAAAAAATATGTTTGTTGGTGTGATTGATAAATTTGGATGCAAAATCAGCAATAGAAGAAGAATTGTCCGTTATTTTTGATGTAGAACTTAGCATGAATTAGTGAATGATTATTGTTTAATAATTTTTTGTGTTATTTCTTTTGTAGAAGAGTTGATTTTTAAAACGTAAATTCCTGAAGATAATTGAAATCCATTTATGGGAATTAAATGTAAGGTATTTTCATTAACATCCCATTTCTCAGATAAAATGATTTTACCATAGGTGTCATAGAGTTGGATGCTTATGGTTTGGTTGGATGTAGAATAAAAAGTAATGTTAAAATTTTCAATAAAGGGATGCGGATAAACTGTAATAATTTGATTTTTATTATCATCCTTGATATTTGCCAACAGATGGTAGGCTTTTCTGAAGTTAGGAATACCATAGCCTAACAAATAATCGGGAGTTAATGCTTGATGAGCCGTGAGTTCTACTGCACTTTTTAGTTGTTGGTAGGTTTTGTTTGGAAAAGCTTGCCACAAACACGCCATCATTCCAGCCATAATAGGAGAGGAAAAAGATGTTCCATTACTAAAAACTTGCTCGTTGTTTTGGTTGATGATGGCTGCTGACTTACCAACAGCAACAACATTGGGTTTAATTCGTCCGTCAGAAGTTGGACCTTGAGAGCTAAAAGGGGCATAAACGCCATCATTGTCAACGGCTCCAATGCTCAATATTTTAGGAGCATCTGCTGGAGCACCAATGTATTTCCAATTGTTACTTCCTGAATTTCCAGCACTAGTCACTACTAAAATACCTTTTTCAGCAGCCCAATTGGCAGCTTTTGAAATAATTGTTGTGTTGCCATTCATATCGGCATAGGTATGATTTTTAGTTGAATCATCAAAAGTGGTATATCCTAGAGAAGAATTAATAATGTCAGCACCCACACTATCAGCAAATTCGGCTCCTGCTAACCAATTGTATTCTTCCAAAAGGGTTTCTGTAAGAGCATCTTCCGTACGTAATAAATAATAATTAGCGTTTGGAGCAGTTCCAACCAATGTTCCAGGAATGTTGGTTGCCATTGTGGATAAAACCATTGTTCCGTGTGTGTGTTCAACGAAAACACTATCATCGCCATCAACAAAATCTTTAAACCCTAAAATTTGATTGTTGCTCCAAAGGGAACTAAAAGCACCTATTTGATGTGCATTTGTAAAACCAGCATCCAACACAGCAATGGTAACTCCGTTTCCTTTAAAACCTAAGTTGTGTAAAAAATCGCCTTCCATTATTTTCAGCTGGTTAGAACTGCTTCCGTAATCGAGTTCTTGAGTAGTTTCAACGTAAAGTTTATTGGAAATTTTTTTATTTTCATTAAAAGTAGTAGATGATTTTATGAATTGAATATCGGTTACAAATGACAATTGTTGAATATTATTTAGAATAGAAGTATCAATTATTTCAACTACAACTAAATTCATCCATTTGGAAGCATAAACAGGTGTTGCTCCTAAATTGGTTAAAATGGAAATATAAGTTGCATTTACAGGTAAATCAGATGAAGTTATAGGAATGTTTTGTTTTAAACGTCTTTCAATGGCTTTTTGAGATAAAAACTGATAAGGAGAATTTATTGAATAAGGAGAATTATTTTTATCACTAAAAGAAATGGCATAATGTCCTTGACCAAGACTTAGTAGTGTATAAAAAAAAACTAAAAAAAATAAATAGATTTTAAACTTCATAATTCAATGGTCAATGGTCAATGGTCAATAGTCAATAGTCAATGGTCAATGGTCAATAGTCAATAGTCAATGGTCAATGGTCAATGGTCAATAGTCAATAGTCAATGGTCAATAGTCAATGGTCAATAGTCAATAGTCAATAGTCAATAGTCAATAGTCAATAGTCAATAGTCAATGGTCAATCGTAATTCATGCTCATTCTTTTCCGTAAGTAGCTAATGTCATGGTAACATCTGTTCCTAACCAAGCTCCAGAAAGACTATCTCTTTTTCTACTCAACTCTCTTTTATAAACCATCCCGATATTGGTAGCAAATTTTTCTTCAAAAAGGTTTTCAGAGATTAAATTTATATCTTCAATTTGTGAAACGGTACTTACTGAATCTAAAGGGAATCCTCCAATAATTGCTGGTTGATGAACTGCTGAAAAATAATATTGTTGCTCACCTAAATTATTTTTGATGTTTCCATTCCATGTTTTATTGGCTCTAATAGGAAAAACAAGTTTAATGAATCGCACATTTTCTTCTACTTTTTGGTAGTTAGTAGAAACTAATTTACTGCTCCAAACATCTATCAAAACCCAATTGATACTGTCTTTCTCTTTTCGATAGCGTTCAATTCTATAGGAATTATCGCCTTCCAAATCTACCAATTGAGATTCTATTTTTTCTTTAATTTGAAATTGAGATGTAGAAACTGACGCTGTAACATCATCATAAGCAATGGAATCTACATTATAGATTACAAAATTGCCTACTGCTAATCCTGCGTAATTGTGGTTAAGATTTGGATTTACAACAGTATCATTATCCGAACGGCAACTTACAAAATAGAGCGTAATTAGAAAAAGGAAGATGTGTTTTAATGGTTTCAATATGATGTGTTTAAAAGAACAAGGCTAAGTTACTATTTTTTTTAATAAATATTATCCTTCATAAGTTTTCGAAGAATCAACAACCATGTTGTTTATTTCTACTAATTCATTGTCGGTTAAGTATCGCCATTTTCCAACAGGAATATCTAAGGAAATATTCATAATTCGTATGCGTTTTAGTGTTACAACCTGATAAAATAAATGGTCGCACATTCTTCTGATTTGCCTATTTAAACCTTGGGTAAGAATAATTTTAAAACTGTATTTTCCAGTTTGTTTTACACTACATTTTTTTGTAACCGTATCTAAAATAGGAACGCCATTACTCATAGCTTCAATAAATGCTTTGGTAATGGGTTTGTTCACGGTAACAAGGTATTCTTTTTCGTGGTTATTTCTTGCTCGGAGTATTTTATTGACAATATCTCCATCATTAGTCAGGAAAATAAGTCCTTCACTTGGTTTATCGAGCCTTCCAATAGGGAAAATACGTGTTGGATAATTGATAAAATCTATAATATTGTCTTTTTCAACACCCGTATCGGTGGTACAAACAATGCCAACAGGTTTGTTAAAAGCAATGTAAACAGGTTGTTGATTCGGTTCAGAAATTAACTTACCATCAATCCTAACTTCATCTTGAGGAGTTATTTTTGTTCCCATTTCGGGTGTTTTCCCGTTGATAGTTACTCTTCCTTCCTCAATCAATTTGTCGGCAGCTCTTCTGGAGCAAAAACCTACTTCGCTCAAATATTTATTTATTCGTGTTGATGGTATTTCGGTCATTGAAATGTAAATTGAAACGCAAAAGTAAGAAATTTGAGGTTAGAAATTTATTACATATGTATTCATGGCTATTTTCATTCAATTTATATCAAATAGTGGATTTTATTTTATTTTGGAAAGATGTCTAGTAAATTATAGTAACCAAAGTTACGATAATATAGGTTACTATAATTTAAAACACTGCAGGGCAAACGCACACTTTTTTATTTATCACATTTATTATTTGTTTGTTCTTTTTTGATATTAGTGATTAATAGATGGATGAATAAAAATTTAATCAGCGAAAATTATCGTAATCTGTGGCATAGAA
>JAHYJH010000024.1 GCA_019429185.1 Vicingaceae bacterium
GCTCTTTTGCTCGCTAATTGCGTTGAAAATACTCGCCATAGCGTTGCTATGTCTGTGTTTTTCGTCTTATTAGCAAACAAAATAACTTCGCCTATTCTGTACACTTTATTTCATTACAGACCCTAACCTAACCATCTTAGCACATTGGTATGCCAAATTGCATTGGCATCTTCTTCCGAAAGAATGTTTAATTGAACGGCATCATCAATTACTTTTCCGGGATAAGAACCATGTTCGTTTTCCATTTCACCCAAAGGATAAGGGTCATCTAATCCGCAAACAATTTGATTGCTACCTACTCTGTGTTTAAGCAATTGCAAAGTGTAAGGATCATGCACCAAGGTATCAAAAAATAAATTGTGATGCCCGAGTGTTGTTTTCGGATGTGCTACATCTTGAAACAAATCGGGTCTGCCTTCAAAACCTTGCACTCTTCTACCAAAATTCGCTTGTCCTAACATGCAACCATGAGCAAAACACGTTCTGATATTCGGAAAACGATTGGGAATATTTTTAAGGGTAAATATATGTAACGCATCTGCCGACTGAGCCATCATCCACACCAAATGAAAACGCCAATATTCATCTTTTAACGCTACCATTTTTTCTCCATCATACGGATGAATTTCTATGGCTAATTTATATTTATTTGCTAATTCATAAATAGGAAAAACCACTTCATCAGCAATAGAAACCCACTGATTTTGAGCATTTAAAAAGTGAGTGGGCAAACACAACAATTTCATTTTATGTTGTTTAACACAGCGTTCTATTTCTTTTAGTGCGTGTTCTATATAAAGCGGCTGCACCACAAATCCGCAAGTAAACTTATCGGGATGCTGCTGCTGTACCGAAGCATTAAAATCATTTTGCCATTGAATCGCATCTATGGCATCTTGTTTTTCCCAACCATTGCAATAAATTTGAGATAAGTTGAGCATTACTGCATGGTCGATATTGTTTTTTTCCATCCACTCCATCTTCTCATTCAAAAAAAAGCTTTTATCTGTGATGGGTCGAGACCAACTTCCTTGACGCATAAATTTTTTATCCTCATCTATCCAAAACAACTTTTTTTCTTTCATAAAAGAAGGAATTTGGTAAGGTTCGGGCAAAATGTGTCCGTGAGCATTAATTCGTTTTATCTTTTTTAGGCTTTGTTTATCTGTCATTGCTTGATATTTTTTCTATTTCTTTTCATATTTTTTCCAAGTGGCAACACATCTAAAACCAACATATTCTGATGGATATTCTTGATGTTGTGGAATATCAAAATGAGTGTTGGTAGTATCTCTCCAATTGCCACCAATTACATTTTTTTCTTGGGCTAACCATTCACTTACATTTCCATAAAAATAAAAACCTAAAGAACTATTTGTATAACAACGAGTGGGTTTTAGGGGCTCAACTAACAAGGAATCTCCATCGCAAGGAATAACATTATAATTAGAGTGGTTAGGAATATCCTCTTTTTTTATATGATAATCACAATACTTTTTTTTACACGTTTTTCCATTTTTTAGATTGTAAGCTTCAAAAAATTCTTTACCCAGCAACCATTCCTCTTTTGTGGGCAAACGATATTCAGGATAAATGTTGTACCTCATATCGGGTGGCGTATTATTGTATTTCCCATTGTAATAATTTTCTATAGAAAAATAATTCTCTGCATCTTGATTTGGTTGATGCTCTAATATTTTTTCTCTAATTAAATAAATCTCAAAAACCCTGTCAGCCCTCCAATTACAAAATGCTAAGGCTTGTTCTTGAGAAATTCCAATCACTGGATAATCCCAATATGCAGGATGGTTGTGATAATATTCAGAGTAAAAACTTAAACACGAATCTTTTTCCCAAACCAACGTATCTAACTGAGCAGAAAGAAATTCGTCTGAATCTTTCCCAAATACTATTTTTAACCAAAATTGATACTCGAGATAACTAAAATTTGAAATTTCAACTTTATCCATAAAAAGGTTTTCTGCAATTTTTGTTGTTCCGGGAGGTGTTTCTTTTGAAAAATCTTTTACCTCATCTTTTTTAATAAAGCTGGTAAGCACAACAACTATTGCCGTTACTAAAAAAATAAATAAAAAACCCTTTAATAATCGCATTTCTAAAAATTTAAACCATTTAAAATCAAGAATATTAAATTATAATTACTCAGCTACTCATTTTGCCACAGATTTCACTAATTTTTACAGATTAATAAACGCTTTTAGCGTTTATTATGAGAGAGTTTAATCACCACACAGTAGCATCAACACAATATAAAAAACCATAAAAGTCGTTTATACCACAAAGTAGCATCAATACATTAATTTACAATAAAAGATACTTTGATAAATCTGTGAAAAAAATCTGTGAAAATTAGTGCAATCTGTGGCAAAGAAAATAAAACAAAAGCTGAGTAGTTACAATTGTTTTTCATTCCTATATCCTTCATTTTTCAAACTAATTTCCACATTAAATCAATCCTCTATTTAGTAAACCTAGCATCTGTTTCCATGGTATATCCACACTTTTTACAAGTGCGTAGTTCTTCAGAATTGTAATAAAGCTCAAAAACAGGTAAAAAATCTTTTTCTATGTTCGTAAGCGGAAAATAATGGTCATAAAGTTTGTTGTTACATTTTTCACAAAACCACATTAATCCGTCCTTAAAGTCAGTACCTGTTCGTACCCGTTCTATTACTAATCCAATAGAATTTTCTGAACGTACAGGCGAGTGAGGTACTTTTGCAGGAAGCAAAAACATATCGCCTTCTTTTATAGGAACTTTTACCGCTTTCCCTTCATCTTGTATGGTTACTTCTATATCACCTTTTAGTTGATAAAACAACTCTTCGGTTTCGTTGTAATGATAATCTTTTCTGGCATTTGGTCCAGCAACAACCATCACAATAAAATCCTTTCCTAAAGGATACATATTTTTATTGCCTACTGGTGGTTTTAGTTTGTCTTTGTTTTCTTCAATCCACTGATTAAAATTAAAAGGAAGTTGAACAGCCATAATTTATAGTTTTTCTTTCGGATAAAATTAATGATTTCTTAAATAGTGTAAAAATACTTATCCAACATAATTATCATACTGTTTTTTAAATACTTTTGTCCAATTCAACTTAAGTTGATGAGTTAGCATGAAAAAATTTCTTTTGCGAATTTGGAAATTTTGCCTTAAAAGTTTCCTTTGGTTTATTGTAATTAGTGTTGGTCTTGTACTATTGCTCCGCTGGGTACCAGTTTATTTTACACCATTAATGGTTATTAGAGCTGTGGAACAAAAAATGGATGGCAAACCCATGAAGTTGGATAAGAAATGGAAACCTTTATCGGAAATTTCTCCTTATTTAGAGTTAGCAGTAGTTTGCACTGAAGATCAAAATTTTTTAAAACATCGTGGTTTTGATTTTGGAGCTATTGAAAAAGCGATAAAGCACAACGAAAAAAGCAAACGTAAACGAGGAGCAAGCACTATTAGTCAGCAAACAGCCAAAAATGTGTTTTTATGGCCTGGAAGAAGCTGGATAAGAAAAGGTTTTGAAGTGTATTTTACTTTTTTAATAGAAACCATTTGGAGTAAAGAACGCATTATGGAAGTTTATCTAAATGTTGCCGAAATGGGTAAAGGTATTTACGGAGCAGAAGCTGCCTCTAAAGCTTATTTCAACACCTCAGCAGCAAAAATAAATAAAAGACAAGCTGCTACGTTGGCAATAGTGCTGCCAAGCCCCTTAAAATATAATGCAAAACATCCCAGTTCGTATTTAAACGGAAGAATAAATTGGGCCCTCCAACAAATGCAATTTTGGGGAGGAAAATTAGATTATACTCAACACAAATAGGGTTTCTATTTTTTTGCCACCTCTAATTTTAACAGTTAAATAAATATAACATAAGATATTGTTTTTCATTTTGTTGCAACTTAAAAACATAACCGTTACACAAAATTATTCTACTGATATTTAATAACTTAGAAACTCCGAAAGTTTAGTCAATAAAAAACATCAAATTTACTTTTAGGTTTTTCGCTATCGTTCCAATTAAACCCTTTTAAAATAAGGTCTTTTGGTGAGGGTTCTTTTATAGGATAAAAAACTCCTTCGGGGTCTTTTATAAAAGTGATGGATTTTAACGTGTTTTCTGCTAAAAAAATGAGCATATTATTTCCAGATGCTTTGTTTACTCCTATGTATTTTTCGTCATCATCTTTAGCAAAAAAAATGGTTTCTGCTTGTTTGTTTACTTCTATTTTGTGCAATTTTTTCTCAACAAAATAACCCACCATATTTTCGCCTTTAATTTGATTGAAATTAGGTAAAATACTATCTGCTTTGGATATAATAAAGGCATTTTCTTTCATATAAATAGAATGAATTTCTTTGTTTGACAAAAGCAAGTAAATAAAATCGGCTGTTAATTGATTTTCGTTCGACCAAATTACTGGCTCTACATAAAAATTTACAGTAGAATCAGCAAAATTATATACAATAGAATCGGCTTTGCCTTGCATATCTGATTTAAAAAATTTTGCATTGTGGTATGCCAATAAATTCCGAACCGTATCAACACGAGCGGTATCTTGTGTTATTGCTAAACTATCTTGCGAAATAACAGGTTGATAAGTAGTATAAATTTTAAAAGTATCGGCATGCATAAAGAGCGTGTCGTTATCCATAAATTGCATTAATAGTGCTTCTTTGGTAATAATTGCACTGTCTTTTTGTTCAAACATAATCACATCATCGCCATGAATTTCTAATCTTGCTGTTGTATCTTGTATAATTGCATGGCAAGTTATTTTTCCTACTCCCACATTCCTGTTATAGTAAATGGTATCGCCATAAATAAAACGATTTTCGGAATAGAGGTATGAATTGCCATAAAATTCGGAAATATTGGTGGTGGTGTTGTACCAGCCATTTTCGGTATAAATTAAATTTTGGTTACTTTTTATGGTGGTTGGTCCTAAAAAAAACACCGTTTCAGTTTGCGATTGGTATTTTAAGGTGTCTGAAAAAATGGTGTATTGCGGATTTTTCAGAATCACATTTTCTTTAAAAAACACAGCCTGACTTTCGGAATGATAATGTCCTTTTTGAGAGGTTAAGGTGTCTTGATCTCCTCTGCTTATCATTTTTCCACCGTTATAGTAGTAAGCAACATTAGTAGTTCTATCGTAATCTAAAAATTGAGTGGTTAGCGTAATGTCTTTATTAACAAGCCTGATATTTCCTCTTAAAATGGCTTTTTTTGTGTTGCCGTCATAAATTAGCGAATCGCCAAAAAGCTGCAACGAATCGCCTTGTGTTATTTTAACATTGCTGTAAGCATTCATGGTGTTGGTTTCCGAAAAAACATACGCACTATCGCAAAACATCAACGCATCATCGTGCTTGAGTTGCACGTTTCCAATTAGTTTTTTTGCCTTTTTTCCTGTTGATTCATCGTATTCTAATGAATTGGCATTGAGGATTTCTATTTTGGCTGCTTTTTGAGTATATCCAACACTAATTTGAGCTACAAAAAATAGTAGAAAAATATAGTTTAAGAAGTTTTTATTTGTTGGCACGTTGTGTTTATTTGAAGACTAGTTCACATTACACCCTTGTATTGATGTATGTGGTTCTTTTTTAGGGTTTTATTTTCACTATCTTGTTTCCTTCCATAATTACAAGTTCGCTGTTTTTCTCTTTTTTGAATGCGATAAGACGTTCATAAACTTTTTCAAGTCCTTTCACAATTTTGTCTTTTAGTTCTATTTGTTTATCCTTTTTTGTCATAATATGCTTTAAGTTGTCTATACTTTTGGCAATCAAAAATCAAGATATCTTATTGTTCTATTTTTTGAGCTATAAGTTCATGTTTTCCATAAGAGTTATCGAAAATAAGCGTTACATCCAGCAATTATGTAAAGGTTTTTATCTTTCATTCCTTTACAAAGTTAGTCTTTTTTATGATTTTTAATTGCTTGTTTTTTTTTGTTATGTTTTATGAAAGGCATTTCAATGGTAGTCGGAAACAAACGCTACATGTTTGATTTAACTGCTTCCTACCTTATGTTTTCTTAGATGCTATTATAGACTGTTTTTCTCACTCGTCAATATTTTTTGTATTGCTTCTTTATAGTTTGCTTCATAAATGTTTTTTCCGTTTTCGTCTTCTCCGTAATCGATTATAATATTAAAGTCCTTTATAGTATCGCCTACGATTTTGTAAAAATTTGTCCAATTTCGTCCGGACATAACAATATTATCAATAAGGTCATATTGAGAAAGATAATTTGGGTTTTTGATTTTTTCAAATCCTTTTATTTTCCTTAACGAATTTTTCTTTTCGTCAACTATATACAAAAAGTAAGTCCAATTGCTTCTTGCGTCTGAAATATTTTGAACAAGAATATCTTTTACGTTGTCATTGTTAAAGTCAGCAAACTCAACTTTTTGAGCAGTGCTTTCAATTGTGTCTCGGTAAAATTCAGAATGTTTTCCGTTTTGCTGTTTGGTTACAAGAAGTATGAATTTATATTCTGATTCATTATTAGCTTTTCTATCAATAGGAACAAGTCTTATTACAGTTCCTTTGTTATTATAGATAGAATCACAATTTATTTCGATTATTTCAAAGTTGTTAGACGTATCGTTGGTCAAACTATTTTGATTTATTGTATTACTATCAGATTGAGGAGTTTGTTTGTTTTGTCTACTATTATCACAACTCGTTAAAACTCCAAAAAGTGTCAATATGAAGATTGTTTTTGTTGTCATTATTATGTCGTTCTTAAATGACTTACCCCACCCCTTCAAACACTCAACACATTTCCTCTATGAATGGTTTGCGTTCTATCTGGACCTACAGAAACAATAGAAATAGGCACATTTAAGGCTTTTTCTAAATAGTCAATGTAATTGATTAGTGCACTTGGAATATCCTCCATGGAAGATAGTTTTGTTAAATCTTCGTTCCAGCCTTTTAGGGTTTCGTAAACCGGAGTAACTTCTTTTGAAACAATATCATAAGGCATATAATCTATTTTTTCGCCATCAACAATATAGTGTGTGCAAACCGAAATGGTTTCAAATTCACTTAGCACATCTGCTTTCATCATAATTAATTCGGTAACACCATTTATCATGATGGCATATTTTAATGCAGGTAAGTCTATCCAACCGCATCTTCTTGGTCTGCCAGTGGTTGAGCCAAATTCGTTTCCTGCTTTTCGCATACGTTCGCCCACTTCATCTTCTAATTCGGTTGGAAAAGGGCCGCTGCCAACTCTAGTGCAATAGGCTTTAAAAATACCAAATACTTTTCCTATTTTGTTCGGAGCAATACCTAATCCGGTGCAAGTTCCGGCTGTTGTAGTGTTCGATGAAGTTACAAAAGGGTAAGACCCAAAATCAACATCGAGCATGGTGCCTTGAGCTCCTTCTGCCAATATGGATTTGTTGTTGTTGATGGCACTATTCAAATAATGTTCGCTATCAATAACCGTAAGTGATTTAATTAGTTCTAAGGCTGTAAAAAAATCTTTTTCTAAGGGTTCTAACTCGTAATTAAAATCGTGAAATTTTAAAATTTCTTTGTGTTTAATTACTAATTTGGTGTATTTTTCTTTAAAAGTGGTTTCAAAAATATCGCCAACACGTAACCCATTTCTACCAGTTTTGTCCATATAGGTTGGGCCAATTCCTTTAAGGGTTGAGCCTATTTTTTCTTTGCCTTTTGCAGCTTCCGAAGCGGCATCAATTAAGCGGTGTGTGGGCAAAATAAGGTGGGCTTTTTTAGATATGAAAAGTTGTTTTTTTATATCTACGCCCATTTTAACTAAGGCATCAATTTCTTTTTTAAGGATAACAGGGTCTATTACAACACCATTGCCAACCACATTTGCAACGCCATCATGAAATATTCCGGAAGGAATGGTGTGCAACACGTGTTTAATTCCGTTAAACTCAAGGGTGTGTCCTGCATTTGGACCACCCTGAAATCGTGCTATCACATCATATTTGGGTGTTAATACATCAACAATTTTTCCTTTTCCTTCATCTCCCCATTGGAGTCCTAACAATACATCTACTTTCATTTTTTTTTGGTTAACTTTATGGTTTTAAGATTATAAATTATTCACAGTGTTGTTGTCTTTTACTACCAATTGCTTGGCTTCTTCAATCGTATGAGCAATATTAAATACATGGTTCAATTTAGTAATTACTAGCAATTGATTTATTTTTTTAGGAATATTAATGACCACAACTTCGCCATTTCTATTTCGGGTTTGCGTTAAAATAGAGATGAAAATTCCTAATCCAGAACTGTTCATGTATTCCATTTCGGCTAAATCTAAAATAATAGAATTAACTCCTTCGTTGAAATAAAAATCTATTTCTTCTAATAAATTTTCGGCTTGTTGCTTATTGTTTAAACTTCCGTTCAATGCAATAATAAGCACGTTGTTTTCTTTTTTGATGTGAAATGAAAAGCTCATGATTGTTTATTTTTCGTTTTTAACAGCATAAAAATTCAAGGAGTGATGAAGAATGGTAACACCAAACATTTCTTGTAATGTTTTTTTAATATTTTGAATTCGAGGGTCGCAAAATTCTATCACTTCTCCATTGCTTAAAATAATGTGGTCGTGTTGTTTTGAACCAAAGGATTTTTCATACTGAGCAATATTGTTGCCAAACTGATGCTTTCTAACTAGATTTGCAGCCAATAATAACTCTATGGTGTTATACAATGTTGCTCTACTTACTCTATATTTTTTGTTTTTCATAGATAAGTAGAGTTCTTCAACATCGAAATGATCGTTGTTCACATAAATTTCTTGAAGAATTGCAAATCGCTCAGGAGTCTTCCTTTGCTTATGTTCTTCTAAGTAATTTGTAAAAATTCGTTTTACTTTTTGTTGAATTTCTTCGTTTGAACTCATAACAAATTATTAAAGAGTAAAAATAAAGATTAAACCGAATTTTAAAACATAAATTTAATAGGTATTATGAGATTTTATTAACAATGGTAGAAGTTATTTGTTAATTATCAATTCGCTCTATTTTTGTAACTCCCTCCACTTTTTTAAGGTTTTTAATTAAATTCTCAAGATGCAAGGTATTTTGAACAAAAACCATAATGGTTCCTTCAAAAATTCCATCATAACTTTCAAATTTTATGGAACGCATATTTACATGAAGCTCATTAGAAACTACTTGCGTGATGTTATTTACAATCCCTACGTTATCAATGCCAATAATTTTCAGCCCTGTTAAGAAGTCCATTTTATCTTTATCTATCCAACGTGCTTTTATAACTCTATAGGCATAATTGGACATTAACTGCACTGCATTGGGGCAACTTACCTTATGAATTTTAATTCCTTCGGCAACGGTAATAAAACCAAAAACCTCATCGCCTGGTATTGGGTTGCAACAATGGGCTAAACTATAATCCAATTTCTCCATGTTATCTCCAATTACCAAAATCTCTTCTTTTTTTTCTGTTTTTGGAGCTTTTTTTCGCTCAAAATAATTTTTAAGTCTGTTTGGAATAGTTCTTTTTAAACGTAATGTACCGTGTTTTACTTCAAAATCTCGTAATTGATTTAATTTTATTTCTTCAGTAGCAATTTTAAAATAAAAATCTAATGAAGATAATGCTTTAAAATGTTTTTTTAATTCCTTTAAACTAATATTTTGATGCGAGATACCTAATCGTTTAAATTCCTTTTCTAGCATAGCTTTCCCAATAATAGCCAACTCTCTTTTTTCTTCTTTTAAAGACGATTTAATTTTAGATTTTGCTCGATGTGTTTTTACAAAATTGAGCCAATCTTCTTTCGGTTTTTGATTTTTGGAAGTAAGAATTTCTACTTGGTCGCCACTTTTCAACACATTACTTAAAGGAACTAATTTATTATTCACCTTAGCTCCAATACAGTGGGTTCCAATTTCCGAATGAACTGCAAAAGCAAAATCCAATGCACTTGCTCCAATAGGAAGATTTTTCATTTCTCCTTCGGGAGTATAAACATAAATTTCATCTGAAAACAAGTCTAATTTAAAATCATCCACCAAATCTAAGGCATTGGCATCGTTGTTTTCTATTAATTCTCTGATTTGGTTTATCCACTTATCATATTGGCTTTCTATAGAACCTTCTTTATATTTCCAATGAGCTGCGAAACCCATTTCAGCAATTTCGTCCATTCTTTTGGTACGAATTTGCACTTCAACCCATTTTCCGGTTGGACTCATAACTGTTGTGTGCAACGACTCATATCCATTGGCTTTAGGGGCAGATATCCAATCACGTAACCGCTCAATGTTGGGCTGGTAGAAATCGGTTACAATGGAATAGACTTGCCAACAATCTGATTTTTCGTTTTCTGGGTTTGAGTCAATAATAATTCGAACTGCAAATAAATCATATACTTCTTCAAAAGGAATTCCTTTTTTATTCATTTTGTTCCAAATAGAATAAATTGATTTTGGTCTCCCCTTCATTTCAAATTTAAACCCTTTTTCTTCTAATGTTTTCCTGATTGGTAATGAAAAATGATTGATGAAACGCGTTCTAACTTCTTGAGATTTTTTTAGTTTCGTTTCAATTTCATGAAACTTTTCTGGTTCTTGGCATTTTAATGATAAATCTTCTAACTCCGATTTTATGGAATGTAATCCCAATCGGTGAGCTAAAGGAGCATACAAAAACAAAGTTTCGGAAGCAATTTTTAATTGTTTATCTCTTCGCATAGAACCTATGGTTCGCATATTATGCAGTCTGTCGGCTAGTTTTATTAAAATTACCCGAACATCTTCAGCAAGGGTAAGTAATATTTTCTTGAAATTTTCGGCTTGTAAGGAAACAGTTGCATCAACAACACCCGAAATTTTAGTTAAACCTTCAATAATTATAGCTTCTTTTTCTCCAAAAAGGTTTTTAACATCTTCAATGGTAAGTTCAGTATCTTCAACCGTATCGTGCAATAAGGCACAGATAATTGATGTTGCTCCAAGCCCAATTTCTTCGGCACAAATACGAGCAACTGCTATGGGGTGATAAATATAAGGTTCGCCTGATTTTCGTCTTACATTTTTATGAGCTTCATAAGCTACATCAAATGCTTTTTTAATTCGCTTTTTGGTTGCAGGATCTTTTTTAGCATAAACAGCAGCTTTCATTAGCCCTTTAAAAGCGGCTTCAATTTCTTTCTTTTCTTTTTCTAAATCAGGTTGCATAAAACTTTTTGTTAAGCTAGGGGTCTGTAATGAAATAAAGTGTACAGAATAGGCGAAGTTATTTTGTTTGCTAATAAGACGAGAAACAAAGACATAGCAACGCTATGGCGAGTATTTTCAACGCAATTAGCGAGCAAAAGAGCAAGGCTAAATGTATAGTTTATTTCATTATAGACCCTAGGTGTTATCTTTACAAAGATAAAAACTCATTGCAATTTTCTGGAGTAACCACCATTGTTTTTTCTATTTTATAATTATCTGTAAATGTTTTTGGGAACTTTTTCTTCGTTTTTTTAGGATTCCATTTAAACTCATAAGCATAAAATATCCCGTCTTTTTCTTCTATCCAATCTATTTCTTGTTGTTGATAGGTTCTCCAAAAATAATAGCGACAATTTATTTTGTTAGTTGATAAAAACTTAATCCTTTCTGAAATTAAATAGTTTTCCCACAATGCTCCAACGTCTTGTCTTAATGTTAGTGGTTTAAAGTTTCTTATTATAGAATTTCTAATTCCATTGTCATAAAAATAAATTTTTCTTGAAGTATTAATTTCGTTTCTAACATTTCTTGCCAATGGATTTAATCTAAAAATAACAAATACTTTTTCTAATAGTGTAATGTATTGTTCTACGGTTGCTCTATCTACTCCAACTGTCTGAGAAAGTTCGCTATAATTAACTTCAGAACCCACTTGCAAAGCTAGTGCTAACAACAACTTATCTAACACATCAGATTTTCGAATGTTTTTATATTGAAGCAAATCTTTATACAAATAACTTCCACTTAGTTGAATTAATATTTCTTCTTTGTTGGTATTTACAACAACCTCAGGATATAACCCATAAATTAAGTATTGTTCTAAATTTTTCAACTGTTGAAAATAACCAAAATGCTGATTCAATTCATTCCATGAAAGCGGAAACATGGTAAACTCCCATTTTCTACCTGTTAAAGGTTCGTTCACTTCGTTAGCTAAATCAAAAGCAGATGAACCACTTGCAATTAAAAGAACTCCTTTAATTTGGTCATGAATGATTTTTAAAATTAACCCAATGTCTTTAATTCGTTGAGCTTCATCAATAAAAACTGTTTTATTAGTTCCTATAATTTGTTCCAGTTTGGTTTTGCCTGCATTTTCAAGTAAGACTCTATCTTCAGCATCATCACCATTTATAAATAGATAATTGCCTTCTTTTTCACACAAGGAACGTATTAAGGTAGTTTTACCAACTTGCCTCGGACCTATAACAACAAGCACTTTCTTTGAATTCCACTTTTCAAGCAGTTGACTTTGTAAATCTCTGTTTATTAATTCCATTGTTCAAACAAATTTCAACAAAAATAAACAAAAAACATAAGAAAATGCGATTATAATCTATTATTTATATATAATTATGCGATTAAGTTCTTATTTTTATATGTAAATAGTAGATTAGAAGATGGTTTTTATATAATTAAACCCTTTCTAAAATTGTTGCGTAACCTTGTCCCACACCAATACAAAGTGTAACTAATGCGTATTTTTTATTTTGTTTGTGTAATTCTATGGCAGCCGTTTGTAAAATTCGTGAACCTGTCATTCCTAATGGGTGACCTAAAGCAATTGCTCCTCCATTTGGGTTAATACGAGCATCATCATCAGCTAAGCCCATTTTACGAGTACAAGCTAAACTTTGTGCGGCAAAAGCTTCATTAATTTCAATAATATCTATTTGATTTAAGGTTAAGCCTGCTCTTTTCAATGCTTTTTCAGTAGCATAAACAGGACCTATACCCATAATTCTGGGTTCAACTCCTGCAATAGCACTGGAAACTATTCTTGCTTTTGGCGTTAAATTGTATTGTTTTGCAGCTTCTTCAGAAGCAATTAACATGGCAGCAGCTCCGTCATTTAAACCAGAAGCATTTCCAGCAGTTACAGAACCTCCTTCTCTGCGGAAAGCAGGAGCAAGTTTTCCTAAAATTTCTAAACTAGTAGTTGGTTTTATAAATTCATCTTGAGCAAAAATAATAGGGTCTTTTTTTCGCTGAGGAATTTCTACTATCACAATTTCTTCTGCCAACCTTCCATTTTGTTGAGCTTTAGTTGCTTTCATCTGACTCCAATAGGCAAATTTATCTTGGTCTTCACGGCTAATGTTGTACATATCCACTAAATTTTCAGCGGTTTGCCCCATGCCATCTGTACCATAAAGTGCTTCCATTTTTGGATTGATAAATCGCCAACCAAAGCTAGAGTCATACATCTTAGCATCCGTTCCAAAAGGTTTAGCAGATTTTGAAATAACATAAGGACCTCTCGACATATTTTCAACACCTCCCGAAATATACAAATCTCCATCACCTATTTTTATTGCTCTTGAAGCGTTGATAGCAGCAGCCATACCCGAACCACATAATCTATTTATAGTTTCTCCGCCCACTTTCCATGGCAAACCAGCTAATAAACCTGCCATTCGGGCAACATTTCGGTTATCTTCACCTGCTTGATTAGCACATCCAAAAAACACATCTTCAATGGTTTCAGTGTTTAATGTTGGGTTTCTTTTTACCAATTCTTTGATTACTAAGGCAGCTAAATCGTCTGTTCTAACTGCGGCTAATGTTCCGCCAAAACTTCCTATTGGCGTTCTGATGGCATCTATTATATAAGCGTCTTTCATAATAAATTAGATTATTTTTTTTATTCTTGAGGTTATTAATTTTTGTAATTTTTCTTTTTGTTCCTTAGGCAAAAAACTGTTTGTTATCCACCATTGAATACTTTCTTTCTTTTCTGCGTATTTCTTGTAGCTATTTTCTTTTTGCTTTTCACTAAGTCCTAAATTCTTCGCTAAACCATCAAAATCGGATTTGTTGATTCTATTTTTTTTGCCATTCAGGTTTAAACTTAATTCATCATCTTCTTTCTCTATTACCAAAAATGTTGCTACTAAATCATAGGCGGGACTTAACGTAAAATCTCCTAAAACATCTTCTACCATTGAAAAATTCTTTAAATGCATATCTGCATTTCCAATAATAAAATTAAATAGCACCAATTCAAAAAAGTTCAGTAAATCCAATCCAGACTGCGAAGAATATAGGTTAATAACCTTTCCTATTTTCTCGTAACTACCTCGATATTTATGTTCTGTTAGTGTTTCCGATAGTTGACATAAGTCTTCACTTGCCAATTTTCCTTTTTTTGTTCTATCAAACCGTTTGGTTATATACGCTAAATTTCCTGAAGGTAAATTTACCAAACTATGTTTAGCTGTTTTAATCCCCATTTCAGAAGCAAGATGCATACATAAATCTTCATTTTCGGGTAAAAATTTATATCGCTCACTTTGTGGTTTGATAATAAAATTACTTTTATTGTCAACTATTGTAAATCGTATATTTAGTTTACTTTCTTCCAACCACAAACTTAATTTTGGCTGAACTCCCGTTATTACAACATTATTTCCTAATAAATTTTTTGCATATTTTTTCAATGCTGCTTCATCAATTTCTATTAAAGGCATTTGGTTAAATCCAAATTCATTTTTTAAACAGTTTTCATGATAATTAGCACCCGACTTATCAATTGATTTATAACAGATTAAACATTTTTTCATTTTAACGCTCTTTTTTAATGCTTACATCTCCAATATTATCATCACAAAGCGTAAGTAAAAGATTCATTCTATCTCTTGGGTTTAACTTCCAATTGTCTAACGCAATTTCTAACAGCCAACCCTCAGGAATTAATCCATCAAAAAATGGAATCATGTACTCACTATCGTAGCTTTCTTTACGAACAGGTAAGGTTTTACTGATAGCTCCATATAAAGAATTGTCTATGTAAGATTGATTGTATTGAAAATGATAACCCACATCATCTTCCCACAAAACTCCTGCAAATTTATCTTTTTTATATACTTTTCCTCTTTTCATTTTATTGAAGATTAATTTCCTGAATGTCTGAATGATTAATCACTTCAATTAATTCCTTATTTTGAGTCTGTTGAAATTGTATTGCATTATTATTTGAAATAAATTTCCATGCTGTAATCGTATTTTTTTCAATATCAAGAATTTCTTTTATGATTATGCCTGGCTTACTAATTTTATTTTTAAGCCTAATTATAACCGCTTTATTTAAATAATCCCAAAAAATTAAATAAGGGTCTATACCTATTTTTTGAGGAAAAATTTCAAATCCAACTAACGATAAAACTTGATTAACTTTATCAAGCTGCATGGTTTGTTTCCCCTGCTCTAATTCCCGAATAAACCTTAATCCAACACCCGCTTTATCAGCAAATTCTTTTTGGGTTAACCTTAATTTCTTTCTATGGTATTTAATAAATGTTGAAATAGTTGTCATTTTAATATACCTTTTAGGGTACAAAAATAATAAATATATTTAATACATATCATTTCGGGTATAAATATTGCTATTTTTTAAAAATTATACCTTTACGGTGTTTTTAATCTGTAAACAAAGAATGATACTTATTTTCAAACTCTTACAAAGGAATATTACCATGTTTCTTTTTAGGCAATACAGCTACTTTATTTTCGAGCATTTTAAATGCTTTTATTAACTTTTCTCTGGTTTGATCAGGACGAATAACTTCATCTACATAACCTCTTGCGGCAGCATTGTATGGATTAGCAAACATTTCGGCATATTCTGCTTCTTTTTCTTTTAATTTTTCTTCAGGATTTTTTGCTGCGGCTATTTCTTTTTTAAAGATAATTTCTGCTGCTCCTTTAGCTCCCATTACAGCAATTTCGGCAGTTGGCCAAGCAAAATTCATGTCAGCACCAATGTGTTTAGAGTTCATTACATCATAAGCACCTCCATACGCTTTTCTAGTAATTACGGTAATTCTCGGAACAGTTGCTTCGCAGAAAGCATAAAGCAGTTTTGCTCCATTGGTAATAATTCCATTCCATTCTTGGTCGGTGCCAGGTAAAAACCCTGGAACATCTTCAAAAACCAATAAAGGAATGTTAAAAGAATCGCAAAAACGAACAAAACGAGCTGCTTTTTGAGATGATTTTATATCCAACACTCCCGCTAAAAATGCAGGTTGGTTAGCAACAATTCCTACAGATTTTCCGGCTAAACGAGCAAAGCCAACTACCATATTTTCTGCAAAATCTTTTTGAATTTCGTAAAAAGTATCTGTATCAACAGTATTGTTAATCACATCTTTAATATCGTAAGGTTGATTAGGGTTTTCAGGGATAATATCGTTCAATGCTAAACGACTTTCGTCTGCTGCTTCGTAAGGAATAGAAGGGGCATCATCCTCACAATTTTGAGGCATATATGAAAGCAAGGTTTTAATTCCATTGATACAAGCCACTTCGTTAGCATAAGTTAAATGGGTAACTCCAGATTTGGTGGAATGAGCCGAAGCTCCACCTAAATCTTCAGATGTAACCTCTTCGTGTGTAACGGTTTTTACCACATTGGGGCCAGTAACAAACATGTATGACGTGTTTTCTACCATCATAATAAAATCAGTCAATGCAGGAGAGTAAACAGCACCTCCGGCACAAGGTCCCATAATGGCGGAAAGTTGAGGGATTACTCCGCTTGCCAAGGTGTTTCTATAAAAAATATCGGCATAACCAGCTAAAGAAACAACACCCTCTTGAATTCTGGCACCTCCTGAATCGTTTAAACCAATTACAGGAGCACCGTTTTTCATAGCTAAATCCATTACTTTACATATTTTTTCGGCATAAGCTTCAGCTAACGAACCACCCAATACTGTAAAATCTTGCGAAAAAACATAGACCAACCTTCCATGAATAGTTCCATAACCGGTAACCACTCCATCGCCCAAAAATTTTTGTTCGTCTAAATCAAAATTGGTAGAACGATGCATTACAAACATACCAATTTCTTCAAAAGAACCTTCATCTAACAAAAAATGAATACGTTCACGAGCAGTTAACTTTCGTTTTTTGTGCTGTGCAGCAATTCTATCTTCACCTCCACCTAACTTAGCTTCTTCAATTTTTTGTTCTAATTGGTCAAATTTATCCGTCATTTTATATCGATATTGAATTTTGATGTAAAAATAAAAAATCCAAATGAATATATGGAGGGAAATAGTAATTTAGTCCAATATTCTTAAAAGAAGTTTAAATGGAAAACCAAGAAATGAGTTCCCCCGAAAAAGAAGGCCAACAAAACGAAAAAGAATTGAAATTTAGCTTTTTGCGTTCGTTTGTTTTGCTAATAAAATACCTAAAAGATGTAATAAATATTAGAGATGGTGTTGATTTTGAAGGCTCGGTAGAAGCTATTAGAAAGGATATTGACTTTAAAGGAGTAAATATATGGATTTTAGGAGCTTCTATTGTTATTGCTTCTGTTGGCTTAAATGTAAACTCAACAGCCGTAATTATAGGTGCCATGCTTATCTCACCACTTATGGGACCAATTATGGGTGTAGGATTAGCGATAGGCATCAATAATTTATTCATGCTGAAACGGTCGTTGAAAAGTTTAGGAACAGCCGTTTTAATTAGTGTAGTAGTTTCTACTGTTTATTTTTTACTTACTCCTTTTGGAGAAGTGCAATCGGAATTAATTGCTCGTACACGACCAAATTTGTTAGATGTATTAATTGCTTTTTTTGGTGGAATAGCATTAGTTGTTGCGAAAACAAAAAAAGGAACAATAGCTAGTACTATTTATGGAGTTGCTATTGCAACAGCATTAATGCCTCCATTATGTACTGCTGGTTATGGGTTAGCTAACGCCAACTGGAGTTTCTTTTTTGGTGCTTTTTATTTGTTTATCATTAACTCTGTTTTTATTATTTTAGCCACATGGTTAATTGTAAAATATTTAAAATTTCCGCTTACTTCATATATTGATAAAGCCAAACAAAAAAAAGTTACCCAATATATTTGGATTTTTACCATTATCATTTTTTTACCTAGTTCTTATACTTTTTGGCAATCGATACAAGAAAGTATTTTTAAAAGTAGTGCAGAAAACTTTATAGCCGAAAATTTTGAATTTGCAGAAAGTGAGGTGATTAACAAAAAAGTACATTATACAACTAACGAAGGAACTCCTTTAATTGAAGTTTATTTAATAGGTAAACCTATTTCTGAAGAAACTAAAAAAATGTTGAACAAGAAAATGTTGAGTTATAGTTTAGAAAATACTGAACTTAAGATTTATCAGTCTGAAGATAATACTCACGAAATTACTAGCAGACTTACTTCTGAAGTAAAATCAGGTATTATTGAGGAAATTTACAAGAAAAATCAGGAGATAATAGAGGATAAAGATGAAAAAATAAAATTGTTAGAAAACGAAATTAATAAAATGGGCTTGAGTAGGATTCCTTTTACATCCTTATCTAAAGAAGTGAAAATGCAGTATGAAGATGTGATAGGAATGGAAGTAGGTAAAACTGTTTTTACAAATTTTGAAAATAAACAAGATACTTCTACAACTGTTTTGGTTAGATGGAGTCCTAATTTAGATGCTGAAACCAAACAGGCAAAGAAAAATTCGCTGCAAAAATGGCTTAGAGTTAGGTTGGATGATGATAAATTAAAAGTGGTAAGTTATTAAGAAAAGTGTTTGGTGTAATTTTACTGGCAATAGCGGTTAAGTTATTTAGAAGTAATGCGGGATTGTAATTCTCAGTTTACAGTTTACAATCGGCAATCAGCAATAAACCCTATATAAAATCTTTAGGTGGCTGAAAATATTAAATATCGTTTAATTCTTCCATGAGTGCTTTGCGTTGAGGATATTTTTTTCTAAACAAGGTTATCAATTCATCTACTTGTTCATTGCCTCCCAATTTTTTCATGTTGCGTAAATACACACAAGCGGTTTGGTAATGATTTCTTCCCATAAATCTTTCAACATAGTTTGTAATCCGTTCGCTATAGAGTTCAATTAATTCAGGCGTGTAATCTTTTGCTAAATACTGTTCGTTTTGTTTTATATTTTCTAGTGAAAGATTTTGTTTGAGCATCAAAAATAACCTATCCCACCATTCTTCTTTAATGTAAATCTTTCGTATAAGGTCTGTATAAGTCCATCTGTTTTTAGGTGTAATTTCTTTTATTATTTCTTCTAAAAATGGATGCCATTTTTTAGCGTCAATATGTTCTTTCAGAATTTGATAATAATCCTGTTCGGGATGAAAATTATCAATCAATCTAAATCTAGCATATTCTATAATTTTTGGAGTATCATGTTGAGTTAATGCAATTTTCAGCAACCAATCAACCCATTCTTTTACTAAACCTGGTTTATCTTTCTCATCGCAAGTAATTCCGTCTTTGGCTAATGCTATTGCTCTTTCAAAGTTTTTATCATTAAATGCTTTTTCTATTTCTTTTGTTCTAATATCTGAGTTAGAAATATGTTTATTGATAAAGCTCTCTACTTCTTTTGGTGTTTTATGTTGTCTTAATAAATCTAATATTATAGATTGAGCGTGTTCTTTTTCATATTCGCCATTAACTGACGCTAAACAATCTAAAATAAGGTCTATATCGCTTTCATTATCTATTAAATCGCCTGCAATTTCCAACATTTCCAAATGCCAATCCCAACCTTTAAAAAGTTTTTGTTTAAAAGTCGAAATGCAGTATTCAAAAATTTCTTTTTTAAGTGTTGCCGAAATTTTGTCATTGGCTACATTTGAAAGCAGCTCCATAGCCGATTCTATAAAATAGCCCAAATTACCATTGCTATCATCTGAGTATTGAATGGCTTCGATCATTTCTTCCAATAAAGCTGTGCTAATATAAAATACATTTTCGAAATTGTTTTTTGCTAAAAATTGCTCGGCATTTGCTAAAAAAGGTTCCGTTGCTTTAGCTACATATTTCATATCCGACCAACCAATAAAACCATCTCTTCCTGCTGCGGTGTTAAGTATAGAATGAATTTGTTGTTTATAAAATGCTTTGGATTGATGTTGACTTAAATGCCCGAATGATGCCAAAAAATAGTTTTTGAATTTTTTGTCTTTTTTACTGTTTTCTAGCACAAAATCCATTAACTCTTGATGAGAAATGTCTTTTAGCAAGTCTTTAATTTGCTGATGAACCGATTTTGTTTTTTTCTTTTTAGGCGTTTTAGTGGCAGGTTGATTTAAGTCTAACTCCTCTTGTTGCAAGTGAAAAATTACCGCAACTATATGTTTACAAACTGGTCCCATATCGTAAGGGCAATCGCAATTATGTGTAGTTACGGCATTGTTTTTAATTGTTAATTGAACGGTATATTCTTCTGTGCCAGAAACAACAGCTTCGTATTCTCCATTTGAAATTTCTGTAACATCCGTTACAGCACCACTTTTAAAGTAAGCCAAGCCTCTTTTTAAAATGGTTTCATCAATGTGTTGTTCAAATTCGTTTAAGGGGATGTGCATATTTTTGTTATTTTATTGGAATGGAACCTTTTATTGTATGGTATTTTTCTGTTTGGTGCCATTTGCCATTTTCGTCTTGGTGGATGATGCCTGCGTTTTCTAAAACTTCTCTTGCAATTGTTGTTGCATCTTCAAAATGTTCAAGATTGTCTTGCCAGTTTTTTAAAGCAACATCATTAGGGTCAGTCATAATAAAATCATTTTTATTCCAGTCACAAATGGTATCTCCATTCTCAACCCATAAATCAACCCAAGCACTGATTTTTCCATCTTGTAATAAAACAGCATCTTTTTCGTATTTAATTGCTTTCATCATTAATCCATTGGTTTTATCATTTTTTCAATGAAATCAATTTCATCTTTGGGCAATTTATATTTTGCATATAATTGTTGGTCAATTTCAGAGATTGACTTTGCCCAATCTATTTTCGAGTTTTTTGAAAAGTCTTGAAACGGAACATATTTCCAAACATTCTTTTTATTGTCTTGAGTTACCTTTAGTGCTCCAAGTAATAATCTAGCAAATTTTGTACTTATGTATCTCATACAAGATTCAGCCTCGTATTTTGTCTTAAATGAGCCAATACTTATGAACGATTGATTATGCCCAGTACCTTTATCAGCTAATTGAGGAACACCGATTAGGACTGTTGGAATTACAACTCCTATTGCTCCAGAACCATTTGATTTAGGTACAAGCACTTTATAGTACTCTAAATTATCATGTGATTCAACATAAATTCTTTTGATCCATTTTGCTATTCGATTATTATTTTCCCTACCAAAAATTTGTATATAATCATCCGATTTAGTTGGTTTTTCTTTAAGAAAGATATTTGGTAATTTGCTGAAAATATTTGTAGTTAAATCGTACAAATGCCCTTTACTTAATTTGTTAGCAATATTAGGTTGTAATTCATGAAGTTTTTTACTGAATTTATAACTTTCGGGAGCATATATTAAATCACTCAAAGACTGAAAATCGTCAACTAATACTTTTTTAATTATAGACTTTATTTCCGAATACGAGGTGAAATTTTCTATTTTGTTAAATGTTTGACTTTTATCCCTTAATGTAATAACAATACCACCCATTAAATCTATTTCAGGAAAAACATCTTGACTCCGGTTAAAATAGGCAACAACTTTTAAATTTTTATCCTCAAGCATTTTTTGATTCCAAATATTAGGTGTTTTCCCTGCATTGAAAAGAAATCTACCAGGGGTAACGAGCACCACTTTTTCACTTAACTGATAAGCCATATCCATAAAAAGATGATAAATTGGATTATCGCTTGTTCCTTCTCTTCTATCTTGATAAGGCGGATTGCCTAAAATTATATTGAACTTCATTTTTTGATTGTTTATTTTTAGGGTTTCTTTTTCAATAAATGTGTTTTCATTGATTAAATCGTAAGAGGTGTAGTTTGCTTCAATTAGTTTTACATCTAATTCGAGTAGTTTGTACACTTTTCTTGTAAACTCATACGCAATTTTTGATGTTGGTATGGAGTAAAAATTATTGGCTATTGCTGCACCAAACTTTTTATACACGGCATACACAAACTCGCCTTGTTTGGAAGCAATATCTAAAAGCATTGTATTCTTATTAATAGCATTTTCGGGTAATCCATTAATCATTTTGTCCGTTACTAATTCGGGTGTTACAATTTCGGATTCAGACAAGCGGGTAAATTTTTTCATAGCTCGGCTGGCTCTTTCTTTGGGTTCTACATCCGTATCATTGGCTAGTGTGTTAATGTTTTGTATTTTGTACTCCAATTTGCTCAACACATAATGTTGAATGTGCAAACGCAAAAGTTTTAAAATCTCAATATTGAGTTCTAAATTATTCGCAATTCGTTGGCACTCTTCATCTTTTTCAATCAAATCTATAATTTCTTGTAGCGAAATTATTTTAGCTTCGGTACAGAAAGCAAAAAACAATATTCTGGAATAATAACTGGCAAATTTTTTCTTAATGATGGCTTCGTAATTGTCTTTTTTATCCTCTTTGCTTTTGTTTGTTCCTGTTTCAGTTCCCTCACCACCTTCAGTTTTTTCAGGTAAATCTAATTCTTCACCTTCATCAGGCTTTTCGTGTGGCTTTATTTTCAAACCATTATTAGCATCTATTTCGTTTTGCCGTTCAATTTCTTCTCGTATTTCATCAATTTTTAAAAGCGAAAAATCCAAAGGAATTACTTTGGCTTCATCTATAACACTTCTGTTGCTAGAATATTCCCTAACTGCATTTAAAATATCTGTTGGGATTACTTGAACTAATTTGTCTTTGTTTAACTGAATGATAGGCGATACTTCTAATTCACGTTTCAGTCGTTCAACCAATTTAAGGTTTCCGTTTTTTTCGGTGTTGATGTTGTATATCTGAGCTTTTTCTTCTTGCATCACAAACATTCTTGTAGGATTGAAATCTACCAACAAGGTTTGTGGCTTCATGTTGTATTTGATAACATCTCCTTTATCATCAACAAATTCTTTGATATACTGATTTTGTAAACGAAAAATGGCTTGATCGTATTCTTGCGGTGAAGCTGTATCTTTTAAGTAAAGCATAGTATCCCATTCGTGTACTGTGCTACCAGTAAGCATTCTGTTTACTGTTAAAGTGATTGTTTTTACATTCTCACTTTCACATTTTTTTATTTTGGCTTGAACTGATTGTGTGTCTTTGTAGTTTTTTTCATTCTCAACTCCAGAGATATTTATGATTTCATAATTACTAAGATGTTTAAACTTATTGGTCTTGATTAATTCCTCCAATGCATCACAAGAGGCTCTGTAAGGCAAAACACAAACGATATGACGGCACATTTTGCCCTCTTTTATTTTATCGTAATCTAGGAAACTTAGTAAATTTTTATCTGTTTCGGAGCCATCAATTACTTTTAATAAGTCGAGAATTTCTGTTTCGTGAATAAATTTTTGGTGCAGTTGTTTTTTGCTGTCTTTAGCAATAGAATGCGGTCTAAAAAGTTCTGAAAAAGCATAAGTAACTCCTTTCTTTTTCAGTTCTTCCAATTTTTTTATTGAAGATTCATTAGGGTTAAAAGCAAAACGAATCATTTGAGGAAAGCCATAATAAGGATTATCCCATTCTTTGATTTCGTCTTTGTTTAGATTTTCTAAATCCCATTTTTCTTGGTCATCAGCAATGTTTGTGAATTGATAAAATGCTATAATATCGTCTTTTGTAAATTCGCTATTCATCAAAATACGATAAGGAGTTCCTGAAAGATGAATGCGAATTTTTGCTTTTAATGCTTTTTCAATGTCATCAATTTTATCTATCGAAATTTCGTTGAGCTTTTCTTCACTTTTAATGTCTTTAGTTTTTAAATTGCCTGCTATTAAAACTTTGCCGTACTCAGCTGCTCTAGCTCCAAAATGGGTTTCGTCAATTAATAATAAATCAAATTGGTTTTCAAATACTTCTTTGTGCTTTAATTTAATTTCATCGCCTTGCAAGTCTTGTAAGGTTAGAAACAAAACAATTTTTTTATTTGCCTTTTGTTTTTCGGCAATAATGGATTCGTTTCTGAGTAAATCTTCGCTTTCTAAAAAACAATACTTCTCAAAATTTTTAAGACTTTCTACTGTTTTTTTCCATTCCTCTTTAACATCGGCTTTTGCAGACACCACCACCACTAATTCAGCTCCCATTTCAACAGCACAACATAAAGATGTAAAGGTTTTTCCAAAACGCATTACTGCATACATTAGTAAATTTTTTCTACCTTTCTTTATGGCTTTTTTGAATTTTTCTACTGTTTCCTTTTGATTAGGTCTGAGGTGTAGCGGTTTTTCTCTTATTGTGTAGGTATGTTTTTCAGGAATAAGGCTTTCATCAAAACGATAATATTGGTACTTTGATTCGTTGTTTTGATGTCCTTGTTTAATGTCTTTTATGGCATCTTCTAAATCTTTTATTGTTGCATTTTCAAAAAACTCATTGGAGTAGTAGATATTTTTTAATGTGTTACGCTTTAAACGCTTTCTTTTTAATTCATTTTCAAGAAAAGAATGTACTGCATAATCTCTAAAAAAAGTTTCATCATCTACTTTTGCAACATTTTCAAACTTCTTTTCAAGGTTGGGAAAATGTTCACGCCATTCTTTCAACCTTACTTCAATTGGTCGATAGGTATCGCCAACTTTCAAATAATTTGGAATGGTTTCGGTAGTAAAAGCATAGATTTGAGGTTCAACTCTTCCTATGATAATATCATCAAGTACATTTATATTTATATTGTTTTTTACAGCCATCGAAATTGTTTAGTTTTTAAGTAAGTCAATAAAACGAATAGGTTTGTTTATCTCCCAGTCCATTATGTTGCAGTAAACACCATTGTGTCGCTTAATATTTTGCTTTTCACAACCAGGGCATTTTTTTATTTTAGTCTTAGGAGTAGGTTCAAATAATTCAACTGTCTCCTCAATTTTGTCCTTACAGCTACTCGGAACAACTCCTTTTAAGCCGTCCATTTGCCAAATATTCCAAGAAATGATTTCAGCAATATTTTTGATGTTTTCAATAGTTGGTTCGTTTTTAAACTTGAATTGATAATTTTCGATAAAAGTAAAAAGTAAATTTTCTCTTGCCAATAATAAGTTATCGCCTTGCCATTCAAACCCATAAATGTTTTGAAAAGCAATTTGGGTGGCTTTTAACCAATTTTCTATATCGTCAACATTTTCGTTTACAATCCTTAATTTTCTATCTAATAGACCAATTCTATCTTCAATTTTGATAAATTTTCCTGTTGTGGTGTCATACCTGCTTACCAAATAAGGAGCTTCACCACAAGTAATTTCTAATCGAGTATCACTAACATAATCTTTCCAAGTCTTATCTTTTGGAAAAATTATTTTTTCTTTGGTGGTTTCCCATGATTTTGTTTTGTTCTCTAATACTATTTCTTTATTAAAAACATCCGCTCTGTCAAACCAAGCATTGTCAACCATATTATTTTGTGCATTGCATATCCAAGAAGGTGTAAAAACTTCTGCCATTTCTTTAGAGCGAGATAGCTGTAAAACTTTTTGCTTTTGAACTCTGGGCATTATTACATTGCCATTTTCACCAGTAATTAAATCGGGTAAGATTTCAGAATCGAATTTGTATGAATCGCCTAAATGTTCATAATTATCAGTTGCCCAAAAGATGTTTTTTTGAGTGGTTTGGTCACGTAGAAGTATCTCGAGAATATGTGGATAATTCTCGATTAACTCGTTTTCTAATATGTCAATAACTACTTGCACTTAACTGTTATTTTTCGCCAATTATCTTCTTAATTGCTTTGTCAAAGTCTGAAACAATACGTTGTGTTTTGTTGAACTTATCGTATTCTTTACCTGCTTTTAGTTTAGCTCGTTCTGCTGAAATACTGCCTTTCCCCTCTAATATTTTATATTCATTGAACGTCAAAAATTTATTTACACTTTCTGCAAATGCTTCCATTGTAAATGTTGTTCGGTTTTCAATGATGTTTTCGATGTAATCAAAGAAACCGGAAACAGTTCGTTCGAGTTTCTTTATATCCTTTTCTTCTAAGTAGTTTTTGGCAATTTGAGCATCTGTTTTTAAAATGCGACCATCAGGTGCGTTTTTCCAAGTGCTCAACCCCATATTTTCTTTTTTGCTATCGGCATTTTTGTAGATAATTTCTGCGGCAGTTTGCCCGGTTATTGCGAAATGGAATTTATTTTGCACGGTAGCGTAAAATTCTTTCGTAATTTCTGCTCTTGGATCGTAATCGATACTACACTCAGCGAATATATCTGTGATTTGTTGATAGATTCTACGTTCACTGACACGGATAGAACGGACACGCTCTAATAATTCCTTAAAATAATCTTTTCCAAAGGTTGTTTTGCCCTGTTTTAATCTATCATCATCTAAAACAAATCCTTTTACAATATATTCCCTTAGTGTTTTTGTGGCCCAAATTCTAAATTGTGTACCTCTATGCGATTTTACTCGATAACCAACTGATATAATTACATCTAAATTGTAGAAATCTATGGTGCGTTCTACATTACGAGTACCTTCAGTTTGAACTGTTCGGAATTTCCGAACAGTTGAATTTTCATCCAGTTCACCCTCAGAAAAAACATTGCTAATATGCTCGCTGATTGTTGACTTAGCACGACCAAATAACCCCTGCATACCTTCTTGTGTAAGCCAAACAGTTTCATCTAAAACCAACACGTTTAGTTTTACATCTCCATTATCCGAAGTGTACAATAAAAACTCGCTTTCTCTTGGGCTTAATTCACTCATTTACATTATTCTTTTTAAAAGTGGCGAAATCGCCATAATTACATCTATTTTTAAAGCATCGAATTCGATGCCTTAAGGGTTTATTTTATTATAATTTGCTTGTTCTTCTGCTACTTTGAGTGCGTTTAAACCTACTTCCTCATCCTCAATCACTTCATACACTTTGTCTGCTAACCACATAGTAAGCAGTTCGTTGGTGTCCAATTCTAATATTTTTGAAAGCATTACTACGTGTTCGCGTTTGGCATTGCGTTCTCCACGCTCCACTTTACTGAGCATTGCGGTATCGATATCGAGTTGAGCCGCTACGTGCCGCAGTAGTAATTCTTTTTCTTCTCTACGTTGTCTTATGGTTGCTCCAAACTTGTTCATTCAACTATTTTTGACTTGACAATTTTTGACAAATGTAATTAAACAAATGAAAATATAAAAAATAATAGCGGTTATTTTATAGTAAAATTTTTCATTCCAATTTTTGCTTTAACGCTACCGATTTATCTAGCAATTCCCCCGCTAATTTAAAATCTTTGTTTGTTAAAGCTGTTTGTCGGACTTCGCTAAGTTTTTCTATTTCTGCTAAAATAAGTTGGTTTATCGCTAAGGTATTATCTTCAAACTGACTTAAAAATTGTTTAGATTGTTTAATGAAATCTATATTTTCTGCACTAATTTCTAAGGCATTTACGTTGTTTTTCCAATCCTTAACGCTTTCATTTAATTGGTTATGAAGTAACCTGATTTTGTCCCTAAATTCGGCAGCAGCCTCATATTTTTGAGCTTTTATAACTTTCTCAGCGTCATGTTGAACTTCAATTATCGAAATAAGTTGTTTTAAAACAGCATGTTGCAATTCAGTAAAATTATTTTCTTTCATGGGTTAGTTTTTAATGTTGTTTACTACTGTTAAGTTAATTATAAATTGATGGATAAAGTCTTTTCAATTTTTCATTCTTAATTTTTATTTTATCCCGGCTTATAAACAACTCTTTGATACGATTGTTAAATCCTTTTATTTCTCTAGCACGTTTAATTGCCTTTAACTTCCACTTACAGTTTGAAAATAAATCTCGTAATTTCATAGTTACCTTTTTTAGTTTGTTCCGATAGCTATCGGAATCGAAATTATTGAATTATATTTCTTAAGTCATTTGTGTAATTTATTAATAATCAATTATTTATAATTATGTAATTTATCCTCTTACAAAAAGGGGGTACTTTTCTTTTTTTAAACTCAAATTTTTAACAGCTTACCCCTTCCCTCTATAACTTTCACTTTCATTGTCGTTATACATCGACAAGTAATTTTGGTATCTGAAAGCAGCTATTTCGTTATTTTCTACTGCTTTTTTTACCGCACATTTGGGTTCGTTAATATGTTGGCAATTATTAAACTGACAATCGGGCAATACATCTCTCATTTCAATAAAATAATGCGAAAGTTCGGTTTTGTCAAAGTCTATTAAACCAAAAGCTTTAATACCTGGAGTATCTACTACAAAACCGCCAAAAGAAAGCTCGTGCATTTCGGCATAAGTAGTAGTGTGTTTCCCTAACTGATGTGCATCAGAAATAATGGAGGTTTTGAGCTGTAAGGAAGGTTCTATAAGGTTGAGTAAAGAAGATTTTCCTACTCCCGAATGTCCTGAAACCAATGACGTTTTATTTTTTAATTTAGCCATCAGTTGGTCAATGTTTTTGTTGGCGGTTACAGAAATTGCCAAACATTCGTAACCAATTTTGGTATAGATTTCCATTAAAAAATAGAGTTTTTCCTTATCTTTTTCGGTATAAATATCGGTTTTATTAAAAACAATAGTGGTAGGAATGTGGTAAGCTTCGGCAGTAATTAAAAACCGGTCAATAAAACCTGTAGAAGTTTCGGGCTGAGTAATGGTAGCTATTAAAATAGCTTGGTCAACATTAGCAGCAATAATATGAGCTTGTTTAGAAAGGTTGACCGACTTTCTAATAATATAATTGGTTCGGGGTTTAATTTCAGAAATAACGGGGTCTGTTGTAGTATCACTAACAATCACTTTGTCGCCAACCGCTACCGGATTAGTAGTTTTAATATCCATCATTCTAAAGCTGCCTTTAATTCTAGCAGCCAATGTTTCGCCATTATTTATACGAACATGATACAAGTTGCCAGTAGATTTTATTACTATTCCTTCTTTCAAATGTGTTGAAAATGTTAAAAAAACCAAAAGTAAGAAAATCGAAAATGTTCTAAAGCAAAATTCATTACTTTCGTGCTTTGAACTTTAAACCTTAAACTTTGAACCAACATGTCAGTTATAGTTAATAATGTAACCAAAATTTATGGAACACAAAAAGCATTAGATGCTATTTCTTTTGTTGTAGAGCCCGGTCATATTGTTGGTTTTTTAGGACCAAATGGAGCTGGAAAATCAACCATAATGAAAATCATTACTTGTTTTATTCCGCAATCGAGTGGAAGTGTTTCTGTATGTGGTTATGATGTAATTGAGCAACCAATAGAAGTAAAAAGACAAGTAGGCTATTTGCCAGAGCATAATCCACTTTATTTAGATATGTATGTGAAAGAATATTTACAATTTGTGGGAGGTATTTATCATGTGAAAAACATTAAAGAAAGAGTAAAAGAAATAATAGATATGGTGGGATTGGAAATTGAGCAAAATAAAAAAATAGGAGCTTTATCTAAAGGGTACAGACAACGAGTAGGGTTGGCTCAAGCCATGATACACGACCCAAAAGTGTTGATTTTAGATGAACCAACAACAGGATTAGACCCTAATCAGTTAGAGGAAATTAGAAGCTTAATAAAAACCATAGGAAAAGAAAAAACCATCATGCTTTCTACACATATTATGCAAGAAGTAGAAGCTATTTGCGATAAAACCATTATCATTAATCATGGCAAAATAGTTGCCAACGAATCAACAGCTTCACTTAAAAATAACACATCTGAAAATACAGTGCTAACCGTTGAGTTTGACAAAAAGGTTAATGAAAGTGCTTTAATAAAAATAGAAGGTGTGTTACAAGTAAAGAAAAAACCTGCCGAAGAAATTTGGTTAATTGAAATAAAAGAAGACAGTGTTAGAAACAACATATTTCAATTTGCTATGAAAAACCAACTTATAGTATTAAGCATTAATAAAGAAAAAGAAAGTTTAGAAAACATATTTAAAAAGCTCACAAAAAATGTATAAAGATTCTAATGTCGGAGTTTTGACACAAAGATATTCTATAAATAATCTATTTTTGAACCATTAAATTTAAAAGCTATGAAAAAGATTTTATTAGTATTACCCTTAACAGCACTAATTTTTGCATTTACGGTAACAGAAAAACAAACAGAAAAATGGATTGCTCCAGCAACAGCTAAAAAAATTACTAACCCAGTAGCAGAAGCCAAAAGAGCTTCATCAGCTAAAAATGGAGGTAAAATTTTTAAAACACGTTGTGTAGTTTGTCATGGTGATGCAGGTAAAGGAGATGGGCCAGGTGGAAAAGCCTTAAATCCAAAACCAGCTAACTTAACAAGTGCTGTGGTGCAAAGCCAAACTGATGGAGAAATTTTTTGGAAAATAACTAACGGAAGAGGTGCCATGGTTAAATGGGAAGGTATTTTAAAAGAAAACGAAAGATGGGATATGGTAAATTATATTCGGTCTATTAAAGCAAAAAAGTAAGTAAAGCAAGTATAAATTAATTAAACAAAAAAACAACTCATGAAAAAAACAATTTTATCATTAACATTAGTAGCTGTTGCAGGTTTTGTATTCAACTCGTTTACATCATCAGAAAAAGTAACATACACCAATTATGAATATTCAGCAGAATTAAATCCATTGTGGAAAGACTATAAATCTTGGTACAGAGTAACTCATGACGCACCAAACACTGGTGATCCAACAGGGTTTTTAGATGGAAAACACAGTGGAACAAAAGCGTACAGAGAAATTTACATTAATAAAAAGGGAGAAGCAACTCAAAAAATGGCAGGAAACAACAAATATCCCGCAGGAACAGTAGTAGTAAAAGAGGCATACAAAAGTAAAGCAGCTTGGGAGGCTAAAAAAAGCCCAACATTAACTGTTATGGTTAAATTAGAAAGTGGAAAAGCCCCAGATACTAGCGATTGGGAATATTACATGGGTTCAACAAAAAAGAGCTTATTTATGAACTATCAAAAATTTTGTTCGGCTTGCCATGTTTACGCACAAACTAAAGACTTTGTGTTTATGAATGCAGATCAATTAAAATTAGAAAAAAAATAATTATTTTTAACTTTTTAAAAAAAGCCTTAGGTATTCCTAAGGCTTTTTTTATTTTTGAACCCAATTAAAAACATATAAAATGAAAAAAAAATTAACCCAAGTTGCAGGTCATAAGTTAAAAAAATGTTAAATTCAGTCAAAAAAGACCTTTAAAAAACTGATTTAATCCTATTAATCTTAAATATCCCAATAAAATAAGGGTTTAAGTTTTAGAATTC
>JAHYJH010000173.1 GCA_019429185.1 Vicingaceae bacterium
GTTTATGGCTGTGCCTTTGCTAACCGAAGCTAAATTTTTAGAAGTTACCTACGCAATAGATCCAGCTTTTATTTTTACCTTTGGTTTTACCGATTACGAATTTTTATCGCCCAACCAGTTGCAAATCGATTTTGGCGATGGCAATGGTTTTGTACCCATTAACCCTACCATAAAAAACTACATTACCGTGCAATATCCCAACAATGGTGAAAAAACCATTACAACTAGAATAGTGAATACTGAAGGTAGCCAAGTTGTTAAAAGCTCCATGTCGCGTTTTTTTATAATTAATAACACCATAGCAAAAAGACCCGATGAGGTTATTATAACATTGCCAGGTATGCATGTTGGCGTATATCACGCTTGCCAAAATACAGGAAATGTTACTGGAAAAAGCATAATTTTAGTAGAGGGTTTTGATTTTTTTGATGAGATACCTTCTAAAAGAACTGGAATAGGTGAGTTATACCAAAATAATATTCATAATCAACAATTACAATACTTATTAAATTTTGGGTATGACTTGTATGTGGTTGATTGGAGAGATTCAAAAATTGATATGCGTTACAATGCCCTCAATTTGCTTTGCTTAATCGAACATTTAAAATCAAAATCCGTTGATGATCAAGAATTTGTGATTATAGGCATAAGTATGGGTGGCGTAATAGCCCGATTTACGCTCAATTTTATGGAATCACCTGAATATCAAAGTTTAGATTTTTCTCCCTTTTTTGTAGAAAATGCCGATCCTTACAATTTACTTTATATTAGACAAAATCCGTGGATATTAACAAAATGGCAAGATTTTATACTCGACCAGTTAATGGTAAAAAATCACAATACCCGCTTATTAATAACCATTGATTCTCCGCACCAAGGAGCAAATGTTCCATTGGCTTATCAAAATGTTTTTCGGTATCTTCAGTTTAGTTTACTCCCCTTAATGCCTATATCTCCTCTAATATCTTCTATCGTACCTGAGTTTAATTTACTACAAGTGTTAGACAAAAAAGCTACTCGGCAACTCTTAAAATGGTATGCACCTATCGGTTCAAACATACCTCCTGTTATGGTTTATGGACCTGACCCAAGCCACACTTCTTTTTATAATCAATTAAGGGCTTACCCCAATGACGGCAAACCTACTTATGCTAAAATGGTGGCATTAGCTGATGGTGCATTAGATGGTTCAAGGCAACAAGACCCTAACACTAATCTTCCCAGAAACTACAACGACAAAATTCTTGATTTTGATATGGATTTATTTGTAAAAGTATTATGGATTCCTATCCATTTATTGTCTGCTACAGCTACACTTAGAACCAACCCTGATAACAACAGACCAATTGTTTCTGCATTTTTAGGCGTAACTACAATTAGAGTTAAAATAAAAATGTTTGGTATAAAAATAAAAAAAGTTGTTGTTCCTGTTATTCCCTTAATAAACAGTTATGCTATAGGCACAGATCCAACTTGCGTAACTGCTGGAGGTCATTTTGACTTGTTTAAAAGAAACAACCAACCTTCCATTAAAAGTTGGAATTTATGGGGTGGGTTTTTAGGCGTTGGAGTAAATATGTTTAATTTAGAATCGAATGGCACTGGGTTTTGTTTTGTGCCGCTCGAATCAGCTTTAGATTACAGCGGTGGGCAACCCTACAACAACGATATTCTAAATGAAGATATTAATGTGAAATTGGCAAGCACCCCTTTTGATGTGATGGCTGGGCAAGTGATACTAGCTCGGAATAATGTAACCTTAGCACAAAATGTGTGGAAAAACCACGAACACACCGCTAACCGCAATGATAAAGATTATGTTTTTAACCTTACGCAGCAAGATGCAGTAGGACCAACAGGCTTACCTGCTCCTAACCACAGTGAAAATGAACAATATGCCTATTACACTTGTGCAGCTATAGGTAATTATGAGGCAAAACGCACCTTTTTAGCCCAAGAAATAGGCGATGAAGAACTCTATTTAGAAAACTTTATTACCAACCGCACCACCTCCTACCGCACCGAATTTGATATTAAAGTGAACCACCGCAACCCGTATTACGAATACCCGAGTCAAATGCCTAGTCCTCCTCTAATTTTAGAAGGTGTTTACTCCAAAGAAGCAGACTTTGACATTGCCCCTGGAGGTTTTGCTACGTTTTTTGTTGATGTATCTTCGGTTTCGCCATTGCCATCACCTATGCCCGGGCTTTCCATTGCTTTTTTAAACTCACCCGATTATGTGGATAGAGATGAGCCTTATGGAATATGCTGTTCTTCTGCATCGCGTTTTGCACCTGTGTTAGAAAACAAGTTTACTTTAACCACAACAAACACGTTGCAAGTATATCCCAACCCAGCACCCTTTGGAGCAATTCAAGTAGAGGCTACCCTGCGTTATTTAGCAACCACTGCTCAACTTACCGTAGTTTCGCTTACCGGAAAAACCCTGTTTACAACACAGTTGGCAGTAACCAACCAACGCATTAATCAACACCTTGCCTTGCCCCATGCCCTGCCCAAAGGCGTATATGTGTTGCAACTCCGCACCGCAAAAGAACTTAGCACCACTAAATTGATTATAAACTAAATCCAATCGCCATGAAAAAGATATTATATATACTAGCAGCTATAGTTATAAGTATAACAGGTTGTGAAAAAGAAGAAAACAAAGAAAAAATGATGTTATCGGGCAGGATATTAAAAGATTGCAGTGGTGTGCCATTAGCAAATTTTGGATTAGAAGCAATTGTTAGTACCAGAAGAATAGTTAAAGCTACGGATTATTATTATTTTGATACCGATGCCAACGGAAATTTTAATTTATTGATAGAAGAAATTGGCACGGTAGTGCTTCGTGCTGCTGCTGGAGCAAAGCTATTAGATGATATACCTGGCACTCAATCAGAGTTAAATTTAGGCACTTTTATGGCATCGCCCAGCACTTCTTTTGTCTATCGCATTAAGGTAAATAACCCCTATAATGTGGGGGATACGTTGTATTTTTCATTACCACCATTTACTCCACTAAAAGGACATGTAATTGCAGCACCTCTGCAAGACTCTACTTTTGGTTTAATACAAAATTACCAGCAACTTGCTAGTAATTCTTTTGGAAAAACTGATCAAGTTGAAATAAAGTTTGGAGTTACAGTTTCAAAAAATGGGTTTATACGAGATAGTGTTTATTTTTCTGAAACTAAAGTTTTTAATTTTCCTGCCTGTCCTTCAAAAATAGATACAATAACTATACAAATCAACTAAAAAAGTCCGTTTTTAGTTGTGTTAATGTATTTATTTTAAAAGAGATAGGCTATTAAAAGCAGGCGTTAAAAAGTCAGTTTTTAAAAAAGATGTGTTTGGTTATAAAAAAGTGGGGGTGTAGTTTTGTGGAGGAATTGGTAAATAGACGACAGAAAAAAGACTTTTATGCTGAATATAAAGTTTCTATGTGGTTATGTTGTTGTATTGCAACTCCGCACCGCAAAAGAACTTAGCACCACTAAATTGATTATAAACTAAATCCAATCGCCATGAAAAAGATAATTTTTATATTAGCAGCTATAGTTATAAGTATAACAGGTTGCGAAAAAGAAGAAAAAGATACATCTTTTGTGTTAATGGGCAGGATATTAAAAGATTGCAGTGGTGAACCCTTAGCAAATTTTCCGTTAGAAGCAATTGTTAGTACCAGAAGAATAATACATGCTACGGATTATTATTATTTTGATACCGATGCCAACGGAAACATTAATTTATTGATAGACGAATTTGGTGGTGTTAAACTACGTGCTGCTGCTGGAGCAACATTATTAAGTGGCATTGTACCTGCCGAAAATCAAAAAGAACTCAATTTAGGCACATTTATGGCATCGCCCACCACCTCTTTTGTCTATCGCATTAAGGTTAATAATCCTTATAATGTGGGGGATACGTTGGTAACAGATTTAAAAGGATTAGGCATTGCAGGTCGTTTTAAGTTTGCTGCTCCACTTCAAGATACTTCATTTGAGGTTACAAACTATAGTGTTTTGAGCCCTCAAAGCTTTTCAACTATAGGTTTTATTCCTGTAGAAATTGGTTATGGTGTTTTTAAGAATGATATACTCATCCCACATAGGAACCCGAAAAATCGGGGTTAATAATATGGAAATTATCAGTTAGGAAATTATCAAACATTTTCTCCATCCAAACTTTATTGGTAAAGAAGTTCATTACAGCCATTCTA
>JAHYJH010000174.1 GCA_019429185.1 Vicingaceae bacterium
TTATACTCATATTATTATTGTAGTTAAATAAAATATGATACAAAAATAGGATAAATATTATATTTGCATAGTCCATAAAATTATATGTTAATTTTTACTTACTACCATCATCTAAGTAGTTCCGAAATAAAACCATTGCTGAGTTGGAAACAAAGTTTAAAACCGAGCAAAAAAATGCAGAAATTATCAACCAAAAAAACATTATTATTCAAGAAAAACAGCGTCAAAAAACATTTTTCATAGCTATTATCTCACTTATTATTTTACTAAGTATATCTCTAATTTTCTACATAACTGTTAAAGCCAAAAACAAACGATTATCTAAGTTGCTTAAAGAAAATGAATTCTTTGTAGGAGAAGCCAATCATAGAATTAAAAACAACTTACAGCTAATCGTTTCTTTGGTTGCTCGCGAAAAAAATAAAAAAGAAAATGAAAATCATGAAGCGTTAACCAACATTGTTACTAAAATTGAATCCATTGCTACACTTCACCAGCAACTTTATATTAATGAAGAAAAGAATAAAATTAACCTTAAAGATTACCTCAACGAACTTTGCGATAATTTACTTCCTCTTTTAGAAGCCAAAAACATTGTTTTAAAAAGAGATTTTGATGAAGTTTTATTCAGCATAGAAAAATCTGTTTATATCGGGCTAATTCTTAACGAGTTAATTATAAACTCTTTAAAACATGGTTTTTCAGAAAATGCCAACTCAACAAAAGAAATAAATATCCAATATAAAAACAGCAACAACAAAAAAATTGAATTTACTTATTCCGACAATGGAAAAGGGTTGACGGATAAAGAAAAACCAAAATTAATTCATTTACTTTGTAAGCAAATAAAGGCTGAATACACTATTGAGAATAAAAATGGTTTTTACTTTAAAACAGCAATTAAATTATCATAAATGAATGCTATAATAGTAGAAGACGAATTAATTATAGCAGATCATCTTGCTCAAATACTTACAGGCATTAATGTAAATGTTATTGAAATAATTGATGACTTAACTGAAGCCGAAAAGAGTTTAGCAAAATCGCCCGATTTTTATTTATTAGACATTCGTTTGTCTAACAACCAAAATGGAATTGAATTTGGAGAAAAATTAAACAAATTAAACATTCCGTTTATTTACATTACAGCAAATAATGAGTTGAAAATATTAAAAAAAGCTATTGCCACTGAACCAACATCATACATTACCAAACCCTTTAAAGAACGAGATGTAATTGCTGTAGTAGAGTTAATTAGATTAAAAAAATCAACAAAAAAACAACTAGAAATTATTACTTCAAAAGGGATAGAACTCATATTGGAGTCAGACATTTTATATTGCGAAGCAGAAGGTTCTTATACCAAAATAGTTACTAATAGTAAACTCATTACTCAGCGAATCACATTAAAAAAAATTACTGAAAAATTAAGTAATGATTTCGTGCGTATCCACCGTTCGTTTATAGTGAACAAACAGAAGATAACCACTCAAAAAGCCAATTCGGTTTTTATAAATGAATCTCAGCTTCCCGTTTCAAGAGCTTATAAAAATTATTTAAACTATAAGTAGTTTTTGTCATTCACAACAAAAATCGGTTATCCACAACAAAATTTAGGTTATTTTATTTCTTTTATCAATTTTTGTGATGAAAATCATATCAATATTATGATTATAATCATTGTTAAATTAAAAATATATTTTATGAAAAAAATTCTACTATCATTATTAACACTGGGAATTGGTGCTTTTGCATTAAATGCCCAAACATTAGATCAATCCAACACAGCTTCGCAAAGTGCCACATTTCTTGTAAATTCAGGAGGAAACACAACTGTTGGGCAATCCTTTACTGCAGGAATGACTGGGTTTATGTCGAGTGTATCAATTAATTTAGATGCTTCAAATCCTTTTTTAAACACAATAGCAGGTAATTTTACACTAACCATAAGAAGCGGAGCTGGTTATGGAGGTACTATTTTAGGCATTGACACGTTTGCCATAACTGGTAGTGAACCAAGCGGTTTTTTAAGTATTCCAATTAAGCCTAATACAGTAAGTATTACTTCAGGAAACTCTTACACTTATATTATTGATGAAATTTCAGGTACTGGGCAAATTAATATTGTATCGAGTAATAATACGTATGCAGGTGGTGATTTATACTCGCAAGTATTTACAAATCCACCAAATTTAGATGCTACAAGAGATTTTGTTTTTCAAACTTTTGTAACTGTTCCTAATTGTACTGTTGATCAGCAACATTTAGGAACTGATACACGTCAAGCTTTAATTGGTTCAGACCCAATGTTAGAAGGTCAATCTTTTAGAGCAGGTATTTCAGGTCAATTAAATTCAGTTGATTTAGAACTTATTGCAGCTAATACAGGATGTGCCATTTCTAACATGAATGTTAAAGTAGAAATTTTAAATGGCGATGGTTTAACTGGAACAGTTTTGGCTTCTGAAATCTTTAGCCTTTCTACTAATTTTTCAAGAACAATGACTTCATTTAGTTTTTCTAATCCTGCAACTATAATTGCCAATCAATTATACACTATCACTTTTTCTTTAGTTTCGGGACAAAATTGTGGAGCAGGAGAACCTCAATTAAATTGGTTTTATCAGTTTCCTTCTTCCTTTTCAGGTACAGGAGGTATGCATTACAGAGGTGGTGTAATGACATCATTGGGAGATGCTTATTATTTTAAAACTTGTGTTGGTACTTGTAGTGTAGCTGACCAGACGGTAACCGCTTCACAAACCACCTTATGCGATAGCGGATCAGTAACCATCACTACAGGAAGTTCAGAAACAGGCATCAACTACTTTTTAAGAAACGATGCCGATAGTTCTATTGTTGATGGACCAATTGCTGGTACAGGTTCAGGTTTAACGTTTAATACAGGAACTATAAATACAACCACCACTTATAATGTGTATGCTAAAGAACCTAAGATAAGTGCGGTAGATTTAGCAAACAACAATGACTTTATTCGGTTTAACACTCCTTTTACTGCTTATACTAACGAAATTACAGTAGAAGCTTGGGTTGATTTTAAAGGTACTCTGTTGAGAGCAGGGCAATCTTCGGCAGCAGTTGATAACATGGCTACCAATGTTTGGCTTTGGGATGCAGGTTCATTTTTTGTAAATAATAATGGTACTTGGATAGGGTTACTTTTTCCAACAACTATTCCAACAGGCTGGACACACGTAGCTACTGTTGCAAATGCTTCAGGAATGTTTATTTATTACAACGGAGTATTGGTTGCTTCCAATTCAACAGGAATCACAGCTGGAATAAGAAACAATTCAAGTTCTGTTATTGATTTAGGACACGACCCTCGCTTTGCACCATCTGTAAGAAATAATAACCATTCATTTGATAACTTTGCAGTATGGAATGTAGCACGCTCTGCTTCAGAAATTGCTGACAACTACAAAACTTGTTTATCAGGAAGTGAAACTGGTTTAGTACAATATACAAAAATGAATGAAGGCACAGGAACAACTTTAAGTTCATTAGCGGGTGCAACAGGTACAATTACGAATGGTATTCCTAACCCTTGGGTTTTAGGTTCTGGTGTTTGTGATGGTACTTGCGATTTAGAAATGACACAAACCGTTACCATTACAGTTAATAATTCCCCAACAAGCTCAATAGCATCACAAACCAATGTAAGTTGTAATGGAGGAACAAATGGATCAGCAACTGTTACAGCAACTGGCGGAACTGCTCCTTATACCTATTTATGGAGTAATGCTGCTACTACTGCAACAGCAACAGGTTTAGCTGCAGGTGTTTATAATGTAACTATAACTGATGCAAACGGTTGTACTACTAATGTTTCAAATATTACCATTACAGAACCTACTGCTTTAACAAGTTCTATTGCTTCACAAACCAATGTAAGTTGCAATGGAGGAACAAATGGGTCTGCAACTGTTACAGCAACTGGCGGAACTGCTCCTTACACCTATTTATGGAGTAATGCTGCTACTACAGCTACAGCAACAGGTTTAGCTGCAGGTAACTATACTCATCCCACATAGGAACCCGAAAAATCGGGGTTAATAATATGGAAATTATCAGTTAGGAAATTATCAAACATTTTCTCCATCCAAACTTTATTGGTAAAGAAGTTCATTACAGCCATTCTAA
>JAHYJH010000025.1 GCA_019429185.1 Vicingaceae bacterium
CTTTTTTCTTTAAAATTAAAGAAAACCTTGCATTTACCCCAGTTTAATACCCTCAAGTTATTAACATAATTAACTGAATAAGTGTTAATTAAGTAATTAAAATGACTTTCTCAGCAAACCCTAAATAATTTAAAGACAAAAAACGTCATTTTAACGAAATCAGAACGAAATTATATAAAATAAATAATAATTCAAATGTTTTTTATTTGTTATTGTAATGTTAGTGTATAGATTAATACATTTGCATTATTGTTATTATGGCAAAAGTAAATTATGATTAAACAGAATGAAAATTGGTTTGAAACTTGGTTTGATAGTTCTTATTACCATTTATTGTATAAAGATAGGGATGAAAAAGAGGCTGAATTATTCATTTCCAATTTATTAACCTATTTAAATCCATCCAAAAATGATTTATTGTTAGATGTTGCTTGTGGAAAAGGAAGGCATGCTATTTATATGAATAAATTAGGATATCAAGTAGAGGCTTTCGACTTATCAGAAAACAGTATTATTGCTGCTAAAAAATTTGAAAATAAGCAACTTAAATTTTATGTAAACGACATTCGAAATCCCTTTAAATTAAATTATTACGATTACGCATTTAATTTATTTACAAGTTTCGGCTATTTTGTAGATGATAAAGATAATCAACAAGCTATTAATGCTATTTCTAAAAGTCTAAAAATGGGAGGTAAATTTGTGTTGGATTTTATGAACTCAAAAATGGTAATAGATTCATTGTTACCTTCTGAACATAAAAAAATTGAACATATTGATTTTTTTATAAAAAAAAAAATTGTTGATTACTTCATTGTTAAAGAAATTACATTTAATGACCTTGGTAAAGATTTTAAATTTACAGAACAAGTAAAAACAATTTTTTATACTGATTTTTTAACCTATTTTGATGCTGCAAATCTTAAAATTGAAGCAGTTTTTGGAGATTATAATCTGAATCCATTTGATGAAAACACTTCAGAAAGATTAATTTTGATTGCAACAAAAACAACTAACATTTAAACTCAAATGCATCATAACTTAGTGTATTTTATTTTATTCATTGCTGCTTTTTTAAGTGGATTAGTAGTTGTTTTAATTAAACCTAACTTAGGGTTATCACTAAAATTATTACTTTCTTTTAGTGGAGCTTACTTATTAGCCTTGTGCGTACTTCATTTAATACCTGAATTATATGAAGTTAAATCTACTAAAGTTGGGTATTTTATTTTAATTGGATTTGTGTTTCAACTTTTTTTAGAATTGTTTTCTAAAGGAATAGAACATGGACACTTTCATACACATCACACGGATAAAAAATATGTATTTCCATTTTCTATTTTTATTAGTTTATGGCTACATTCATTTATTGAAGGAATGGCACTGATAGATCCTGCTCACCAACACGAACACCATAATAATTCATTACTATTAGGAATAGTTATTCATAAAATACCAATTGCTATTGTGTTGGCTACCTTATTAATTGCCAATTTGAAATCTAAAGTTAGTAGCGTTTTTTTTATCGTTTTATTTGCTCTTTCTGCACCATTAGGATTGTTTTTGTCCCAACATTACGGAACAATATATCTTGAAGATATAACCATTCTAATGGCTTTGGCTGTAGGTGTTTTAATGCATATTTCTACCACCATTTTATTTGAATCATCAGAAAATCATAAATTTAATTTTAAAAGGTTTGCTGTAATAATTGTTGGGTTTATGTTGGCTATTTTCACACTCTAAATGTTACGAGAATTTATTGAAAATGACATTCCTTTCTTAGTAGAAATAAGTAATCAATGCTTTGGAAAAGATTACCTAACTTCCGATTATTTTAACTTAATTCAAACCTCTACAACATTAAATTGTTGGGTAAAAATCAGAGCTAATTATTTAGTTGGGTTTATTGTAATAGAACGAATTACAAACCAGAATTTAAGTACCAATTTTCATGATGAGAATGAGTGGATAAGTGAATTTTTAGGTATTCAACACGCAAGAAAAACAATACTTATTAAACAAGTAGCTGTTCATCCAAATTTTCAAAACAAAGGAATTGCAACAGAGTTAATTCAAGCATTTTTAGATACGTATAAATATGAATCTATAAGTTATATTTCTATTCTATGGAATCGAAAACAATATAATGGATTAAAAAACATATTGTCAAAAATGAATTTTACTTGCATAAAACAAGTTGAAAATTTTTGGCAAAAAGACAGTTTAGAAAAAAAATATTTGTGTGCCGAATGTGAATCTATTCCTTGTGTTTGTAGTGCGAGTATTTATTATTATCAATTTTCTGATTCAAAAAAAAATGATTTTAATTAATTTAAAATCAAATATTTAAACTCTTAACTTAATAACGAAGATATCGGACATTATGGACAAACTCTAATTAGAGGCTGTCTTTAAAGTCGGAAATCCGATGAAGAACGTCATTGCGAAGCCCAAGCGTTTGGGTTGAGTGTTGGAGCTGAAGCAATCTGTCTAATCGAAGGACAGATTATCAATGCTTTTTTATTGTAAATTTAGGGATTGATGCTACTCCTCCGTGGTGCTTCGTGCCTCGCAATGACGATAGCGATGAGCATGGGTGTGTCTTTTTCTTCAGTTAGCAAAAGCTGTTGCAAAGTGTTGTTTTTTGCCAACTGTTGACTGAAGATTGAGAACTTAATTGTAAAAAGTAATACATTATGGACAGACTCTAATTAAATTTCTTGCAAAGATTCATTCTTAATCCAACCCACATTTCCATTAGGAATTTTTATTTTAGACCAACTGTTAGATGATTCAATTAAATTTACTTTTAATCCTTCATGTAAGGTAAAAAGTTTATTTGCATTTTCATTAGGTTCACTAACAACCGTAACTACAGATGAAAAAATTATTGCTTCAGTGTTATGCTCTAATATGGATGTATGTTGTGCTGCCAAAAGCCATGTAAATAGACCAATTACTAAGAAAATACAACCACCATAAAAACCTATTTTTTTCACAATAACAATATGAACTAAAAGATAACTTACAAAAAGAAGCAACGAAATAAAAATGAACAAAATACATAGATAAGACCATGAGGTAGCAGTTTTTGATGTTATCAAATTTTGCCAAGCATTTCCTATAAACATAGCGGGAAGCCTATCTACTTTGTCAATGGTTTTTGAGTTGGCTAATTTTAAATTAAAAATAGCATCTTCATGGTCTGGCGCTAACTTCAACGCTCTTTCGTAGTTTAAAATTGCCGCTGATAATTGATTCGTTTTAAAATAAGCATTACCTAAATTATAATAAACATCAGCAGAAATATGATTCGAAGCCAATATCGCTTCATAACCAGCAATAGCTTCACTGTATTTTTGTTCGCTATAGCGTTTATTTGCTGCTTGATAATCAGTTTCTACACCTGCTTCGCAATAATTAAAAGCACCTATAAGAAATAGTAATAAATAGAAAGGAAAGATTTTTTTAACTAACATATTCAAATTATGAGAAATATCAATTCCAAAAGTAGCTTTTTTTAGTATCTCTATATTTGTAAAGGAAAGAAATAGTTGTTAAAAAATCAAAAAACGTAATTTAGCACAAAATTAAATTCAAATAGATTGCTCACAGATTCAGAAAAAAATAGGTATAACCGTCATTTAATTCTCGATAAAATAGGAGTGGAAGGACAAGAAAAACTAAAAGCATCGAAGGTTTTGGTTATTGGTGCAGGTGGTTTAGGTTGTCCTGTTTTGTTATATTTAACAGCTGCAGGAGTAGGAAATATTGGCATCATAGATTTTGATACGGTTGATGAAACTAATCTTCAGCGACAGGTTTTATTTACTATGGAAGATATAGGAATTAACAAAGCATTAGTCGCAAAAAAAAGGTTATGTGCTTTAAATAACTATGTAAATTTCAACACTTATCCTGAAAAATTAACCACTAAAAATGCGTTGACTATTTTTTCAACTTATGACATTATTGTTGATGGAACAGATAATTTTTCAACCCGATATTTGGTAAATGACGCTTGTGTAATTACAAACAAACCACTTGTTTACGGAGCCATCTATAAATTTGAAGGACAAGTAACGGTTTTTAATTACAAAAACGGACCATCTTATCGTTGTTTGTTTCCAACTCCTCCACAACAAGGAAGTGTTCCAAATTGCTCTGAAGTTGGTGTTTTAGGTGTTCTTCCAGGATTAATTGGTACGCAACAAGCCAATGAAGTTTTGAAAATTATTTTAGAAATTGGAAACGTACTTTCTGGGAAAATGCAAATTTACAACGCACTTGAAGCTAGTTTTTATTTATTGAACATTCAACGTGCAGAACAAGAATTTGAAAAAGTAATTGCCAACGCAACAGCATTTGAGCAGTTTGATTATGATTTCTTTTGTGGAATAGAAAAACAAACAAACAAACAAAAAGAAATTACCGCTAACGAATTGAAAATACTTTTAACAAATGAAGACATCCAAATCATAGATGTCAGAGCCCCTTGGGAACAACCAAAAATTGAAGTTTTAAATGCGATAAACATTCCTCTTCAAGACATTCCGACACAGTTAGAAAAAATAAATCGTTCCAAAAAAACAATAGTTTTTTGTCAGCATGGTGTTCGGAGTTTAAATTGTATTGCTTTTTTAGAAGCACAAGGTTTTGATAATCTAATCAATTTAAAAGACGGAATTGTTACATGGGAAAGCTAGTTTATTATAGTTATGATGATAAAATAAGTTGTTAATCAATGCTTTAACGAAATCTACTAAATTATGGGGAGTTTAAAAATTGCGACAACAAAAAAATTTATATTATTAACAACATTATTATTTTTAAGTAGGTGCTATGATTTTATCACAACAATAATTTACACGCCTGATTTAGCTAATGAAAGCAATCCATTTGTGATATTACTTAACCTGAATGTTTTTACTTCTGGAGTTGTTCAATTATTAGTCACATCTATAGTTGCTTATTTTCTATATATATACTGTTTTAAGTTTGTGAAAATTGAAAATTTAGGTCGAAATATTTCAATAAAAGAATATGTAGGTCTTTATAATTTTAATGATGCAAAAGGGTGGGAAAAGATGTTTTATAAGTTACCAACAAACAAAAATGCACTATTTTACGCTCTAGGCTACATATTGACGTATTCATTAATCATAATTGGGTTTGTTGTGGGAACATCAACTACATTACTAATTATTAGTGAAGAATATGAAAAAATATATAGATACAATTATTCCGGTCGTATTTTTCTTTATAGCTTTATTGTTTTAACTCTTCTTTATTTTAGCTATAGATTTTATAAAAATGGACAAAGAAAAATTAATCACTAATTCGTTACGCTAACTAATGAGATTTTATTTTGTCATACAATATAAACGAATTATTAGAATTCTTAAAGAAGCTGGATTTAATCCTTATTTGGCATTTTGTGTGATTGCGATAGTTTTTGTGCTACTATCAGAAGGACTCTTTCATAACGTAATGTATGCCAACTACATTTATTCTTTATTCTTTTTGGCTTTTATAAACAACATTGGAAGCATTGAACGAAACGAGTTTTCTAAAAATATTTTTTCTGTTGTTGATTATAAAAAAATCAGGTTGTTGGAGAATTGTATTATTGCAATACCTTTTTTTATTTTTTTAGTTTATAAGCAAGAATATGTTATAGCGTTTTCATCTTTTTTAATTGGAGCTGTTCTTTCTTTTTTCAATAAAGTCAATACGCTTAGTTTTGCAACACCAACTCCTTTTTACAAACAACCTTTTGAGTTTATTGTTGGATTTAGGAAAACATTTTGGATGTTTATTTTAGGATATATACTCACTTGTATTGCTATTTCGGTTGGCAATTTTAACTTAGGAATTTTCGCCTTAATCATCACGTTTTTAACAGCTATGCTTTTTTATTTAAAACCAGAACCTCTATTTTTTGTTTGGATACATTCAGATAATTCAATCAAATTTCTTTGGAAAAAAATAAAAATGGCTTGTTTACATAGTACTTTTCTAAGTTTACCGATATTCTTGATGCTTGTTTTATTCTTTCCTGATAAAGCTTTTATCGTTATTATTTTTGAAATAATAGGAATGTTATTTGTTGTTATGAGTCTTCTTGGTAAATATGTTTCCTATCCTACCGACATTAATCCAACTGTAGGATTTACAATAGGATTAACTTTATTTTTTCCTCCGCTTTTATTACTAATTATTCCTTATTTTTATTTTCAATCTAAACAAAACCTACAATCAATTTTAAAATGATACTAATTGAATCTCTTTACAAATCTTATGGAAATAAAAATGTTTTGAAGAACATAAATTTAACCTTTAAAGAAGGAGAAATTATAGGTGTTGTTGGAGAAAATGGAGCAGGAAAATCAACGCTATTCAAATGTATGATAGGCTTTGAAAATTATGATGGATTAATAAAGTATGACAAAGGAATATTAAAAAATGTAACAGGATTTCTACCAACCAATCCATATTTTCTATCAAAAATAACAGGGCTTGAATATTTACAATTAGTATGTAATGCTAGAAATATTAAGGTTTCCGATTTAAACAAAAAAAATATCTTTGAATTACCACTTAACCAATATGCGGAAACATATTCAACCGGAATGAAAAAGAAATTAGCACTAACAGGGACACTCATCTTAAATAATGAAATTTTTATTTTAGATGAGCCTTTTAATGGGGTAGATATTCACAGTAACATCATAATAAAGGAACTTTTACTAAAATTAAAGGAACTTAATAAAATTGTAATACTTTCGTCTCACATTTTTTCAACTTTAAATGAAATTTGTGATAAATTACATTATTTAAAAAATGGAGAAATAAGTAAAAGCGTAAATAAAAATGAATTTAGTGAGATAGAACAAGATATGAGAGGATTGGAAGTTGGGAATATGATTGATAAATTAGAATTACAATAAATTGATAAAATACGCTGAATACTTACGTTCTAAACGCTGAAAAGGAAATGAAAATACGTTATCTCATGTGAAACAAAATATATAAGTGAATGAAAATTCCAATTGGACAACTTCGATTTAATTACATGGTTTTTAGTAACAGTATAGATTTATGGATTTAGACAACGATTATAAAATTTGGATTACTTCTCTCAAAGATAAGATTAGATCTGCACAGCTCAAGGCTGCTATGTCTATCAACGAACAATTGATTAGGCTCTATTGGGATATTGGCGAAGGAATTGCTAAAAAACAACAAGAACACAATTGGGGTAGCAAAGTGGTAGAACAAATGGCAAAAGATTTAAAACGAGAATTACCAGATACCAATGGTTTTTCTCGCACCAACTTGTTTGCTATGCGTAAGTTTTATATGTTTTACAAAGACACTGAATTAGTCCACCAAGCTGGTGGACAACTAGAAGATAGAGGTAAATTAGTCCACCAAAGTGGGGGACAATTAGCAAAAAAGAATATTTTATGCCAAATTCCGTGGCGTCATCATGTTGCTATTATGGGGGGGGGTAATTCTGTTGTGGAAGCTCAATTTTACATTCAACAAACCATTCAGAATAACTGGAGCAGAAGTGTATTGGAAATGCAGTTAGCATCTAAACTAATTGAACGACAAGGAAAAGCAATCAATAATTTTGAATTTACATTGCCTAAGCCACAAAGCGACCTCGCTCAAGAAACCCTCAAAGATCCTTATAAATTTGATTTCCTAACATTAGAAGGCGATGTTCAGGAATTGGAATTAGAAAAACAGCTAACCGATAATATCACCAAATTTTTACTTGAATTAGGCAAAGGTTTTGCTTTTATTGGAAGACAATATCCATTACAAATTGGCATTAAAGAGAGGCGAATAGACTTGTTGTTTTATCACACACGTATGCACTGTTATGTGGTAATAGACCTGAAAATGGGTGAGTTTGAACCAGAATTTGCAGGTAAAATGAATTACTATCTTTCCGCTGTTGACGATTTATTAAAAACAGAGATTGACCAACCTAGTATTGGTATTATTCTTTGTAAATCAAAAGAAGCTTTGGATGTTGAATATGCTCTAAGAGATATTAAAAAACCATTAGGTATAAGCGAATTTACCTTCAACGAACTACCAGAAGAAGTAAGAAATAATTTGCCAACAGTAGCAGAATTAGAATACGAATTAAAAAAATTGCAATAGATGAAACTTTAAATATTCAATCAAATAGAATTTCTACTAGCAAAAAAAAACACTTTTCAACGAATTAGAAATTCCTATCAATTTAGAAACGAAATCACAAAAACATACAAAAATGAAAAAAGTATTAATGCAAGGAGCTATTTCTCCTGAAAAAATTGCAAACTCAATTGCTCATCACCAAGTAAAAACAAACATTGGAGGTCATTCCATTTTTTTGGGACAAGTGAGGGCTGATGAAATAGAAGGTAAAATTGTTCAAGCAATTGATTATTCTGCTTATGAAGATATGGCTGAAAAAGAGTTTCACAACATTAGAGAAGCTGCCTTTGAAAAGTTTGATTTAACGTGCCTACATATTTACCACAGTTTAGGCATTGTAAAAGCTGGTGAAATTTGTTTGTTTGTTTTCACTTCATCCAAACACAGAGCAATGGTTTTTGATGCTTGTAGGTTTATTACAGAAGAAATAAAAGCTAAAGTGCCTGTTTTTGGGAAAGAAATTTTTGAAGATGCAACGCATCAATGGAAAACTAACCACTAATAAGTTGTTCATAATCTTTGTGTTGAGTATGTTTTATTTATACAGAAATTAAAGGGCTTATTTTGTTTGTATAAGTTAAGAAAAGCTTATGCATTGCTCTGGTGCAAGCCACATAAAGCATTTGTTTATCAGGTTCAGTTTGGTAGTTTTTTTCCGAACAATAGGGTACTATTACTTGGTCAAATTCTAAACCTTTGGCAAGGTGTGCAGTAGTAATTACAATACCGCTTCCAAAAGCCACACTTATGGCATTTAATAAATTTAAAGAATACTTATCTTTTAATGCCTCAAAGAGTGTGTCGGCTTGTTTTTGTGTTTTGCAAATAATTCCCAACGAATTAAAATTATTTTTTTCAAAATCACTAACCAGGCTATCAATTTGATGTATTTCTGATTCACCATTTTTACAAAAAATGATTTGTGGTTCTTCTCCATGCCGTTCAATGGCTTCTACTGCTACTTTTTGGCTAATGCGTTTGGTAAATTGGGTAATTTCATAGGTAGAACGGTAGCTTTTAAGCATAGTCATTGTAGTAGCACCGATAAATACTTTTTCTATGATAGGTAAATTGGATGCACTAAATGGGTTGACAGATTGATTAACATCACCTAAAATGGTTTTTTTACAAGGGTAAAGCAGACTCAACACACGGTATTGTACTACTGAATAATCTTGCATTTCATCAATTACCAAATGTTTTACTTTGGAATTTGATTGGAGGCCTTCCAAACGATATTTTAAATAGATAAAGGCATATACATCACTCCATTCATAGGTATTTCCTTTTTTTGTTTTTAACAATTCAGGCTTACCCATCCATTCGTAAAAGTTTTTGTATAGCATACGTGGATTATAGGAAGGAAACATTTTGCGAATTACATTGTGCAATTCAGTGCGGTCTTTGTATTGAATTTCTATTTTATAAAAGCGAAAAATATTTTCTACAATTTCTCGCACCACTTCGTTAAATCTTTTTAACAAAGGCATTCGTTTGTATTTATCGAAAGACTCTCGAATAAACCAAGCAGGAACAGGTTTTCCTTTCACAAAAATATCGGTAATCTTAAATCCATCATTTTCGAGATAGTTGATATATTCATCTATTTTTTTAAGGATTTCATTAGATGATTTGAATTGAATGCGCTCAATTAACTTCGCATCATTTTTTTCTAAGAGTTCGGCTACTTGTTCAAAAAAAGATTGAAACGATACTTGGTACTCCAAAATTTCGTTGGCTATTTCTTCCATACTGGTTTCGGCAACACTTTCTTCTCCCAGTTCGGGCAATACATTCGATATATAGCTTGCAAAAATTTTATTGGGCGAAATAATCAGTATATCCTCTGAGCTAATTGCGTCTTTAAAACGATACAATAAAAAGGCAATTCGATGTAGAGCAATTGAAGTTTTACCAGAACCTGCTACTCCTTGAATAATTAAATGCCGGGCTTCTTCATTTCTTATAATGGCATTTTGCTCTTTCTGAATTGTTGCCACAATATTTTTCATTTTAACACTAGATGCTTGTCCCAATTCTTTTTGAAGTACTTCATCATGAATGGTTACATCTGTGTCCAACATATATTCCATTTGTCCCTTTCGGATACGGAATTGCCTTTTTAATGCGATATTTCCAGAAATGATTCCTTTTTCAGTTTCGTAAAATCCACTACCAAGCTCAAAGTCATAAAATAAACTGGAAATAGGAGCTCGCCAATCATACACTAAGTTTTGATTAGAAATGGTATCCTGAAAATTGTGTACACCCACATAGATGTTTTTAAATTTCTTGGTTTCTTTATCTTCAAAATCTATTCTACCAAAATAGGTAGTATCTTTTAATCTTATAAGCCTTTTTCGATTTGCAACACTATGGTCTCCTTGTAAAGAAAAATTAAAAATAGCTTCACGCATATTGTTTTTTTCAAGATGATCCATATCCGTTTTATTCTCTTGCATATGTTTATTCATCGAAACAACCTCATCGCTTTTGAGTTTTATAGCTTCGTTGATTTCCGTAAGCCTTATATCTACTTTTTTTAGTACGTTGGATAGGTATTCTTTTTCTTTTACTTCTTTTTCTGTCATTATTATTTTTTCTATCGAATTTGTCAAAATTGGTTATAATGTTAGTTCGTCTAAACTACGAATTAACAGTTCTTTAATAGTTACAACATAGTATTGCTACTTAACAATTCCTTTGTTTTTTACAATAATATCTTTAGTCATTGCTTTTAAAACTTCTCCTGCTTGAATGATTAACGCTTCGGAAGGAGGGAAGGGTAGCGGACGGTTTGCATTTAATTGTTTTTGGGTTTCTGGCGAAAGGGCAGCCAAATCACCAAAAGCCAGTCCATAAAAGTTCTCAAAAAAGGCTTCTGAAACAATAGGTTCTGATTTTATTAAACTGCTAGTGAGATTATCATAGTAATTTAAAGTTCCTGAAATTTTAGCTGCTTTTCTTTGCTGGTATCTTTTTACCGTACAGCTAATTGTTTTGTATTTGGTTATTTTAATATCGTTTCCTAAGCTGTCTTTTTTTACATTTCCGTTGGCATCCAACACATAATCAAAACCATCAGGAATTTCTTTACTTTCACTAGAAACAGTTTCTTTTAATTCTTCGGGAGAAACAGCAATTTGCTCCATATTTAAAATTATGGAATAGTGGTACAAGATAGTTGTGTCAATGTAACTGTCATAGTTTAACCAATTGGCATCTAAATCATCTACATTAATATTTTGCACATTATCCATCATAGCTTGAGGGGCAACAATGTTGGCATTATTTTCTATTCTAAAAAAAACATTGGTTGTGCCGAAGTATTTGGCTTCAGCTATTTTTTCATCTACTAACGGATAATTTGGCGTGAATTTTTTTGCTTCTACAAAAAGATTGAAGGCTTTGCGGGCATCAAATCGATTGTTGGTTAATAAGAGTTCACTTCCTTTTTCAAAAGCATAAACGGTAGCTTGATTTCTTGCATTTTCAATGTCTTTAGAATAGTCAGTTTTGTCATAATTAATTCCAACAGGTGGTAATTTTGAAGCTAACTCTTGTCTTCTTATTAAGTTTGAATATAAAAAGAAAATTTTACTCCAATTGGCTGGGTCTCCAATTTGTTTTAATTGGTTAATTTCAGTAATGTCTTTTGCATTAGCTAATCGATAGGCATCATTAAAAACATCTACTTCTTCAAATTTACCAGGGTCTTTCATGATTTTTTTTGCAGAAATATTCATAGCAGAATCATAATCTCCTTTTTCAAGTTTTTTAGAAGAAGATTTACAAGCAATAATTGATGCAATAAGAATGAAGATAGTTATATATTTTTTCATAGGTAAGTTTTTATGGGTGTACGACAAATACCCCTTTTACTATTTTTCATCAGTTAATCCTGATAGCTATCGGGACAGCGAGGCTTTTAACTTTTTTTTTGCCTTCGTTAGCGTCATTGCGAAGCCCAAGCGTTTGGATTGAGTGTTGGAGCTGAAGCAATCTGTCCTTCGATTAAACAGATTGCTTCGGTCGTACCTCCCTCGCAATGACGATTACTAGCGAAACTTATCAAAGGTCGCTTCTTACTTGATTCTTGTAATGTCCCTATACTTTTATTTATTAAAAGGATATTTGTCGTACACCCGTTTTTATTTTTTTTTTCAAAAATAATACATTTTATTTAGAGTTTCTCCATAAAGTCAAGAGTTTGGTTCAGAATGTTCGAGTTAGAGGTTTCGATAATCTGAAAATCAGGAGTGTACTAAAGTACATGACTGATTTGAAGATTGAGAATAACGAATAAATCGGACATTATGGACAAACTCTATTTAGAATGGATAACCTATTCCTAAATTAAGGGTTGGTTTTTTCCATTGCAAGTTAAATTCGTTAGGATTTAGTAACGCAGGGTCTTTAAGTTTAGCAGCTAAGTCGAATCGGAAAAGAAAAAAACCAAAATCTAATCGTAATCCAACACCTGTTCCAATAGCAACATCTTGCCAAAATTTATCCAATCTAATTTCTGCATTAGGTCTTAATTCATCGGGTCTGGTAATCCAAATGTTTCCAGCATCAACAAAAATAGCACCTTTAAAAAGTTTGGTAATATTAAAACGATATTCTAAATTACCCTCAATTTTTAGTTCACCAATTTGGTTTACAAATTGAGCTTTAATTAAGGAATCGGGCAAGGAACCAGGTCCTAATGTTCTTGCTTGCCATGCTCTAATTCCATTTGCTCCACCTCCGAAATAACTTTTTTCAAAAGGCAACACATTCAAATTCCCATAAGGTCGCCCAATTCCAAAAGCAATTCTACTTACTAAGGCAGAAAATGGTGCTTGATTATAATAGCGATAATCAAAATCAAATTTCATGTATTGTGCGTATTGAATATGAAAATATTCAAACCCACCTTTTTCATTTTTTGGTGTATTGAGCATCACATCACTTAACCACAAGGTGTTTCCTGCAAATTCAGTATTAAATCGAAAAAATTTAAAGTTCCTAGTTTTATTTGTTGTTTGGTTGTTATAAATGTAGGTATAGTTAGATGCACTTATAAGATGATCGGTAAAACTACTGATAATAAAAGGGTTGTTTTCCTGCTCAATACGTGTTTTAAACTGTTCAGTAAGATGAATTTTAATTAAACTAATCGTAAAAGGATTTAGAAAATGTTTTTTATACTTATTCTTCGCATTCCAGAAATAACCAAATGAAAACTGTGTTAAGTTTCTTTCATATTCTGGTCTGTTTTGATAGTTTAAAATATAGTTAAAAGAGGTCTTTGGGTTTAAGTTTTTAGAAAACTTTTCAAAACTTATCGGTAATAGGAATCTAGGAATTTCTAAATTTACTTCAGGTCCAAATTCAAATGTGTTGAAAACCCCAAAAATAAGCTGCTCTTTTTGGGGTTGATTAATTAATTGTTGTACCTCTAAACCACCATTTAATCTTACTGTTAGCCTTTCTCCACTGTGAAATAAATTTTTATGTAAATAAACAATCCCACCTTTTATACCTAAGTTTCCACCACTGTTTGTTCCTGTTGCTTCAATAGATGTTGATTTAATTTTTTGAGGCGTTAGAAATATATTTGTGATTAAAATTGGTGGTTGTATGGAATCGCTAGAACCAGATACATTTTGTTTGTCGTATTGAATGTTAACTGTTCTAAAAAGACCTAGTTCAGAAAAATGTTTATAAGTAGCTTGCTGATCTTCCAACGAATAAAGTTCATTGGGTTTTATGTTTACAGCATGGTTAATTATTTTTGGTTTATAAATTAACTTATAATCGTGAGCAATTAATAAACCATTATACGAAGTAGTGTCAAAGTTATAGATGTTTTTATTGATAAAATCATGACTTAAATAAACATTTACTTCAGCAACTTTGGATTTTTGATGCAATAAGTCGGTAACAGTGCTGTCATTACTGTTTTTCTTGTTTTCAATTTGAATATAAACATTTACTTCTTTATTTCCAATAGTAGTATCTATGCTGAATTTCACGTAATCTTTGGTAAAATAAAAATAACCTTCATCACGTAGTACATCTCTAATTCGTTGTCTTTCATTTTCCAATACATCCATATCCAACGGTTTGTTTTTTTTGATGAAAGAGCGGTAGTGTTTCATTACAACAATTGGACGGAGATTGGGGGCTTCAATTTTATAATCTATCCATTTAACAATGTAAGGTTCGCCTGTTTTAATGGTGTATTTAACTTTCACTTTGTTTTTATGAATTTTAGTAGTGTAAGTTACGTTATTATCGAAATAACTCTTGTTTTTTAGATACAATCCTAATTGTGTTGCCGATTTAGCAGTAAGTAAAGAGTCATAAACAACAGGAGCTTCACCAATTTGTCTGAAATTTAACACTCCCTTTTTATTGAAAGCATTAAAAATACCTAAGTGATATCTAAAAATCCCAAAAATTTTCCGATTAGGTTTTTGTTTTAAATAGCTTTTTAACTCATCTTTGTCCACTTTTTGAGCATCAATTTTTATAGTTGAGTTCTGCAAAAACAATTCATCAGGCTTTAAATGTTTAGTAGGGTTACAGGCAAATACAAAAACCACAAAACAGCTTGTTAGTAAAGCTTTAAAGAGGTATTGTATTTTATTATTAAAACTCAAAATAAAATTTGTTTTACTATCTGTTTGAATTGCTTATGTTTGCATTTTATTAATTATTATTACAAATAAACAACTTATAAACTGATGAAATCAAAAGCAAGATTACAATTATTAACCATATTGTTGTTATTAACTTTTAGTTTTAATGCACAAGCACAAGAAAACGAAACGCTATCCAAAAAAGAAGCCAAACAACTACTCGAAATTGCGGAGCAAGAATTTGAGGAAAACAAGTTTTTAGATGCACTCGACAAATTTACGCAGTTATATAATTATAAGCCAAGCGATGTTTATTATAAGTTGATGATGGGAATTTGTTTAACTTACGACCCCAACCAAAAAGACAGAGCCATTGAAATTATTGAGCAAGTTAAAATTACTAATCCAGAATATAATTTAGTTAATTTTTATTTAGGCAAAGCCTATGCCGTAAATTATGAGTTTGACAAAGCCATTGATTTTTTTAATTTGTATATCAATGCTGCTCAATCGGACGAAGCTGATCAGGTTCGATTGGCAAACCAAATGATGGTTAATGCTCGAAATGCTAAAGAAATTTTAGCCGATACCATTAAATCCAATATTGTTGAAAATGTTAAATATCCTATTAATTCCCAATATTCTGAATATGTTCCTGTTATATCAGCCGATGAATCGGTTATGATTTTTACGTATAGAGGAATTAAAAGCAAAGGAGCTGAAGAAATTCCTCAATCTATGAGTTCAGAACCTTATTTTGAAGATGTTTATATTTCCTATAAAGAAAGAGGAGAGTGGACTGAACCTGTTAGTATAGGCGATAATATCAATACCAAAGGACACGATGCTGCAATTGGACTTTCAGTGGACGGACAAACTTTGTTTATCTACAAAAGTGAAAACAACAATATGGGCGATATTTATGTGAGCCAATTAGAAGGAAAAAATTGGTCGAAACCAGTTGCTTTAAAAGGTGATGTTAACAAAAAAAACAGTTGGGAGGGAAGTGCTAGTTTATCTGCTAATGGAAAAACACTTTATTTTTCTAGTGATAGAGAAGGAGGATTTGGAGGTAGAGATTTATACAAAGCAGAATTATTTCCTGATGGTTCGTGGGGAAATGTAACTAATTTAGGAACGACCATAAACACCATTTACAATGATGATGCTCCTTTTATTCATCCAGATGGAAAAACCTTGTTTTTTAGCTCTGAAGGACACACAAGCATAGGTGGATATGACATTTTTTCTACTGTCGTTGATGAATTTGGCATTTTTACTCAGCCAGAGAATTTAGGTTATCCAATTAATACGGTTGAAGATAATCGCTATTTTGTGTTGGCAGCCGATGGAAAAACAGGTTATTATTCTGGTGGTGGTAATCAAAGTATTGGAGAGCAAGACATCTTTAAAATCACTACAGGAAAAATTGAAAAACCTGTCTTAGCCTTATTGAAAGGTAAAGTCTATTTTAATGACGTTCCAACAGGTTCTATGATGCATCTTTATAAACAAACAGAGGGAGAATTAGAAGGAAGTTTTAAATCAAACATTGAAACAGGAAAATACGTGATGGCTCTTTCGCCAGGCATTTATGAAATAGAAGTAGAATTAGAAAGCGGAGAAATTGTTAGAGATTCTGTTCGTTTAAATGAAATTATTGAATACGTTGAAATTTATAAGGATTTTAGAATTTATAGCGATTCTTCATTGATAGCGACAAACAATAAAGGATTGCAAGAAGCATTGGCAGAAGCATTGAAAAAAGAAAACAAAACCATTGATACCTTGTTTACAGAAAACATCAATAAGCCTAAAGATGTGAAACAATTAGATGCAGGAAGATCATTCAAGTTAAATAATATTTTATATGATTTTGACAAAGCTACCTTACGACCTGAATCAAGAATTGAATTGGATAGGTTGGTTGTTATTCTAAATGAAAACCCAAGTATTCGGGTTGAAATTTCAAGCCATACTGACACTAGAGGAAATGATACGTACAACAAAAATCTTTCTCAAAAAAGAGCTCAATCGGTTGTTGACTATTTAATTAGTAAGGGAATTAAAAAAGCCCGTTTTGTAGCTGCGGGCAAAGGAGAAACAGTTCCATTGGATGATTGTTCTAAATACAGTGAATGTGGCGAAACGAGAAATGATGATTGTCCTTGCCACCAAAACAACAGAAGAACTGAGTTTAAAGTGTTAGATTAGGTGTTAGTAGTTAGTAGTTAGTAGTTAACGTCATTCCGAACGATATTTTACATCCCGAGTAATCGGGATAGTAAAATGAAGTGAAGGAATCTCCAATCTCCAATCTCCAATTTCTAATTTCTAATGTTTCCCGCATCCCGATAACTATCGGGACGCTGATTACCGCAGAATCTCTAATCCCTAATCTGAAATATAAATGAGTCTATCTATACAACAAAAAAAATTTATAAAGTCCTTGCATCTAAAAAAAAACAGAACAAAACTGGGTTTTTTTATTGCTGAAGGAGAAAAAATAGTTGAAGAACTTCTTAATTCCGATTATGAAGTGCTTGGTTTGTTTGCCACAGCTAACTGGAAAGGCGATTTTGATGGAAGTGTAACTCAAGTGTCTGAACAAGAGTTAAGAGCTATTTCAACACTTAAAACACCCAATTGTGTGTTGGCTGTTGCCAAGCAAAAACGCCAGCAACTTGGAAACAATTTTTCAAAACCAATTATAGCTTTAGATACCATTCAAGATCCAGGAAATTTAGGAACGATTATTCGTACTGCCGATTGGTTTGGAATAAAAAACATTGTTTGCTCCGAAAGTTGTGTCGATATTTATAATCCGAAAGTGGTTCAAGCAACTATGGGTTCAATTTTTAGATTAAATGTTTGGGCTACTTCATTAGCTGATTTTTTTAAAGAAAACAACCAACTTTGTGTTTATGGAGCCTTACTTGAAGGAGAAAATTGTTTTACAACAAGGTTTCAACAAGCACACACAGTTCTTTTAATGGGGAATGAAGGAGCTGGAATTTCTCCAAAACTATACCCTTACATCACAAAAAAAATTACGATACCTAAACTAGGTCATGCCGAATCATTAAATGTTGGAATCGCTACTGGAATTTTGTGTGCAGAAATGACAAAATAAAGTTGAAAAAGTGGAGTTCTTTAAAAAAAACAACCAATGAAATTAGTTCTAAAAATTCTTTTTTTATCTCTTGTTATAACATCGTTGTTAGCTTGTTCGAGCCAACAAAAATGTAATGGAAAGAAGGGAATTAAAACCCCTATGGGAAGAATGTAATCTGAAAAAGTTGGGGTGTAAAAAATATTTTGTTTCCCAAAAAAGTAATCAATAAAAAAAAGAAGTATTAAAGAAACTAACCCTAAACTTTTACACCTAAATAGTGTCTGTCTATAAAGTCGAGAGTTTGGTTCAGAACTGAGCGAAGCGAACTCATGAACCGAACAAAGTGAGTTCACGAACCGAACATAGTGAGCTCACTCACACTTATAAAAAAAATAATCAGAAGTGGGTAATACCTATAAAAAAAATAAACAACAATGAGTAAAACCTTTAAAAACAATAGATACTTTGAATAAATCGGACATTATAGACAGGCTCTAAATAATCAGCAATTATTCATCGCTGCTTAACCTGAACTCAGGTTAAAATTTTCACACCTTATTCAGGTAAAATTACTTACTCAAAAAAGCGTATAGATACTGTTTTATTGAATAAATTAAGAAGTAATTTTGACGATAAAATCGTCATGTTGAATAATCAAAAGTTATATACCAGCCTACCTGAAAAAATTAATCAATTATTAAGTTTTTTTGATGCGTCATCTGATTCGGTGATGATTTGCGATATCAATTTATGTGTTAACTATGTTAACACAAGTTTCACTAAATTAACTGGTTATAAAATCAAAGAAGTTTTGGGTAAAAATTATCAAGATTTTAATCCCGATTCAGCAGCTAAAATTTTGAATAAAAAAAATTGGGATAAAATTTTAAAAGGTAAAACAATATCAATTTCTTGTACCAGTAACAAAAAAAATGGATCGGAGTATTTTTTAGAAAAAAGCATTATTCCCGTTCATTCCAAAAAGAATACAGGAACAATTACTCACCTTATTTTTTCTGAGAAAGACAGTACCCGACATGATGATACTATAAACAAATTAATCAAAAGCGAAAGAGCTTTAGCCGAAGCACAAAAAATAGCAAATTTGGGTTATTATGAGTTGGACATTAAAAATGATTCATGGACAAGTTCAACGGAATTAAATAACATTTTTGGGATAAAGGGTAATTTACATAAAAATTTTAATTCTTGGCTTAATTTAATTCATCCTGATTATAAAGAAGTTATGATGAAGTACTTTGCCGAAGAAGTATTAACAAAAAAAAAGAAATTTGATAAAGAGTATAAAATCATTGATTTTAAAACCGGACAAGAAAAATGGGTGCATGGATTAGGTAATCTTAAATTTGATGAAAAACAACAGCCCCTTGAAATGTTAGGCACGATACAAGACATTACCGAAAAAAAAGAAGCAGAAAGGGCATTAATAGCAAGTGAAAATAAATTCAGACAAATTTTTGAAAAATCAAGTGATTCAATTTTAATCATACAAAATGGATTATTTATAGACTGTAATAGTGCAACTGTTAAATTGCTTGGTTATGATTCAAAAAGCGAATTGTTGAATGTTACACCATATGAAATATCTCCTAAATTTCAGCCAGATGGAATAACATCAGAGGCTAAAGCTAATCGAATGATTAAACTCGCTTTAGTAAATGGAGGACACCGTTTTGAATGGATACATTTAAAAAAAAATGGGGAGCAAGTTCCTGTTGAAGTAGTGCTGACTTCTATTACCAATGAGCCTATTAATTGGCTATTACATTGTACAGTGAGAGATATTTCTGACCGTAAAAAAGCCGAGCTAGCATTAATTGCAAGTGAAGATAAATTTCGTTCCATTTTTCACTCATTAACCGCAGGAATGATAATTGTGATTGATGAAAATGGATTAATCTTAGAGTGGAATGAAGGTGCGGAGTTAAATTTTGGCTACGATAAACATGAAATGTTTAATAAACCACTAACTATGTTAATGCCTGAACGATTTATAGAGGGACATGAAAGAGGATTTTCGTACGCAATAAAAAACAGAACATTGGCTCAAAAAGGAAAAACATTCGAGTTGTTTGGGTTACATAAAAATGGCAAAGAATTTCCAATAGAATTATCATTGGGTAGTTGGGAACGAAATGGTAAATTATTTTTTAGTGCCATTATTATTGATGTTACGGAAAGAAAATTAGCAAAAAAACACTTACTTCAAGCAAATTCAATTTTAGAAGATATAGATTCAATTGTATTACTAACCAATATTAATGGTGAAGTGGTTTATACCACATCTGCTGTAAAAAAATTGGTAGGTTTTGAGCCTAACGAAATTTTAGGAGACAAGTGGTGGGAGCTCACTTTTACCGACCAACAAGAAAGTAATCGAGTAAAAAATGAATTGATAGGGTATTTAAAGAATAACGAACAGGTTCGAACAACTTATCATCCTCGTTTATTACAATGTAAAGACGGTAGTTTAAAATGGTTTGAATGGCACAACTCAAAAGGAGTTGATAATTGTATAATCAGTGTGGGATATGATATTACCTATAGGGTATTAGCAGAGCGAGAAATTAATAAACTATCAATAGCTTTAGACCAAAGCCCTGTAACTGTTATTATTACCGATTTGAATGGAGATATTGAATATGTTAATCCAAATTTTGAAAAAACCACAGGATACTCATTAAAAGAAGTAAAGGGAAAAAATCCTAAACTATTAAAATCGGGAGAAACTAGCGTAGAAATATATAAGCAATTATGGGAAACTATTTCTGCAGGTGGTGTTTGGAAAGGAGAGTTTCATAATATAAAAAAAGACGGTACGTTATTTTGCGAACGAGCATCGATAGGGCCAATACTTAATAAGAATGGGGAGATTATTAATTATGTTGCATTAAAAGAAGATATTACAGAAAAGAAATCAATAGAAAAACAACTGAATTTTACCCTAAGTAATTTAGAAAGTTTAGTAAAGGCTAAAACGGAACAGTTAGAAAATGCTCGAAATAAGCTTGAAATAAGCTTAAGCAAAGAAAAAGAGTTAGGCGAGTTAAAATCAAAATTTGTATCTACCGCTTCACATCAATTTAGAACTCCACTTACAGTAATTCAAGCAAACATTGGCTTAATAAATATGCAAGTTGATTCAATAGAAAGCGGATTAAAAGAAAAGTTATTCAAGGTAACAAATAGAATCCAGTCGGAAGTAGAACGGATGACCGAACTCATGAATGATGTGCTTATTTTAGGAAAAATTAATGCTGGAAGTGTAAAACCAATTTTTAACTCAACCGATTTACTTGCTATTGTTGAAGAAACTGCCAAAAAATACGATGATATACAAAATGATGGAAGAAAAGTAAAAATTGAGCGAATAGGAGAGCCTCGCCACATAATGATAGATGGTAAACTAATGGAACACACCATTTCTAATCTCATTTCAAATGCGTTCAAATATTCTGTTAACAAGCCATCGCCTATTTTAACGCTCGATTATAAAAAAAATCAAGTACAAATTTCTGTTCGAGATTTTGGAATCGGAATACCTACAGCCGAAGTTAAAAATTTATTTCAAGCTTTTTATCGAGCATCAAATGCAAATGATTTGCCAGGAACTGGTTTGGGAGTAGCAATTGCAAAAGAATATACCGAGTTAAATGGTGGAACTATAAGCGTAATCAGTAAATTAAATGAAGGTTCAGAATTTATTGCAGTTTTTAAAAACAAATGATATGGAACAAATACTAATTATTGAAGATGATAAAAACATCAGAGAAACGCTAAAAGATATTTTGGAGCTATCTGGTTATAATATTTTAACTGCAAATAATGGTAAAGAAGGTTATCATGCTATCCTAACCAATTACCCTGATTTAGTGTTGTGCGATGTAAATATGCCTGAACTAGATGGTTTTGAATTGCTTGGAGCTATCAACCAACGCTTAAAAGAGAAAATTATCCCACCTTTTCTTTTTCTTACTGCAAGGGTCGAAAAAATAGATATTCGCCATGGAATGAGCTTAGGTGCCGATGATTACATTCTAAAACCATTTAATAATAATGAAGTTTTGAAAATTATTAGATTACGTTTAGATGCTCGAAAAAAACTTTTACAGATGGGGGAGGGCAATAAATTAAAAGAAAACGCAGAATCGTTTAACAAACTGGCACTACCTTGTGCTGACGGTTTAATATTGGTACATTTCGATAAAATAATTAAATGCCAAGCAGATCGAGCTTATTGTTGTTTTTATCTTGTTGATGGTTCTAAAATTCTTGTTTCTAAACCGATGTCAGCATTTGAAACTATTTTGATAAATAAGCAATTTTTAAAGATTCATAAATCTACAATTATAAACCCTCAGTTTATTGATAAATACATACGTGGTAAAAATGGATCATTACTTTTATCAGACGGTTCTAACGTACCAGTATCTCAACTTAACAAAGAAGAATTATTAAGGGTGTTAAATCATGTTGCTTAATTCGTTGTGTATTTAGATGAGTTTTTAAAAAAAAAGCTTTGTTCCTACCATCTATTTTCCGTTTTTATATTTTGTTAATAAGTTTTTTTGAAAGGAAATTTTAAAAGGGTTAAATTGCAGACTCTTATAAAATTTAAAACTTATGAAATAAGCCATGAGCAAAATGCTTACCAACAACAATGAATAGTTGAAATGGCGATTCCATATGACAATAAAAAATCAATAGAAATATAAATATGAATAATTCAACACTTCAAAAATTTACAAACCTATACCAACTTTCTAAGACATTAAGATTTGAATTAAAACCACAAGGTAAAACCCTAGAAAATATAGTAAACAATAGGTTGCTTGAAAAAGATAAGAAAAGAGCCGAAGGTTATAAAATTTTGAAAAAAGTTATAGATGAATTTCATAAATATTTTATTAATGAATCTCTTTCCAACATAAAACTTAGTGGGTTGAATGATTTTGTAGCTTTATACCAAGTACAAAAAAGAGACGATATACAGAAAAAGGAATTTGAAGAAATTCACACCAAATTAAGAAAGCAAATTGTAGAAAAATTTAAAAATCATGAGTTGTTTTCGAAGTTAGATAAATCTGATTTATTCAAAATCTCGAATGATAAAGACGAAAAATTGAAAGGTCTTTTATCAAAGTGGATTTTTAGTAATGAAAGGATAAAAAAAAGAATTTTAGAAATTACAGAACTTAAAAATGAAGAAGATTTATTAAATGTGTTAAGCGATTTCGAATCATTTTCAACCTATTTCACAGGGTTTCATGAAAACAGAAAAAACATGTATTCCGATGAAGATAAATCTACAGGAATAGCATTTAGAGTGATTCACCAAAACCTACCAAAATTTATTGATAATCAACGAGTGTTTTTAAAAATACTAGAAAGCCCTTTAAAAGAACAATTGCCAGTTTTGTTGAAAGAATTAGAGCCAATTATTCAAGTAAACAGTATTGAAGAAATGTTTGATATTGAATTCTTTAGTGAAACAGCAAATCAGTTAGGGATTGATAAGTACAACCATTTATTAGGCGGTTTTGTAGCAGATGATGATATAGTTAAAATTAAAGGACTGAATGAATATATTAATTTATACAACCAAAAAGTAAAAAATAAAAATGAACGATTAGGCAAGTTGAAACCATTGTTTAAACAAATTTTAAGTGATAGAAACACTGCTTCTTTTTTGCCTGAAGAATTTAATGATGATGCACACTTACTAGAAAGCGTTGAAAAATTGTTTCAAGAATTAAATGAAGAAGTTTTTTCGATGGATAACAACCTTACGACATTACCTAAACTTTTAAAATCGTTAGGCGAATTTGACTTGAATAAAATTTACTTGAAAAATGATTTAGGGCTAACAGATATTTCTCAAAAAATGTTTGGTAGTTGGGGCGTTATTCAAGATGCAATTAAAGCAGATTTTAAACGAATTTATACTGGGAAACATCAACCCGATAGCGAAAAGTATGAAGATGAACAAAAAAAGTTTATGAATAAACACGATAGTTTTTCAATAGCTTATTTGAATGAGTGTATTCTTCTATTGGAGAACAAAGAATACCATAAAAAAATTGAAGATTATTTTAGTTTTTTAGTCAATTATAACGACCAAGAACAAAAAAATCATTTTGAAAACATTAAAGAAAAATACATAGCAGTTGAAGATGTGTTGAAAACATATCCCGAAAACAAAGATTTAGCACAAGATAAAAATAATGTTGAAAAAATTAAAGACTTATTGGATAGCATTAAAAATTTACAACATTTTGTTAAACCTTTATTGGGTAAAGGCGATGAAGCATTAAAAGAAGATAAATTTTATGGTGATTTTACCCAACTTTGGCAAACGCTCGACCAAATTACACCCTTGTACAACATGGTTAGAAACTATGTTACCAAAAAACCATATTCAACCGATAAAATAAAATTGAATTTTGAAAACAGTACTTTATTAGACGGTTGGGATGCAAATAAAGAGGAAGCAAATACGTCAATTTTATTTGAAAAAAAAGGTAATTATTATTTAGGGATAATGGATAAAAATCACAACAAGATTTTTAGAAAAATACCTAAATCAACTTCTGATAATAGGTATTTAAAAGTAAACTATAAATTATTGCCAGGAGCAAGTAAAATGCTTCCTAAAGTATTTTTTAGTCAAAAAAATATCGGCTATTATCAACCAAATGAGAAAATTTTAAGAATCAGAAATCATGGCTCACATACCAAAAATGGAAAACCACAGGAAGGATATGAAAAAATGGCTTTTGATTTAAAAGATTGCCATTCAATAATTGATTTTTTTAAAGATTCCATTTTTAAACATCCAGAATGGAAAGCATTTGGGTTTAATTTCTCAAATACAAGCAGCTATAACTCTATTGATGAATTTTATAGAGAAGTAGAAGCTCAAGGTTATGGTATTACCTACACAAAAATTGATGATGAATATATCAACAAATTAGTCGAAGAAGGCAAACTTTACCTTTTCCAAATCTATAACAAAGATTTTTCGCCTTACGCCAAAGGAACACCAAACATGCACACCATGTACTGGAAAATGCTTTTTGATGAAAAAAACCTTAAAGATGTAGTTTATAAACTGAACGGGCAAGCTGAAATTTTTTACAGAAAATTGAGTATAAAAAAAGAAAACAGAATTATTCATAAAGCCAATGCGTCTATTGAAAACAAAAATGAACTCAACAAGAAAAAAGAAAGTTTGTTCAACTACGATATTATTAAAGACAAGCGATATACAGTTGATAAATTTCAGTTTCATGTACCTATTACCTTAAACTTTAAAGCTTCGGGCAACAACAATGTAAATACCATTGTAAACGAAACCATAAAAGAGAACGGAATACAGCACATTGTTGGTATTGACCGAGGAGAAAGGCATTTGTTGTATTTGTCGGTAATTGATATGAACGGAAACATTAAAGAGCAGTATTCATTAAATGAAATGGTAAATGAATACAACGGAAATACCTATAAAACCAATTACAAATCGCTTTTAGAAACCAAAGAAGGAGGAAGAGATGAAGCACGAAAAAATTGGAAAACCATTGAAACCATTAAAGAATTAAAAGAGGGCTATTTAAGTCAGGTAATTCATAAAATAGCTCAATTGGTAGTTAAATACAACGCCATTGTTGTTCTCGAAGATTTGAATATGGGTTTTATGCGTGGCAGACAAAAAGTAGAAAAACAAGTATATCAGAAATTTGAAAAAATGCTGATAGATAAGTTTAATTATTTGGTGGACAAAAAGAAGCAGCCAACCGAATTGGGTGGAGTATTAAATGCCTTACAACTAACCAATAAGTTTGAGAGTTTTCAGAAATTAGGAAAACAAAGCGGATTTTTATTTTATATACCTGCATGGAATACCAGTAAAATGGATCCGGTTACCGGTTTTGTCAACTTGTTTTATACCAAATACGAAAATGTAGAAAAGTCTAAGGCATTTTTTGAAAAATTTAAAGCGATCGGATTTAACAAGAAAGATAATTATTTCGAATTTGTAGTTGACAATTACACCAAGTTTAATGCAAAAGCAGAAGATACCAAACAAAACTGGACGATTTGCACCAACGCAGACCGAATTGAAACCTTTAGAAACAAAGAAAAAAACAGCAATTGGGATAATAGAACAATAGTACTGACAGATGAGTTTGTTAAATTGTTTAATGAATTTAAAATTAATTATTCAACTGTTGAATTGAGAACTGCAATTTTAAACCAAACTGATAAAGCCTTTTTTGAGCGTTTAATGTATTTGTTTAAACTTACTTTACAAATGCGTAATAGCATTACCAATAGTGAAGTAGATTATTTGATTTCTCCTGTTGCTACTAAAAATAATGAGTTTTATGATAGTAGAAACCAAAAAGAAAATTTACCAAAAGATGCTGATGCGAATGGTGCTTTTAATATTGCCAGAAAAGGATTGTGGGCAGTAGAACAAATTAAAAAAGCACCGGATTTGAAAAAAATTAAATTAGCCATTAGCAACAAAGAATGGTTGAACTTTGTGCAGCCTAAACACCAATAAAAATGAGTGAAGTGTTAATCTATCAAGGCAAAGACAATAAAATTCAAATTGAAGTTCAATTTGAAAATGAAACCGTTTGGCTTTCACAAGCAAAATTGGTGGAGTTGTATCAAAGCAGCAAAGCTAATGTAAGTGAACACATTAAACATATTTTTGAGGAAGGAGAATTAACAAAAGAAGCAACTGTTCGGAATTTCCGTACAGTTCAAAAAGAAGGAAGCAGAAATGTGGAGCGAGAAATTGAGCATTACAATCTGGATATGATTATTTCACTCGGTTATCGCATCTAATCAAGTGTTGCTACAGAGTTCCGTATTTGGGCAACCCATCGATTAAAGGAATACCTGATTAAAGGTTTTACAATGAACGATGAACGCCTAAAAAACATAGGAGGCGGAAATTATTGGAAAGAATTGTTGGGCCGTATTCGAGATATTCGCAGCAGCGAAAAAGTAATGTATCGTCAAGTACTCGATTTGTATGCAACAGCAATAGATTATAACCCAAAATCAGACGAAAGCACTCGCTTTTTTAAAATAGTACAAAATAAATTGCATTTTGCTGCACACGGTAACACCGCAGCCGAAGTGGTTTATTTTAGAGTAGATTCCGACAAACCTTTTGCGGGATTAACCCATTTTAAAGGGACGCAACCTACACAAGCCGAAGCACTAATTGCTAAAAATTATTTGAAAGTAGAAGAACTAAAAGTGCTAAATAATTTAGTATCTGCCTATTTCGATTTGGCAGAAATTAGTGCTATCGAAGAAAAACCAATGAAAATGCAAGATTACATCAATCAGCTCGATTTGATATTATCTTCCACAGGGCGAGAAATTTTACAAAACGCTGGAAAAATAAGCCATCAACAAGCCCAAGAAAAGGCAAAACTGAATTAATAAAATACCAAAACAAAACCCTTAGCGAGGTCGAAAAATCATACCTCGATACCTTGAAACAATTGGAAAAATCCATTAAGAAAAAGAAATAACGAAAGCTCTATTTTTCTAACCCACAACAGGTTATAAACAATAGGCACAATAATTGTTAACAACCCGCTCTTTGACATCTTGAAATACAGTTAATTATGGAAACATTTTTACCCATTACGTATCTAAACGATTTTGTTTTTTGCCCATATTCTATCTATTTACATCAGGTTTTTGATAACAATAGTGAGGATTTATACAGTGCAACACCACAACAAAGAGGTAAAGCAGAGCATGATGCTATTGATACTTTTGAAGAACCAAGCAGACCATCCAAAGCTGTTTTAAAAGGCATTTATGTAATTTCCAATAAATTGGGAGTTTACGGCAAAATAGATACCTTGTACCTGAATAAAAAAAGACTGGTAGAAAGTAAATATTCCATTACAACCATTTACCAAGGTTACTATTATCAGTTGTGGGCTCAATATTTTGCACTTACTGAAATGGGGTTTGAAATTGAAGAAATTGCTTTTTATTCGATTCGGGATAAAAAAACACATCCGACAAAAATTCCTCAACAAAAAGAATTCGAAGAATTGCGAAATCACATCCGGAAAATTGCCCGATTTGATTTTGAATCAGCTATGAATGTTAACTCCGTAAAGTGTAGCCATTGTATTTATGCATCACTTTGCGATAAAACCAATATAGACCATGTTTACGCATAAAGATATTGAAAACAGAAGCCTGTTTGTGATTAATGGTACTGAACACCAAAACCTAAAAGTATCCAACGGTAGATTAATGCTCGAAGATACTAAAACAAAAAAAGCCATTACCAAACTGCCTTTTCCAAAAATTTTAAGTTTAATGATTGTCGGGCATACAACCGTTACAACAGCCTTAATAGAACATTGCAACAAACATGGCATACCAATAGTGGTGATGAAACCTAATTTCAGACCTGTTTTTTATTATGGAAACATGGCAGAAGCTAATTTTTTATTACGGAAAAAACAGTTTGAAGAAAATAAAGGGATATTGCCAATAGCAAAAGTGTTGATTAAAAATAAAATAAATAATCAGTTACAATTGCTAGTGAAAACAAGAGAAAAAAGTGTATCGGTTGAAAAAGCAAAATATTCAATAAACAACAGTTTTAGTACAATTGATACTGTTACTGATTATAGAGAATTGATGGGCATTGAAGGAAAAGCAGCAAAGTTATTTTTTAATGCTTATTTCGAATTTGCCGATTGGCAACAACGCTTACCCAGAGTGAAACAAGATACCTTAAATGCAACTTTAGATATAGGTTATACCATGTTGTTTAATTATATAGAATGTATGACCCGGCTTTTTGGCTTCGATCCTTACATGGGTGTTTATCACCAACTTTGGTTCAGAAGAAAAAGTTTAGTTTGCGACCTAATGGAGCCGTTTCGATGTATTATTGAACACCAAATAAGAAAATCGTTAAAATACGGTACTTTTAAGCCAAGCGATTTTGAAAAAAGAAAAAATGCTTATTACTTAAAATCAGAACTTAGAAAAGTATATGTAAAAGTTTTTTTTGAAGCCATTATCAACCATAAATCAGAGATTTATAAGTATCTGCAACAATATTATCGTTGTTTTATGGGAAAAAAAAGTGTAACTGTTTATCCAAATTTTAATTATGAGTAAAGTAATTATAGTAACCTACGACATTTCAAAAAATAAAACCCGTACTCAGTTTTCTAAGTTTTTAGAAAAATATGGGGTTAGGGTACAATTTTCTGTTTATGAAATTCAAAATTCTAAAAGAGTATTAGAAATTGTGCAAAATGCCATTAAAATGAAGTTTAGTAAAAAATTTGAACCTAGTGATAGCATCTATGTTTTTACAGCCAATCATAACGATACGGTAAGATATGGAAGTGCAAGCTTGTTAGACAATGATTTAATAATACTGTAACAAACCTAACGAAATTGATAATTTTACTTAGTTGTGATTTTTTAATTTATAGTGATGTATATTAGATTGTTAGTCCTTATTTTTGAATCATTTTTTATTTTATAGGGGGGGTAAAATACACAATTAAAAAAACGACAAATATCCTTTGTATTAAAAGGATTAAGTTTAAATTTGCTGCAATTAGAGGCTACAAAGCCTTTTAAATTTCTACTATTGTAGATCTACATCAAAGTAATATTCGTAATGTTGGCTACAAAGCCTTTTAAATTTCTACTATTGTAGATAACCCTCCTTTTTTAATCCACACATCGGCTACAAAGCCTTTTAAATTTCTACTATTGTAGATCATTAGTTTTGGAGTTTCCTACTTTGTGGCTACAAAGCCTTTTAAATTTCTACTATTGTAGATATAAACTATATAAATGATATTTGGTTACGGCTACAAAGCCTTTTAAATTTCTACTATTGTAGATAAAAAAAATATTTAAAGCTTTACCAAGGGCTACAAAGCCTTTTAAATTTCTACTATTGTAGATACAAAGAAACAACATATCTAATATATTGGCTACAAAGCCTTTTAAATTTCTACTATTGTAGATTCTACTGATCTCAAAGAATATCTTAATTGGCTACAAAGCCTTTTAAATTTCTACTATTGTAGATTAAATGAATATAGCTACCACACAAACAGGCTACAAAGCCTTTTAAATTTCTACTATTGTAGATCATAATCAGTTAATAGGTTGATGTTAGGGCTACAAAGCCTTTTAAATTTCTACTATTGTAGATGGCTTCGCCTTTAACTCCTATGCAATGGGCTACAAAGCCTTTTAAATTTCTACTATTGTAGATATAGGAAATTTAGGCTATATTGGCGTTGAGCTACAAAGCCTTTTAAATTTCTACTATTGTAGATCTATCTGACCATGCAGAAGCAAGTAAGGCTACAAAGCCTTTTAAATTTCTACTATTGTAGATGTAATATACTCATCCCACATAGGAACCCGAAAAATCGGGGTTAATAATATGGAAATTATCAGTTAGGAAATTATCAAACATTTTCTCCATCCAAACTTTATTGGTAAAGAAGTTCATTACAGCCATTCTAA
>JAHYJH010000026.1 GCA_019429185.1 Vicingaceae bacterium
AGAAAAGTGGTTTGAACTCGAACCTAAAATTTTTAAGGAAAAGCCAGCAGTGTTTAAAGAAAAAATACTACTTTTGAAGAGTAATAGTAAACAAGACTTTAAGGAACAACCTTGTGAAACTTAACAAATAACTAATAAAATTATGGTATCTATAAATAAAAACAATATTTCGTATGCTTTAATTTTACTTTTTGTACTAATAGCATTTTCTGGTATATTATTATATGCTTTAGGAAAAGTCAACACAATACCATTCATATTAACAAACATCGCAGTTGTCTTGGGTATTGTAGCACAAAAAATAAGCATTAAAAAAAGAAAAGAAAACATCTAAAATTAAACGAACTCGAAGAAGTTATAGGTGGATCAAATAATTTTGTTACTGGTTTTTGTGCTGGTGCTGGTCTTGTAATGCTACGGCTTGTAATGTTGGAGCTGCAATTGTTGGTGGTGCTTTGGGTCTTGCTAGTTTCGGTTTAGGTGTAGGAGCAGGAATTTTAATTGGTGCTGCTTGTCAAGCAGGTAGTGAGTGGGGTTGGGATAATTAATTCTTGGTTAAAAAAACCTTTTAAGAGAGTGCCTATATATCTGTCTTTTTATCAAAACAATAGGCACTCTATTTTTTATACAATCCAAAACAACCTCTTTTATTTATGAATTCTGTTTTAAAACTAAGCACCTTCCAAAATAAGCTTTCGATAAGAATAGACAGTAAACTTCGATTATTAGATCTTTTTTTGGGTTTCTTCTTTTTTGGCTTGGCTGAATACCTCTTGATTTATCAACACTTATTTATATTTTCTACCGCAACTATTTTCTTTGCGACATATGCCCTGCAAGAAGCCTACAAAAGAAGAAAAAACGCTATTGATATCTCAGCCTTCTTTATATGTCCTTCCAATAAAAAAAAAGTGATTAACCAATACATGATAATGGATTTTTTTGAATACAAAACAATGTTATTACTCATTCATCTTACGTTTATTTTTTATTATTATAATTTAGCATTAACATTATTTGTTGGACTACTATTTGTTTGCTTCTCTTTCTATTTAACACTTCATAATTTTTTGATAAAAAGGTATCATTGGGCGTTTCAACTATTAACAAGATTATGGATAGCTTTTCCTCTACTTCTTTTTATGACGGTAACAAACAAAGAGAATAGAGAGATAACACTTGCTTTTTTTGAAAAAATTGAGCATTTAATTGAATATCATAGCTACATTATTAATAGCAGTATTGCTATTGTTTGCCTACTCTTTTATTTTTTTGTACTCTTTTTAATGAAGAAAATTTTAATTACCCGCCCTTTTACCAATGAGGATGTTATGAAAAAAGTTAATACTTTTGCTTAAAACATTACTATATAACCAACTCCGTCAAGGTTTATTTTTAATACCGTTGATTATAATTCCATTGAATTTTTTTACACCTAACTACCTTATTGTTTTTTTGCTTTTTCAAAATCGATTTTTTAATGTGCTTCAACAAAATGATTTTCATTTACCGTTATTACATATTACCGGAGCAGGTTTAAACAACTTACTTAAAGCATACAATTTAAGTTGGGCAATTTGGTTTAATGGGTGGTTTATTGTTGCTCAAATTATTAATTTAATTGGGGTGAAAATATCTTTACAAGAATTAATGATTAACGCAATAAATTTTAATAGCCTCTTGTTTTTAAGTTTTATAGTAGGTAACACATTAAGCAATTCCGATATGATAACCATAAAAAATGGATTACTACGTTTGATAGGAGCTTCCTTTTTTTTTGGAACAAGCATAAGTTTATGCTTTGCATTATTAAAAGGGGTTGAAATGCTACACATTACTTTCTTGGTAAATGTTGTTTTTTTATTGAGTATGCTTAGTGTTTGGCACTATCACGTTAATTTACAAAAAAGAGTAACTTACATACCTTATTATCTATGATAGCAATTAAAAACATTACCAAATCGTACAAAAAACAAACCGTTTTAAAAGGCGTTGATTTAACCTGCGAAAATGGAAAAATTCAAGCCCTGTTAGGAGCTAATGGAGCAGGTAAAAGTACCTTGATTAACATTGTTTCCGGCTTAATAAAAAACGATGACGGAGAATTTTTTATAGACAATGAAAAAATAACCATTGATAGTTATGCATATCGAATTAAAGTGGGTTATGTTTTTGAAAAACCGATTTATATCGAAAAACTATCAGCAAAAGAATACTTGACCTTTGTTGCTCAAATGTATAAACTACCAAAAGAAGAGTATCCCAATAGAATTGACGAATTATTGGCATTTTTTGAATTACCTACAGACAATAAAAAATACATTGAAGATTATTCTAAAGGCATGAAAAACAAGGTGAGTTTAGCAGCAGCATTAATACACCAACCCAACTATCTAATTTTAGATGAGCCTTTTGATGGCGTTGACTTTGTTTCCATTCAAAAAATTACTCGTTTGTTTAAAGATTTAGCTAAAAAGGGAGTAACTATTCTAATTACTTCTCACCAATACGATGTGGTAGCAAGTTTGTGTGATAATTTTGCCCTGTTAAAAGCAGGTAAAATTGTTTTTAATGCCACCATGCCTGAGTTAGTTGAAAAATCAAAAGAGCAATTTTCAGCAACCGAAAATCCTGTAAAAAATTATTTAGAAAGCTTAATGAACGATGGCGTAGAAAGTCAGCTTTCTTGGTCAAAATAAAATCACTAACAAAAAATGCTATTCAAGCTTTACCAACTTAACAAATGGAAAATTTTTGCAGCCATAACATTAGCAGCACTGTATTTTTCGTTTATGATGAATGCCGCCTTGCCTTTCGAAAAAATGATATTCAGTAGCATGTCGGAACAGATTAGCATTAATCGGTTTAAAGAGATGATGGCAAATCGTGAAAAATGGCAATGGTTGAGTTATGTTTTTGTGCCTGTTTTTTTAGTAATAAAATGGCTATTAGTTGCCGTAGTTTTAGATATAGGAGCTGTTATTTTTGAAATAGAATTATCGTTTAAAAAAGCATTTCATATTGCCATGGCAAGTGAAATAGTATTTCTTTTGTTATTATTAGTGAAATTTGGTTGGCTTTTCTACCATCGAGAAACACTTACCTTAGAATATGTTCAGTTTTTTACACCACTTTCTCTGATAAATTTAATCGACTATACCCAACTCGATAAGTGGTTTGTTTATCCTATACAAACTATCAATGTTTTCGAGGTTTCTTATTGGTTTTTGTTGGCTTATTTTTTATCTAAAGAAACCAAAAGATCCTTTGGTAAGTCGTTCGAATATGTTGTTTACAGCTATGGTGTCGGGTTGTTAATTTGGATGGTATTTGTATCGTTTTTAATTTTAAATTATACTGTTTGATGAAAAAAATAAGTGCAATTCTTTTCGTTTTTGTTATCGTAATCCTTATTTCTTATTTTGGTTACAAAAGCATAAAAAAACACAACATCAACAAACAAGTAGAATTAACGCTTAACGAACTTCCTGTTTTTTCGTTTTACACATTAAACAAAGAAGAATTTACATACAGCAACGCCACAAAACAACAGACCTTAATTATTTACTTTCATCCCGAATGTGAGCATTGTCAGTACGAAACCAAACAATTAGTTTTAAATAAAGAAAAGTTTTTCGATACTCAAATTTTAATGATTTCTCCTGCTGAATTAACCGATATCAAACAATTTAAAATTGACTACAATTTAAACAACTTAACCCATTTTAATTTACTTTGGGATAAAGATAGAAAATTTGAAAGCTATTTTGGCAAATCCACATTTCCTACCTTATTAATTTATAACCAAGAAAATAAGTTACAAAAAAAATATAAAGGTGAAGTTAAAATAGAAACTGTTTTAAATTACATAGGAAATAATCAAAGCGAAAAAATAAACGAAGTTTTTTTTAAAACTTCAAAAAACAATCACTTTCTAGATATTAATATAATTGTTTATTTATTTGAAGGTTTATTATGAAAGTAAAAGACCTCAATAAAACCTTTATTCTGCAACAGGGGCAATCCGATTGTGGAGTAGCGTGTTTGCTTTCGCTCATTAATTATTATGAAGGAACAACTACTTTAGAAAAGTTACGTGAGTTAAGTGGTACTAACACACAAGGTACTACTTTGCTAGGATTGTATCAGGCAGCTAGTAAAATCGGTTTTAATGCAAATGGGTGCGAGGCAACTACAGAAGCTTTAATTGATCATAGCGAACCTGTAATTCTTTATGTAGTAATGGAGAATCGATTACAACATTATGTGGTTTGTTATGGCTACGAAAACAACCAATTTATTATTGGAGATCCTGCTAAAGGAATTTTAAAATTTACTACTGAAGAGTTAGAGAAAATTTGGATAGGAAGAAAATGTTTAACCTTAACCCCAACAGTTAATTTTATTAAATCTAAAAAACTTAAAACCGTTAAAAAAGATTGGTTAATTCGGTTAATAAAAGACGATTATTCTTTACTAGGAGTAAGTCTTGTTTTAGGTATAGGAATTGCAGTTTTGGGTATGGTAATGGCTATTTTCTCTCAAAAATTAATAGATGATATTTTACCTTCTAATGATGTTAAAAAACTAATAACAGGAATAGGATTAGTTACTGTTTTGTTAATAGTAAGGGTTGGCTTAATGGCAATACGTCAATTTATATTACTAAGACAAAGCAAAGATTTTAACAATCGAATTATTCATGCGTTTTACAGCACATTATTATATCTTCCCAAATCATTTTTTGACACCCGTAAAATAGGTGAATTAGTTGCTCGTTTAAATGATACAGGAAGAATACAACGAGTAATAACTCAAGTTGCAGGCAATATAATTATTGATGGATTAATGGCTTTTACTTCATTAACCTTTCTGTATGTCTATTCTTGGCAAACAGGAGTTATAGCAACGATAAGTTTACCCATTTACTTTTTATTGATTTATCGTTTTAATGCTAAAATCATTCATGCACAAAAGGAAGTAATGAGTGGTTATGCACATAGTGAAAGTAATTACATTAGTACTATGCAGGGCGTTTCTGTAATCAAAAATTTTAATAAACAAGAATTGTTCGCTCAAATCAACCAGTTAATTTATGGTAATTTTCAAGAAAAAGTTTTTACACTCGGTAAAATCAATATTAAATTAACATTGATTTCAGGAATTGCGGGCGTGTTTTTCTTGATAAATATATTATCCTACATTACTTTTCAGGTTTATAAAAACACCTTAACTGTAGGTGAGTTGATGGCTATTTTGGGTATGGCATCTGCTTTATTACCTGCGGTGGCTAATTTAGCTTTAGTTGCTATACCAATTAATGAAGCAAAGGTAGCTTTTGATAGAATGTTTGAATTTGTAAATATTTTACCCGAAAATAATCAACATAGCGAAAAGATACGTTTTGAATCATTGACAATAGAAAACATTTCCTTTCGTTTTCCTGGTCGAAAGCAAATTTTACAAAATATTTCTCTCGAAATTGGTAAAAATGAATTTATTGCTATTGTTGGAGAAAGTGGCTCTGGAAAAAGCACATTAGGACAAATTATTCAACAGTTTTATACGCCAGAAACAGGGAGTGTTAAAGTGAATAACAATGTAGATTTTAAAAATATTTCAACTTCATGGAGAACGATTATCGGAGTTGTACCCCAAGATATTCATTTGTTTAACGGAACAGTTTTAGACAATATATGTCTAAGCAATACTCAAGAAGAAGTGCAAAAGATTGTTTCCTTTTGTCAAGAATATGGGTTTGCACCATTTATTGAGCAATTTCCTCAAAGTTACTTTACTATTTTAGGAGAAGAAGGAATTAATTTATCTGGTGGCCAAAAACAAATAATTGCATTAGCTCGTGCTTTGTATAACAACCCTCAATTATTGTTATTAGATGAGGCTACTGCTGCCATGGATAGAATAACAGAAAAATTTGTGCTTACTTTATTATCACGTTTAAAATCTAAAATGGCAGTGATTTTTATTTCACACCGATTACATATCCTCAAAAATATAAGTGATAAAATTTATGTGTTAGAAGATGGAAAAATAAAGGCACAAGGAAATCACCTTGAGCTTTTAGCGTCCGATAATATTTATAGTGAATATTGGAAAGAAATAGAACGAATATAGTTTCTAGTATAAAAAAGCTTTTTAGCAATATTATACCTATTTCTTCTTAGTTTAATTCTTCTTTTACGATAGTGGTTTATTTTTTTTATAGGTATTACTCACTTTTGCTTATTTTTTTTATAAGTGTGAGTGAGCTCACTTTGTTCGGTTGATGCTACTTCGTGGTATGTAATCTGTGGCAAAAAAATAGGTAGCTGAGGGGTAGCTGAGTAGTAACGATTTTTTTAATTTATTAATTTTTGACAATTTTTTTAGTGGTAATTATGGTATTATTTTCATCCACTATTTTAAGCATATAAAATCCTTGAGGCAAGGTTGTGAAAATATCTAATTTAACTTTATTACTTCCTTTTGAAAGTTGAATATTTTTTTCGATAACAGCTCCTAACAAGTCTGTTATAATAAATTTATAATTTCCTGATGAAGCAATTTTAAGTTCAATATTCAATACGTCATTTACGGGGTTTGGCGAGATTATCACTTCTCCTTCTTCCACTCTTCTAACCGAAATAACATCAGAATATTCAAATTGTCCATCAAAATCAACTTGTTTTAAGCGGTAATACATCAAATCTTCCATTGGGTTTTTATCCAAATAGTGATAACTCAACAATTCATTTGAATTTCCTGCTCCTTTAATATTTGCAATAGCTTCAAAATTTCGTGCATCTGTTGAAGCTTCTATAATAAAATAATCGTTGTTTATTTCAGAAAGTGTTTGCCATTGTAATTCATTGCCTTTATTGGTTGATACTCCAAAAAATTGTACTAACTCTACTGGCAGCACAATACATCCTACACAATTATTTGTAAACCTCCACGCTTTATTTGTTGCGTTCCAATTTGTTGGATAATTATAACCAGCAGGTACTCTAGCTATGGTTCCATTAAAATTATGTAATCCTAATATAGCATCCTCACCATTCCATCCCGAACAAGTGGTTTTATTTGTAATATGCATCTCAATATTATTTGTAGTTTCAAATAGCTTTAATTGCCCAGTGAACAACAAAGAAGGACAATCAAAATAGGGTACATTATCAAATGTTAATACAAATCGTCTATTGGGGGTTACTCCTAATGTTTGGTAACGTATTGTTCCTCCTAATGCAGGATTAATATCTTGCCAGGGAAACAAAATGGCATTACGTGGTGCATCAGTGGTGTTTGGTATGGCAGCACTAATAGACCACCCAGAAGTACCTCCAGGAGCAGCATTAGTTGAAGGCAAATTACTAGCACAACTAATAGGATCAAAAATAACATATCCATTTGATGATACTAATAATTGAGAAAATCCAAATCCATCAAAGCAAAAAGTAAATCCAATTGGAGTATAACTTGAGCCAAACCTATCATCAATAGGGAGGGCTATATTCGTTCCTGCATTCAAATCAGGAGCGAAACCTATAGAGCTAATCGCATAGTTTAAACCACATGTTGGTGTACTGGAACTAGTAATGTTAATGTTAAATGGAGTACAAGTAGGATTGGGATATGTATCTATCATAATGTAATATGTTGTCCCAGCTGTTAAACTTACTCCACACAATGTTGGATTACCAGAAGTACTAGTTGCACTAGCAATGCAATTCGCACTTCCAACACTTGGACAATTATCCGTAATAAAAACACCTGTATAGGATAATGTTCCTGTTAAAGTAACATCTATCGTTTGATTTACTACTGGAGTGTAGGTGTACATAAAATCTTCTCCATTTTGATAAGTACTTAAACAACCGTTTGTCGAAGTATAACTATTAACTCTACAACAAGTTGTTTGAGCTGAATTTGAATAAGGTAAACTAGTAATATTAGTAGCACTAGCACAATTACTAGGAGCTCCAGCAGGTGCTGGCTCGTAAGCACAAATATCAAATGGACCAAATAAATCTCCTCCATATTCCCATATTCTAATATAAACTACAGTTCCTGTTGGAAGTTTGGCATTTTGAGCACAATCGCCTGGAATAGTACAAGATGCCCCAGTTCTACAAATCATAGGCATTGCTCCATTTTGACTATCATCGTCATCACATTCTACTAAAGTTGTTAAATTATTACAATTTGGACCTGTGTACCATGCCATACCCATATCGGTTGGACCACCATTTGGAGCTAAATCAATAATTAGCCCGCCTGCAGGAACAGTTACTTTAAACCAAACATCAGGACCTAACGAGCTGCAGCCTGGAGCTGGCATACCAGTTGAGACAGTAGATGATGTTCCAAGAACTGCTGATTGAAAAGCACATGAACCTATGTTTACATTTAATACAATTGCTCCACAAGGCTCATCGTTAGTTGGTGGTGGTGGAGGTGTTCCTATACATAAATTAAATGTTGTAGTTGCTGAAGTTGAGCCATACGTATAAACACGAACATAATAAGTTTGTCCAATGGTAAAACCACTGAATTGATTCGATTCAGGATCGCTACAAGCAATACTACTTAAACTACCACAAGCTCCGGAAAATATTTCGAAAACCATGTCTGTTGTTAATCCTGCGATGTTTAATAAATCGAAATTATGCACGGTACTTGTTGCCACAAAACTAAACCACACATCATTGTTTGCATTTCCTGTACATGCCACAATCCCCGAATTGGTAGCGTTTGAAACTGTTCCTGCCGTTACAGAACCACACAATAAATCTGCATTAACTGTTGCAGGGGTTGCAGCACAAGGATTATCATTTGAAGGAGGAACTGGACAAGTTCCCGCAACCACATTCCAAGAAAGTGTATATGTACCTGAACTAGAAGACCAACCAGATTGTATCCACCAAACTCGTTGTAAACTACCTGTGCAATTTTGCCAACTTTCCACCTGAGTATCGGGGTCATCAGTGCAAACAATTTCTATTGTTCCTGGGCAAACTCCATTATAGCGTAAGCTATGTCTAGAATCGTAATTATTTGTAGTTTGTCCAATAGTTAATGTCGATCCATTTGGTAAATCATAATAAAAGATTTGGTCTGGAGCTGACCCCATAGAACAAGTTGATACATTGTTTGATGCACTAACTGTTGTTCCTGAATAAGGAGAACCAATAACAGCTAAATTTCCAGCTGCTGCACATGTTTGATATGGTGGGGCAGCAGCAAATACATTAGTTGTAAATGTACTCAGCAATCCAACCCATAATAATAGTAAAAGTTTTCTCATTGTTTTAAAATTTCATTTTTACAATCTACATTTAAAATGGTATCATCTTTTTGGGATAATAGAATGGTAGGGAATTTATTAAAAAGTTCATCTCTTAAAACATCATAACTTTTGTATGTACTGTTTTGAACAGTAATGCCTATTACCCGATGCGTTTCACAAACTGCATACACTTTTAAATTAGGAGTATTTTGTAAATTAGCCAAAACATCATTAAACATACTTATTTCTTCATTTCCAATTCCAATTATGTACCTTGATTCCGTTTCCTGAAGCTTTTGAAGCTCATTGTCTTGTTCAATATGTTGACCAAAACAAAATGTAGTTGAGATTACAACCAATATTGTCAAAAATATCTTTGTCATATTGTCTAATTTATTAACGCAATTCGACAAATTTAACAAAAAAATAACGAAGAATATATGATATTACTTATAAAAAGTATGTTGAAAAATTGTTTTTAACAAAAAATAATTTGTTTTTAATGTATTTTTAAAAATTAAATACTAAATTTCAAGTATTTATAAAAAATCAATACTTATAGAATTTTAACACTGAATGCTTTTTTTGTTAATTAAAAAAGCAGCACTAAAAAACTTAGTGCTGCTTTTTAAAAATTTATTAGCATTTTGTCAGCTAAATTAAGCTCCCAATTCTTCTTTTACGATAGTGGAAATTAATTTTCCATCAGCTTTTCCATTGAGTTTACCCATAATTGGTCCCATTACTTTTCCCATATCGGCTGGTGAAGATGCTCCTAATTGAGCTATGGTTACTTTTATTATTTTCCTTACTTCTTCTTCGGGCATTTGAGCAGGCAAGTAAGTACTTAGTACTTCTATTTGAAAATCTTCATCTTTAGCTAAATCGGGTCTGTTTTGCTCGTGATAAATTGCGGACGCATCTTTTCGTTGCTTCACTAATCTTTTCAGAATTGCCAAACCTGCTTCATCAGAAACGGTTCCACTTCCATCTTTTGATGCTTCTAATAATAATGCTGCTTTAACTGCCCTAAGGGCTTCCAGTTTGGCTTTGTCTTTCGCCAACATGGCTTGTTTGATGTCGTTATTTATTTGATTGGTTAAGTTCATAGTTTAAAAGGTGTTAGGTGATAGTCATTAGTCATTAGTTTACCAATTATCAATTATCAATTATCACATTTTTCTCGCAATCCCGATAAATATCGGGACGCCAAGACGCAAAAAAGTTATTTGTCAATCTCTAATTACTAATCTTTAAATTTATTTTTAATTCTCACATTAATTCATCTACACATTAAAAATTTTTACATTAAATTAATCCACATTATCGTGTAAGAAAGAGTTGCCGTCTTTGAGTTTTGGTTTACCATCTTCATCATCATTAAGCGAAAACCTAGAAACATTACTTTCTGAAGAATGAGGTGGTTCGCTTAGGTTAATGTTTCTTCTTTTGTAAGCAGGTTCTTTTTCTAAATCTGCAATTCCTGAAGGTGTTTTCATTTTCATTCCCAACTCTCTAATCTTTAAAATACGTTCGTTGTTTCTTCTTAATTGATCTTCTGTTGGGATTTTCGGTGAGTAAATCATAGCTGATTTTTCTTCAGTTTCTGCTTCAATTTTGTTTTCAACTTGTTTAGATGAATTTGCAGTTCCTACTTCATTAGAGACATCATCATTTTCAACCTCATCGTTTAAATTCCAAAAAATTGTTTTTTCTTCATCCTCAGTTTCATTATATACATAAGTAGTTTCAGAAGAAGCATTTTCTGTGGTATTTTCGTTTGTTATTTCGTTTTCAGAAACTGAGTTACGCTTTTCGTTAATGGTTTCTTCGTCATCATCTAAATTAAAGACTATTTTTTGAGTGTCATTTTCCTCAATATTCGATGGTGTATCAAAATCCAATACAGGTTGTGTTGTTTTTAAATAGGGAGAATCTACTTCATCAACTAAATCAGAATTTACTGGCTCATTTGTGCTTTCTGTAGATAGGATTAGTTGTTCGTCTTCTAAATTATGTTTTATTTTAGTTGGCTCTTGAATTACGCCAACATTGTTAAGATTTTTTTTACCAAAACCTGTTGCTATAACAGTAACAGAAACTTTATTTCCTAATGATTCATCATAACCATTACCAAAAATTAAATTGGCAGTATTGCCTGCTTCTTTTTGAACATATTCGGTAATTTCATCAATTTCATCCATAGTAACCTCTTCATCACCAGAAGTAATGTTTAATAAAATGTAGTTTGCTCCTTCTATTTCATTATCGTTTAAAAGTGGAGAAGAAATAGCATTTGTAACAGCTTCAATAGCTCTATTTTCGCCCTCGGCAGAAGCTGAACCCATTATAGCAGTTCCACCATCTTTCATAACTGTTTTAACGTCTTCAAAATCTACATTGATGTAACCAACAACTGTAATAATTTCAGCAATACCTTTGGCAGCAACAGTTAAAATATCATCTGCTTTCGAAAAACATTCGCTCATTTTAAGGTTTCCATGTAGTATTCTCAATTTATCGTTATCAATAACAAGCAAGGTATCAACATTTTGTCTAAGCTCTTCAATTCCTTCTTCTGCTAATTGTTTTCTTTTTCTACCTTCAAAACTAAAGGGAATGGTTACAATGCCAACGGTTAAAATGCCCATTTCACGTGCTGTTTTTGCAATAATTGGGGCAGCTCCTGTTCCTGTTCCTCCACCCATTCCAGCGGTGATAAATACCATTTTTGTATTTATTTCTAAGATAGATTTAATTGTATCTATGTCTTCAATAGCCGCATTTCTTCCAACTTCGGGCTTTGCTCCTGCCCCTAAGCCTTGCGTTAGTGTAGTGCCTAATTGAATTTTATTTGGAATTGGGCTTGATTCTAATACTTGAGCATCCGTATTGCAAATAACAAAATCTACACCTGTTATTCCTTGGTTATACATGTGGTTAACAGCATTTCCTCCGCCACCTCCAACACCAATTACTTTGATGATAGAAGCTTGGTCTTTTGGCAAATTGAATTTCATAGTTTTTTGGTTTTAAAGCTCCTCCTAACCTCATCGAAGGCTTGGAGTTAAAAGCTTAGTTTATTATTAATTTGTTTTAATTTATTTTTCACTATCCTCTAAAAATCTATGGCTAGCATCTAAAATTTTATCGAAAAAACCTTTTTTCTTTCCGTCAGAATGAGAGGCAATTTCGACTGTTTTTGCACTATTTGCTGTATTTTTGTTTAACGCTTCAAATCCTTTAATTACTAAACCTACACTCGTTGCATACATAGGACTGGTAATTTCTTTTAAATTGTTTGATGCTAAATGTTCGTTTGGATAACCAATTCTTGTATCCATACCTGTTACATATTCCATTAATTGTGTGATGTGTTTTAATTGAGCTCCTCCACCAGTAACGACAATTCCACAAATTAATTTACTTTCGAAGCCCGAATTTTTTATTTCATAATAAACATGTTCAATAATTTCTTCCATTCGAGCCTGAATAATATTTGCTAAGTTTTTTAATGAAATTTCTCTTGGTGGTCTTCCTCTAAGACCTGCAATTACAGCCACTTCATTCTCTTTACTTTCGCTAGATAATGCAGAACCAAATTTAATTTTCAATGATTCAGCTTGATTTTTTATAATACTACACCCATCTTTTATGTCTTCAGTAATTGCATTTCCACCAAAAGGGATTACTGCTGTATGTCTAATTATTCCATCTTGAAAAATAGCTATATCTGTAGTTCCGCCTCCTATATCAACTAAGGCAACGCCAGCTTCTTTTTCCTCCATACTTAAAACCGCTTCGGATGAGGCTAGTGGTTCTAGAATTAATTCATCTACATTTAAATTGGCTTTGTGTACGCATTTATAAATATTTTTAATGGCAGCAACTTGTCCGGTTATGATGTGAAAATTAGCTTCTAATCGAACGCCAGCCATTCCAATTGGGTCTTTTATACCTTGTTCATTATCAACAATATATTCTTGTGGAAGTACATGAATAATTTCTTCGCCTGGCAACATAACGAGTTTATACATATCTTCTATGAGCATATCTATATCGCCTTGGCTAATTTCATCTTCAATACTGTTTCTAACTTTTATTCCTCTGTGTTGCAGACTTTTGATATGCTGACCTGCAATGCCAACATTTACTACTTTAATGCTCACATCAGATTTTAATTCGGCTTGCTCAACTGCTATTCGAATAGATTCAACTGTTTTATCAATATTGCTAACAACTCCTCTGGAAACACCAATGGAATCAGATTTCCCCATGCCTAAAATTTCTATTTTACCATGTTCATTTTTCTTTCCAACAATGGCTACAATTTTTGTTGTTCCGATGTCCAAACCAACAATGATTTCAGATTTTATTTCTTCCATAATTAATTATAAATTTTTGTGCATACAATTTGATTTTTATAACTCAAGTCCACTTTTGAATATTCATTCCAACCTGTTTTACTCAATCCTTTCTCATAAAACACAAACAGTTTATTAAACTTTGTTTCTATGCTATTTGGTTTTCCAAATACAATAATATGATTTCCTACCTTTGGTATGAGTTCTAATTCCAACTCTTTATTAACATAGATTTGTTCAATTTGTGCCTTCCAAAATTCTGAACCATCAATATACTTTGCCAATTCATAAATTTCATCTAATATGGTTATGGATTTTATACTATCATCCATTGTATTAAAGTTTTGAGTATTAAATTCATTGTATGTTGAATTGATTTCTCCACTAACAACCAACAACCTAGCGGTATATTTAGATGAAGTTGCCATCAAAAAACCATCTTCATCAATGTAAAAACTCTGCCCATTTTTATTTATAACTCTAATTATGGGTCTATTTTGTAATACGGAAACTTCTAATTTTCCGTCAATCGTTTTATAAACCTGAGCTTCTTTAATTGCAAAATGATTTTTTAGGCGTTCTTCAATTTGCGTTACGTCAAGTGAATTTAATAATTTTAATGAATCATTCGTTGATTGAACTACTTCTTTTAATACATCATCTTCATCTATAAATCTGTTTTCTGATGCGTAATCAATTTTAATTATTGGTTTTGTTAACACTGTTTTCTCTTTGTTTTTATTGGCAAAGCTAAGCCCAACCACTATCACAGAAAGTGCTATAATCCAAAGTGCTATGTGTATGATTTTTTTAAGCAATTGTTTTTTGTTATTTGTTTTTTGTTATTTATTATTTGTTATTTGTTTTTTGTTTTTTGTTTTTTGTTATTTGTTATTTGTTTTTTGTTATTTGTTTTTTGTTTTTTGTTATTTGTTTTTTGTTATTTGTTTTTTGTTATTTGTTTTTTGTTATTTATTATTTGTTTTTTGTTATTTGTTATTTGTTATTTGTTATTTGTTATTTGTTATTTGTTATTTGTTATTTGTTATTTGTTTTTTGTTATTTGTTTTTTGTTATTTGTTTTTTGTTATTTGTTTTTTGTTATTTGTTAAATATTCCGTTATTGGTTCTACTAATTCATCAATATTTCCTGCTCCGAGTGTTAATAAAACTTCAATTTCATTTAATTTTAATTCGTTAATTACGTTTTCTTTTTTTACTATCTTTTTATCTTTTATAGTTACTTTATCTAACAACATTTGAGATGTTACACCTTCTATTGGAAGTTCACGAGCGGGGTAAATGTCCAACAAAATAAGTGCATCTAACAACGATAAACTTTCAGCAAATTCATTAGCAAAATCACGGGTTCTGGTATATAAATGAGGCTGAAAAATTCCAGTAATTTTTTTATTCGGATAGAGTTCTTTTACAGATAAAATACAAGCCGTAAGTTCTGTTGGATGGTGAGCGTAATCATCTAAATAAATTAAATTAGGTGTTTTTATGTGGTATTCAAACCTTCGATGAACGCCTTTGTAATTGGCTAAAGCAATTTTAATTTTTTCGCTATTAATTTGAAGTAAATCGGCAACAACAAAAGCTGCTAGTGCATTTTCGGTATTGTGAATTCCAGGCAAACCTATTTCTACATTATTAATTAGTTGCGTTGGCGTTTTTATATCAACCACAAAATTTTCGTTACTAATTTTTCGGTTTTTTGCTTGATAATCTGCGTTTTCTGTAATGGAATAGGTTTTTACTTTTTGTGTTGAAGGAAGTTTTAATGTTTTTAGATGTTCATTTTTAGTGATTAAAGTTCCGCCTACTTTAATTTTAAGTGTAAAATCTTGATAGGCTTTGTGCATTGCTGCCTTATCTTCATAAATATCTAAATGATCAGCATCTAACGAAGTTATTATGGCAATATCTGGCGAAAGCGTTAAAAAAGAACGGTCGAATTCATCGGCTTCAACCACCATAATTTTTGCCTCATTATTAAGTAATAAGTTAGAATTAAAATTGAGACTTATTCCTCCTAAAAATGCGTTACAAGCTACACCACATTGTTGCAACAAATGAGCTATAATAGATGAAGTGGTTGTTTTTCCGTGCGTTCCTGCAACGGCAATGGTAAAATAATTTTGCGAAATCAACCCTAATACTTCAGAGCGTTTATAAATGTGCATGTTATTTTCTTTGAAAAACAATAACTCCTTATTATTTTTTGGAATGGCAGGCGTATAAACAACAAGTGTGTCGGGTTGGTTTGTTTTAATTTCGGTTGGAATTAAAGCAGTATTTTCATTATAATGAACAACAATGCTTTCTTTTTCTAACTGTGTGGTTAAGTTGGTTTTGGTTTTATCATAACCATAAACCTTGCAACCTATAGCTACAAAATAACGAGCCAAGGCACTCATTCCAATGCCTCCAATTCCTAAGAAATAAACGGTATGTAAGTTTTTTAAGTTCATTAATGTTATTAGCCCCCTAATCCCCCGAAGGGGGACTTTTCCATCACCCAAAGCCTATTTAGTTACGGCTGTTTGTTATTTGTTATTTTCCATCGCTACCCCCTACCCCTAAAGGGGAGAACCTACGCTCGATACCACGTGGGCAGGCTCCCTTTAGAGATTAAGGGTATGTGAAGGATTTGAATTTTAGATTTTTCATACTGTTATTTACTATTTGTTATTTACTATTTGTTATTTACTATTTGTTATTTACTATTTGTTATTTACTATTTGTTATTTACTATTTGTTATTTACTATTTGTTATTTACTATTTGTTATTTACTATTTGTTATTTGAATACTAACGCCTAATTCTTAATTCCTAATTTAACCACTTCATCAGCAATAATTTGAGCTGAATCTTTAAATGCCATTTTAGTTATATTTTCTTTTAATAATGCTTGTTTTGCTTCATCTTTTATTAATAACAATGTTTCTTGCACGAGTTTTTCTTTCGCTTCTATATCTTTAACCAAAATTGCCGCATTTTGATTAACCAATGCCATTGCGTTTTTTGTTTGATGGTCTTCTGCTACATTTGGTGATGGAACAAAAACAGATGGTTTTCCTACTAAACATAATTCGGAAATTGAACTTGCTCCAGCCCTAGAAATTACAACATCTGCAACCGCATAAGCATAATCCATTTTTGTGATAAAAGGCATGGTTTTAATTCCGTTTGATGTGAATTTTTCTACTACTTTTGCTGCTTTTTCGGCATACCAACTTCCTGTTTGCCAAAGTAATTGAACATTGTTTTGTGCAAAAGTTTCTAAGTTTGCTTCTATACTTTCATTAATTGTTCTGGCTCCTAAACTTCCGCCTATTACTAACACTATTTTTTTAGTTGCTTCTAACCCAAAATGTTCCAATCCTCTTGTGCGTTTTTCAGCTATGTTTTTGATGTCTTGCCGAACTGGATTTCCTGTTATAATAATTTTATCTTTTGGAAAAAACCGCTCCATCCCTTGGTAAGCAACGCAAATTTTTTGCACCTTAGATGCTAATAATTTATTGGTTATGCCTGGATACGAGTTTTGTTCTTGAATTAATGCTGGAATACCTCTTTTTGTAGCAGCTTTCAACAATGGACCACTTGCATAGCCACCAACACCAACAACAACATCGGGTTTAAAATCTTTAATTATTTTATTGGCTTTGAGCATACTCGCTAAAAGTTTAAAAGGGAATTTTAAATTTTGAAGTGTAAGGCTGCGTTGTAATCCCATAATGGGTAAACCTATAATTTCATAACCTGCTGCAGGCACTTTTTCCATTTCCATCTTTCCTTCGGCACCTACAAAAAGAATGTCGGCATCAACAAACTTTTCTTTAATGGCATTGGCAATGGCTATGGCTGGGAAAATATGTCCGCCCGTTCCTCCTCCACTTATTATTATTTTTAGTTTCATTTTTATAGAACGCTGATAACGCTGATTTAATAGGTTTTCGCTGATTATTAACTTATTTTTTCTCCCACAGATTACGCTGATTTTTTTAATTCTCAATATTTTTCTCCCACAGATTACGCAGATTTCCGCAGCGTTTTCATTACTAATCTTCTCTCGTAATCCCGATTCCGATAGCTATCGGAACATCGGGATGCAAAGACGCAGTTTTTTTTAATTCAAAATTTATAATTCAACATTTAAAATTTCTAAAAACCAGTAAGAAGTTAAGAAAATTAAGCTGTTACTAATTCCTAACACCTAATTACTAACACCTAATTACTAACACCTAATTACTAATTTACACATTTTTCTCCCGCAGATTACACTGATTTCCGCAGCGTTTTCATTACTAATCTTCTCTCGCAATCCCGATTCCGATAGCTATCGGAACATCGGGACGCAAAGACGCAGTTTTTTTTAATTCAAAATTTATAATTCAACATTTAAAATTTCTAAAAACCAGTAAGAAGTTAAGAAAATTAAGCTGTTACTAATTCCTAACTACTAACACCTAATTACTAATTTACACATTTTTCTCCCGCAGATTACGCTGATTTCCGCAGCGTTTTCATTACTAATCTTCTCTCGCAATCCCGATTCCGATAGCTATCGGAACATCGGGACGCAAAGACGCAGTTTTTTAATTTACACATTTATACATTCACATATCGTTAACTTTCAACTTCTTTTTATTGCCATCGCTACCCCCAACCCCTAAAGGGGAGAGCCTACACTTCATTCGGGCAAGCTCCCTTTAGGGATTAAGGGTGTGCGAAGGCTTTAAGTTCACACATCAACACATCAGCACATTTTCAAATTGTTACATTACTAGCTACACTCTCTTTTACCCTGCTTACACTTAAAATTACGCCTATTGCCAAGCAAGTAAACCAAATAGATGTTCCGCCCATGCTAACCAACGGCAATGGCTGACCAGTTACTGGAAAAAGATTTACGGCAACTGCCATATTTATCATTGCTTGAAAAACCAAACTAAAAGACAAGCCAATGGCGAGCAACGACCCAAAAGTGGTTTCAGCTTTTCTGGCAATTTTTATTCCTCTAAAAAATAAAATTAAGTACAACATAATAACGCCTAAACCACCTATAATAAATCCGTATTCTTCAATTATAATTGCATAAATAAAATCGGAATAAGGATGTGGTAAAAAGTTTCGTTGCGTACTTTTTCCTGGTCCTTTGCCAAACAGTTCGCCCGTTGCAATGGCAATTTTTGCTTGGTCGGCTTGATAATTTCCTTCTTTTGAACCCGATGAAAAAGATTCAATTCGTTTTACCCAAGTATCGGCTCTGGGCAGTAAATCGGGTTTTACTTTTGCAATTAAAAGCATTATAAATAAGCAAGTTATTCCAATCCCAATAAGCGAAAAGATATATTTTAAACTGATTCTTCCTACAAACATAATGATTAAACTGGTTGTAAAAAGCATTGCTGCAGTTGAAAAATTAGCTGGAAGAATTAATCCACAAATAACAATAACAGGAAGCATAATTGGTAAAAAAGTATGCTTAAAATCACCAATATTATTTTGATGTTTGTATAAAAATCGGGCTAAATACATAATTAACGCCAATTTTGCTAAATCGGATGTTTGAAAAGTTTGGTTAATAACAGGAATAACTAACCACCTACTTGCTTCATTAATGTTTGCTCCAGTAATTAGTGTAAGTAATAACAACGGAATGGAAAGAAACAGTGCAATTTGAGATATTCTCGAATAATATTTAAAATTAACATTGTGGGCTAAAATCATTAATAAAAAACCTACAACTAAAATAACTAAATGTTTGAAAAGGTAATAAAATGTATCTCCATCTTTGTACTTGTAAGCTAAGGTAACTATAGAGCTATATACCGCCAACACAGATAAGATAGCTAATAGCAACACTACAAGCCAAACCACCTTATCTCCTTTAATATATTTATCTATGATGTTCACGAAGTTATTTGTTACATTTTCAAATTTATTTCCTCCCGCAGATTTCGCAGATTCTCGCAGATTTTTTAATTTTCACATTCACACATTTTCACATTTTCACAACCCTCTAACAGCAGCTTTAAACTGATTTCCTCTATCTTCATAGTTTTCAAATAAATCGAAACTTGCACAAGCTGGAGAAAGCAGCACAGTATCGCCTTTTCTTCCTAAACGATAAGCCATATTAACAGCCTCTTTTGCAGAAGAAACATCAACAATAGTTGGAATTATGCTGCTAAATGCTTCATGAATTTTTGAATTATCTTTACCCAAACAAATAATTGCTTTTACTTTTTCTGCGACCAATTCTTTAAGCATTTCATAATCATTGCCTTTATCAACTCCACCAACTATCCAAATTAAATTTTCTTGAAAACTTTCTAATGCATACCAAGTTGAATTGATGTTGGTTGCTTTTGAATCGTTTATAAAGGCAATACCATGTACATTTAAAACGTGTTCTAACCGATGTTCGATAGTTTCAAAATCAGACAAACTTTCTCTAATTATTTCTTTTTTTAATTCCAAGGCTCTTCCAGCAATTCCAGATGCCATGGAGTTGTAGAGGTTATGATTTCCTTGAAGTGCTAATGCTTGTAGTGTCATATTAAATTGTTTTTGGTTTATGTTTATAATTAATTTTTCATTTTTAATGTATGCTCCGTTTTCTACTTCTTTTTTAATGCTGAATGGGTGTTTCTTTGCTACAACTACATGTTTATCAATCATATCAATAATCACACTATCATCTGCACAATAAATAAAATGACAGGTTTCATCTTGATTTTGAATGATTCTAAATTTTGATGCTGCATAATTTTCAAATTGATAATTGTATCTATCTAAATGATCGGGTGTTATGTTTAGCAAAATGGCTATATCTACTTTAAAATCGAACATTCCATCGAGCTGAAAACTGCTCAATTCCAACACATAAAAAGCCTTATCATTTTCGGCAACTTGTTTGGCAAAACTTTCGCCTATGTTTCCTGCTATTGCTACATCTAAACCTGCATTTTTCAAGATGTGATAGGTTAACATTGTTGTAGTTGTTTTTCCGTTGCTCCCAGTTATTCCAATAATTTTAGCGTTCGTATATCTTCCTGCAAATTCAATTTCGGAAATCACATTTATCCCTTTTTCTTTCAGTTTTAAAACAAGCGGAGCTGTATCTGGAATGCCAGGGCTTTTAATTACCTCTGTTGCTTCAAAAATTTTGCTTTCGGTGTGTTGATTTTCTTCCCATTCAACCTCAAGATTTTTCAGCACATTTTTATATTTATCTTTAATTTTTCCTTTATCTGACAAAAACACCTGAAACCCTTGCTTTTTAGCTAAAATAGCCGCTCCTATTCCGCTTTCTCCTGCTCCGAGTATGGTTAGCCTGCCCCCTAATCCCCCGAAGGGGGACTTCTCCATCGCACATAGCCGTTTAGAATCGTTATTTTGGTTAATTGTCATTAGTTATTAGTTATTTTTCACATTTCACATTCCCTTTTTTTTAGCCCTCTAAGTAGCCCCTCCTTCGGAGGGGTTGGGGAGGCTTTTATCTCAATTTCAGCGTTACAAAAGTTAATAGTGCGAGCATAATTCCTATAATCCAAAAGCGGGCAACAATTTTAGCTTCGTGCATATTTTTTTTCTGAAAATGATGATGAAGTGGAGCCATCAAAAACACTCTTCTTCCTTCTCCATATTTTTTCTTTGAATATTTAAAATAGCCCACTTGTATCATCACCGAAAGGTTTTCAATTAGAAATATGCCGCATAACAAAGGAATAAGCATCTCTTTGCGAACGGATAGAGCAAAAACAGCTATTATTCCGCCTAACGCCAAACTACCAGTATCGCCCATAAAAACTTGAGCTGGATAGGAATTGTACCATAAAAAACCTACGCAAGCTCCAACAAATGCAGCACTAAAAATTACCAACTCACCCGAATTAGGGATATACATTATATTGAGGTATTCAGCAAAAATCGTATTACCTGAAACATAAGCAAAAATGGCAAGTGTTACCCCTATTATGGCTGACGTTCCAGTTGCCAATCCATCCAACCCATCGGTCATATTTGCTCCATTTGAAACAGCTGTAACAATTATTATTACTATTAAAATAAATAAAATTCCACCAAGCAAATAGGCATATTTTCCTGCCCAAGTGGTTAAAGCTGCATAATCGAACTCATTATTTTTAAGAAATGGAATGGTTGTTAATGTAGATTTTACTTCTTTCCAAGAATAATTTTCAACTACTCTTGTTTCAACATCATTTTCAATTTGATAACTCACATGAGCTGGTGCGTTGGCATCAACAATTTTTTGCTTAACCACCACTCCATCATTAAAATAAAGTATCGTTCCAACAACAATACCTACCATAATTTGTCCTAATACTTTGAATTTTCCAGCTAATCCTTCTTTATTTTTTTTAAAAACTTTAATGTAGTCATCTATAAATCCTATCGCTCCCAACATAACAGTAGAAACAAGCATTAAAATCACATAAATGTTATCTAATTTGGCAAACAATAAGGTTGGGATAAGAATAGCGGCTAAAATGATAAGCCCCCCCATTGTTGGAGTGCCTTGTTTTTTCATTTGTCCTTCCAACCCTAAATCCCTTACAATTTCACCCACTTGAAGCATTTGTAGTTTTTGGATAATTCGTTTCCCAAAAATCATGGAAATAATTAATGAAACAATAACTGCCATTGCAGCTCTAAAAGAAATGTATTCAAAAACTCCTGCTCCAGGAAAATCTAGCGAGTTTAGATAGTGAAAAAGGTAGTATAGCATATTTTTTTGTTAATAATTAAATGTTCTTTTCAAAATTTCCAAATCATCAAAAGGGAATTTTTCTCCATTAATCTCTTGATATTTTTCGTGTCCTTTTCCAGCAACCAAAATAATATCATTGGCGTCAGCTAAGGCACAAGCTGTTTTTATTGCTTCTTCTCGGTTAGTAATAGCCAACACCTTTTTAAAATATTGTGGTTCAACACCTAATCGCATTTCAGCAATTATTTGTTCGGGATTTTCGGAGCGAGGATTGTCTGAAGTAAGTATCACTTTGTCAGAAAAATCGCACGCAATTTTTGCCATAATTGGTCGTTTTGCTTTATCTCTATCGCCACCGCAACCTACAACAGTTATCACTTTTTCGTTTCCTGTTCTAATTTCTTTGATGGTTTCTAACACATTTTTCAGAGCATCGGGTGTGTGTGCATAATCAACAATGGCAGCCACATTTTCAGCAGATTTGATGTACTGAAACCTACCTTCTACCGAAGTTAAATTGCTAAGCTCGGTTAATACTTGTAATTTATCTTCATTCAATAAAATGGCTGTTGCATAGATGGATAGTAAGTTGTAGGCATTAAAACCTCCAATTAATTTTGTCCAAACTTCGTTGTTATCAATGTTTAATAACATTCCAGAAAAATCGCTTTCTAGCACCTTGCAGCTAAAATCGGTCATTGTTTTTAAACCGTAGGTTCGCTTGGTTGCTTGGCAATTTTGCAGCATTACCAACCCGTTTTTATCATCTTTGTTTACTAATGCAAATGCTTTATCTGAAAGTGTATCAAAAAACATTTTCTTTGCCTTTATATATTCATCAAAGGTTTTGTGATAATCTAAATGGTCGTGTGTGATGTTAGTGAATATAGCACCAGTAAATTCAACGCCAGTAATTCTGTGCTGATGAATGGAGTGAGAACTTACTTCCATAAAACAATAGGTACAACCTTCATCAACCATCATTCTTAGTAATGCATTTAATTGGATAGCATCAGGCGTAGTATGTGTTGATGGAAAATCTTCTCTACCAATTTTATTTATTACGGTTGAAAGTAATCCTGTTTTATGTCCTAATTGTGTAAATAATTCATGTAATAAAGTAGCTGTTGTAGTTTTTCCATTTGTACCTGTAATTCCAACTAATTTAATTTCGGAAGAAGGATTATCGAAAAAGTTTGCCGCTATAATACCAAGTGCTGCAGCAGAATTTTTTACTTTTATATAAGTTATGTTTTCAACTAATTTTTCAGGAAATACCTCACAAACTACAGCAATAGCACCTTTTTCTATAGTTTGATTAATAAATTGATGTCCGTCAACTACTGTTCCTAAAACAGCAACAAAAAGACTGTTTTTTTCTGCCTTTCGAGAATCAAAGCAAATTTTTTCTACATCAATATTAGTAGAGCCAATTAGCTCTTCAATACCCGTTTTATACAATATGTCTTTTAGTTGTTTCATTTTTCTTTTGACAAGGAGTCATTCTCCTGTTTGTTGTTGTTGTTTTATTTCTTTGACAAGGGGTCATGACCCCTTGTTGTTTTTATAGTTCTAGCGTTAGTCTTATTTTTTCTCCTTTTATAATTTTACTTCCAGGCAATATAGATTGATTTTTTACTGTTCCCTTTCCTGCAAAAACAACCCTCAGCCCCTGATTTTCTAGTATATACAAAGCATCTTTAATGCTCATTCCAACCACATCTGCCACATAAATTGGAGCAATTTTTCTTGAACTTATAATTACTTCAGTTGGAGTAGTACTTATTTTTGCCCATTCATCTATTGCTTTGTTTTCGGTTGTTTTAATATTAAATTGGGTGTAAATCGTTTTTAAATCGAAATAATTTCCATCTTTAGCATAAGGAATGCGAGATAATGCAAGGTTTTCAGTTTTATTAATTGCTTTATGAATATCTATACTGGTTGCATAAACTTTATCGGCAACTTCTTTAAAAATAGGACCTGCAACCAAATTCCCATAATACACTCCTTTTGATGGAGCATTTACTACAACAATACAAGAATACTTAGGATTATCAGCGGGAAAATAACCCACAAATGATGCTTGGTGACTTACTTTTATATCTCCTTTATATTTATAACCTAATTTTTTATTTGCAATTTGTGCTGTTCCAGTTTTTCCAGCAATTTTATAGGTATTGTTTTTTAGGTTTCTTGCTGTTCCTTCTTCAACAACTGCTTCTAGCATTTCTTTAGCCATATCAATAGTTTTTTGCGAACAGATGGAAGGGTTTAACACTTCCGTTTCGATTGTTCTAACCAACTTCCCTCTATATCTTATTTCTTTTACAAACTTGGGTTTTACCATTTTTCCATTATTGGCAACCGCATTATAAAAAGTTAGCATATTTAGTGGGGTAAGCTCTACCTCATAACCTATCGACATCCAAGGGAGTGTAATCCCAGACCAAGTTTTGTCTGTAGTATTTTTAATATTTGGTGTTCCTTCGCCAGATAGTTCAATGTCTAATTTCTTGTTGACATACATTTTATTTAATCTGTCAATAAATTTTTGAGGTTCTTTGGTATAAACCCTGTTAATTTCCTTAGAAATAGCCACATTAGAAGATTTAACAAAAGCTTCTTTTATAGAAATAGTGCCATAACCTCCTTTGTGAGAATCTCGCATCACTGCATCATAAAACCGAGTAGTTCCATCTTCGGTATTTACCACATCATCTAAAGTTAAATAGCCATCTTCAAAAGCTGCCATTAACGAGGCTAGTTTGAATGTAGAACCTGGCTCAGTAGCTGCTCCAACAACAAAATTGTATGATTCATAATAAGAACTATCTTTATTCATTTGTAGGTTGGCAATTGCCTTTATTTCGCCTGTTGCCACTTCCATAACAGCCACACAACCATAGCCTGCGTGGTGTAACTGAAGTTGTTTAAGTAGTGCATTTTCCGCAACATCCTGAATATTGATGTCTATCGTTGAATAAACATCACTTCCGTCAACAGGTTCAATTTCGTTTTCATCGCTAATCGGCATCCAAACGCCTCCTGCAATTTTTTGCTCCAATCTTTTTCCATTTATTCCTTTTAATTCTTTGCTATAAGCCCCTTCAATCCCAACAGGTTGAATACCTTCTCTATCATAACCAATAGTTCGAGCTGCCAAAATATTAAATGGTTTTACTCTTTTGTTTTGTTGTGTATATATAAAGCCTCCTTTGTATTTTCCTTTTCTGAAAATGGGAAAAGTCTCCATTTCTTTTAAATCGGTAAACTTTACATTGCGTCTGATTAAATGATACCTAGCTCCTTTTTTTCTTGCTGTGATTAATTCCGATAAATATTGTTTCTTTGATTTTTCGGGATAGAGTTGACTTAATTTTAAAGCTAAAGAATCTATTTTTTCATAAAAAAAATCATCCGAAACAGAAGGTGTGTTTGCGTCAAAACGCACTTCATACTTAGGAACTGAGGTGGCTAACAAACTCCCATCTTCAGCATAAATGTTTCCTCTCACCGCTTCAATACTGTTATAAAAAATAGTGAGATTCTCTGCTTTTTCTTTCCATTGAGCCCCCTGAACGATTTGAACATTTACCGTCTGTCCAATTATTACCAACGCAAAGACAACAACAACAACATACACCAAATAAACTCGAGATAATATGTCTTTCTTTTCGTTACTCATTCTTGTATTTGTTTCAATTCTTTTGCACTAACAATTATCTTTGTTGGTGGTACTGTTGATTCTTTCACTCCAAACAATTCACTTTTTGAAGCTACCTGAGATTGCTTACTCTCATAATTCAAATCTGATTTTATGGTAATGTATTCCGAACGCAATTCTTTCATTTCATCATTAATTTCATCTAATTCTCTTACTAATTTTTCGGTGTTGTAGCCATTCGCTATATAAAGAAGCCCTAAAAAAGTAAGAAACAACACAAAAGGTAATCCCCGCACCACATTCTCCTTAGCTAAAAAGCTACCCGTAATCAAAGAAGTAAAAAAGTTAGGCGATTTTGCTCTCACCTCTTTTTCTTCTGGTTGTGTTGGGTTTTCTTTTGATTTTAGTCTGTTCATTTGTTTGTTATTAGCCCCCTAAATCCCCCGAAGGGTAACTTTGCCATCGCACAAAGCCTCTTTAGTTAATAGTTTTTTGTTACATTTTCAATTCACACATTCACACATTTTTAAATTTTTTCCGCTATTCTCAATTTCGCACTTCTTGCTCTGTTGTTTATTTTTAGTTCTTCGGCACTTGGTGTTATTGGTTTTCGGTTAATTGCTTTAAATTTTAATTGTGGGTTTCCAAAAAAATCTTTTTCAACTTCGCCTTCAAACTTTCCGTTTTTAATATAGTTTTTCACCAACCTGTCTTCTAATGAGTGATAGGTTATTACCGAAAATCTTCCTCCTGGTTTTAGCACTTCGTGTGCTTGTTCTATCATTTCTTTTAGTGCATTCATTTCATCATTCACTTCAATTCTAATTGCCTGAAAAACCTGAGCTAAGTATTTATTTCGCATCTTGCCTGGTACACATTTTTCAGCAATTTCAATAAGTTGTTGTGTGGTGGTTAATTTTGACATATTTCTGTAACTCATTAATTCCTCCACCAACCGTTTTGCATTGTTTAGCTCTCCATAATTTCTGAAAATCCACAATAACTTTTGCTCATCATATTCATTCACAATTTGAGCAGCAGTTAATTTTCCGTTTTTATTCATACGCATATCGAGTGGTCCATCAAATCGAATGGAAAAACCTCTCGAACCTTCATCAAATTGATGTGAAGAAACGCCTAAGTCTGCCAAAATCCCATCAACTGGAACCGCTTTGTAGAGCTTTAAGTAATTTTTCAAATAACGAAAGTTCTGTTTTACCAATATAAATCGAGCATCATCTAAGCTATTCTGAACAGCATCTTCATCTTGATCAAACCCAAACAACTTTCCTTCAACGCCTAATTGGTTTAAAATTTCTTTTGAATGACCACCACCTCCAAACGTAACATCTACCACCACATCATTTGCCTTTATCGCTAATCCTCCAACCGATTCGTGCAACAACACAGCATTATGATACATCATTATCGTCCTCTTTTTTTGATGAAGCTCCACCCATTACTTCTTCCGCCAAGTTGGCGAAATCATCAGGCTCATCGGTTAGTAAATTATTGTAGGTTTCTGCATCCCACACTTCTATTCTGTTTGAATAAGCAAACAACACCACTTCTTTTTCAACTGAAGCATAGGTTAACAGTTGTTTTGGAAAAAGAATTCTTCCTACCGCATCTAACCCCAATTCGGTTGCTCCTCTATAGAAATAGCGAATAAACTCTCTATTTTTTTTCACATATTGATTAAGTTTATTTACTTCAGAGCTAATTCCTTCCCATTCATTTTTTGGATACAATACCAAACATTTTTCAAAACCTCTATTTAACACAAATCGTTCTTGAGCAGCAGGATCTAATTGCTTACGCAAACCCGAAGGAAGCATTAATCTGCCCTTCGCATCTATCTTACATTCAAACTCTCCAATGAAATTTGCCATACAATTTGCTTACAATCAGGTTTTTGTTTTTGAAAGTGTAAATATAAAAACTTTTTTACCACTTTCTACCACTTTCTACCACTTTGTTGATAACTTTTAACGAAAACAAGACTATTTGGGTTACTTAATAAAGTGTAACTTTTTGAAATTGTTTTAATTATGATGTTGAAAAAATGTGGGAAAGTTTTGTTTTGGAAAAATCCTATATAGAATAAAAAACAAATAGCTACTTTTGGGGGCTTAATACGAAGTCATAAAAAAAATTTGTTACTACTCAACCACCCTTAATGCCACATATTACACAGGTTTGCGCAGATTTGTTTCACAGATTTATCAACGACTTGTTTATTGTTTGATAACGTGTTGATGCTACTCGTGGTGTTTAAATTTTCACAAAAATAACCGCTGAAAGCGGTTATCTCCCTATAGCTATCGGGAGTAAAAATCTGTGTAATCTGTGGCAAAAAAGAAAAAAATAGGTGGCTAAGTAGTAACAAAAAATTAAAGATTCAAACTCAAAAAAATGAAGATTAAATCAGCAGAATTTGTAATTAGCAACACTAAAATTGAACTTTGTCCTGAGCCAACATTACCCGAATATGCTTTTATTGGTCGGTCTAATGTTGGGAAATCTTCCTTAATAAATTACCTTACCAACAACAAAAAACTTTCTAAAATTTCGCAAACCCCAGGAAAAACACAGCTTATCAATCATTTTTTGATTAATGACAACTGGTATTTGGTTGATTTACCAGGTTATGGATACGCTAAAACATCGCAAAAAAACAGACTGAAATGGCAAGGTTTTATTTCCGATTACATTCTTCAACGAGAAAATTTATTAAACCTTTTTGTCTTAATAGATTCGAGGCTTCCTCCTCAACAAATTGACCTCGATTTTATGGAATGGTTGGGTGAAAAACAAATTCCGTTTGCTATAGTTTTTACCAAAATTGACAAACTAAACAGCTCAAATTTGAATAAAAACATCATGCACTACAAAAAAGAAATGTTGAAGTATTGGGAAGAAATACCGCCTCATTTTACTACTTCAGCCGAAAGTAAAATTGGTGGTGAAGGGATTTTAAAATATATAGGAGAAATTAATGAAACTTGGAACTAGAAAGTACTTAGGAGTGCCTGGAGTACTTAAAGTACTTAGGAGTGCCTGGAGTACTTAAAGTACTTAGAAGTTGGAGTTTTTAGAAGTACTTAGAAATAATTTGGTGTGTGAATTAGAAAACATCAAACCTCGAACATCAAACGTTTAACTTTAAACAACAAATGAAACTGATAACAACATATTTTACCGATTTAAGTGAAGAACAATTACACCAATTTACTATGTTGGCTCCGCTATACAAAGATTGGAATGCTCTAATTAACGTGATTTCCAGAAAAGATATTGATGAGCTTTACCTGAAACATGTGCTGCACTCCTTAGCAATTGCCAAAGTGGTCAATTTTAAAGATGGTACAAAAATTCTGGATGTAGGTACAGGCGGTGGATTCCCTGGAATTCCATTGGCTATTTTATACCCCAACTGCCAATTTGTGTTAGTTGACTCTATTGGTAAAAAAATTAAAGTAGTAAACGAAATTGCAGACAGATTAGGCTTAACCAACATAAAAGCCTACCACCAACGAGCTGAAGATGTTAACGGACAATTTGATTTTGTGGTAACCCGAGCAGTAACGCGTATTGCAAAGTTTTTACCATGGGTAAAAGGCAAACTCTTGCCTAATGGCGAACACGAACTTAAAAATGGCATCTTGTTTTTAAAAGGTGGTGATTTAGCTGAGGAAATTGAAGAAAGCAACAAAAAAGTAGATATCTTTCCTATCTCCGACTTTTTTGAGGAAGAATTTTTTGAAACTAAAGTAGTGGCTTATACGAGGGTGAAGTAAGTGCAATGAATTTTGCTAACTTAAAAAGTTACTCGATATAGATAAAATCTAAAAGAATATAAAAAAGCGTAGCATTTGCTACGCTGAGAGGGGTATACAGATTTTTTTAGTTGTGCTGAAAATAAATTGGAAGAGGCAAACTAGATTTCGATATCTTGTATTTCGAATCTATTTGTATTTAGGGTTTGCTGAGAAAGTTGCATTACGGCACAACAAATAAGTACAATTTTTTGTTTCCACAACATAGTTTAATGATAATATGGCTGTAAAACGATTTATAGCAGCTAAAATTGTGTGATACGAAA